>NZ_JACGVV010000001.1:0-322161 GCF_014077405.1 Colwellia sp. BRX10-9 | reverse complement strand
ACTGCCAATTGCAAATTGCAAATTGCCAACTATTAATTCGACTATCACTGCAAGGCAATACCTAACGAGAAAAATAGAACCAGCTCACCAACCTCTGCAGAGAACAAACAAGAGATCACTTGGAAAATTTGTCAATGATATCGCTTAACATAGCATTAGCTTATCAAAACTATACTGAAAAAAGCAGAAACTATGATTAACAGTGTGAGTGGCAAGGGTAGCTAACAGGTAAAAAAAGGAGGCCAAATGGCCTCCTGATTAATATGCGGTACTAGTTACCGAAAGTAATTACTCAAAGTATTGACCAAAGAGCTTACTGAAAGTATTGACCAAAAAGACGACCGGCAGTTAAAGCATATTCTGCACGAGTGACTTTATAATTTCCACCAAAGCTAGCGTTCAACTGTGGCGTTAAGTCGTAAGTACCTTGAGTAACATCAAAGTGAACATTCAATAATGAAAGCTGTATGGCAAGTTGCACATAACCTTTCATATCGTCGGCAATGCTGTCTTGATCTGCTAGCACAATAGTCTGACCATTATAGTCAACCGTAATTTCATCTTTCTCAGGATCAAACGCTTTAGCCATTGATTCTAGTCCTAGAATTTGAACTAAGCTGTAAGCTAGGTCTACTTTAGATACACGACCGTTATGTGCAAACTCACCATTTTGACTAAGCATAACTGGCTGCTGTTCACGCAAGCTATCTTTCAATGCGCCACCGTTAACCGATACCGATTCAATAAACGCTTGGTAACCACTAGGTACTGAATTAAGCTCTGGCTTTGGCTCGTTGTCTAATTCACGGTATTGACGAACAGCGCCGCCCATGACTAGGTACTTAGCTAAGTCTTTACGTTTTAACTTTGCATCAGGGTTGAAATTACCGTTATTAAAACCATCCATTAGTCTTTTGCTTACTGCATATTTTATCGCATTTTCATAACGATGAGCGGATATATCGTTTACCCCTTCAAAGCCAATTAAGTCTTCAAAATTTATTTTAACGTCGAAATTCTCAGGAGCCATTGGACCATTAGTTAGATTAAGTGGATCTGGATTTACGCCAGATAAAGAGGTTAGTCCGTCAACTCGAACCGTCCACGTACCTGCCATTGCAGGTGCCGTAACACGCATACCAGTTTCAAGCACAGGTAAAGTTAAGTTACCAAAGTATTCTGTGCCCTTAGGGTCAATCAAAACTAATTTAGCCGTATTAGCCAATGAGCTCGCAGAGCCCTTAACCCACAATGCTTCACTATTGACGTGAAATTCAAATGAATTTTGCAGTCCTAGTGGCTCTGTGACGCCATTGGGTGTTGACCAGATAGAAGTTTCATAGCTTGTGTCACTAATTTCAACTAGCGTATTAGCATTGAAAACTTTACCGCGTAGGTTATTAACCGTGACACTGTGGTTCATATCATAGTTTTTGGCTGCGGCTACTGCTGCACGCGCGTTTACAAATCCAGCACCGACTTCAAAGCGCTCGTAACCTGGCATATTAGTCGCAGATTCTTGTAACAATTTTTTGATGGCCATGTTATCTAAGTCAGGATTAGCTTCTAACATTAGTGCAACAATACCAGCAACATGAGGCGTTGCCATCGACGTACCTGATATCATGGTATAGAAAGGTAAATGAGTAGGGTCCATCGCGTCTACATCAGCTTCACCACCATTTGCGCCGGCATTAGTAACAGCACGAGTAGAAATAACGTCTACACCAGGAGCTACGATAGTAATTTCATTATTGTAGGTCCATTTTTCACCACCTGGCATCACAAACTCGCCAGATTCATACTTATAACCACGTGAAGAGAAACCAGCTAGTGTGCCATCTTTTTCTCCTGCGCCAATAGACATGCCCCAAGGAATTTGTGCATAAGGGTTGTGCGTATCTTCACCTGAGCCTGAGTTACCTGCGGCAAATACAGATAATATTCCCATTTTATGGGCTTTATATGAAGCTAGAGAAACTGGGCCAGTCGGGTCGAACTTTCCACTTGAACCCCAAGAGTTGCTCATAACGCGCAATGGATTTTCGTAACTATCACCTTTAGTAATGGCATAGTCATAAGCGCCTATAGTATCAAGAATAAGAATAACGCCACCTGAGCCATAGCCTACTAATTTAGCATCTGGCGCTGCGCCTGGGTAAAGGCCATCTGACATAGTACCATATCCAGCAATAGTGCCAGCACAATGGGTACCGTGGCCTGAATTAGTATCTGTGTTAGGTTGGTTCTTAAGTATTAGACCTTCGGTTACACCCGTTATGCTTAATAAACTTGCATGCGTTAGACCTTGCACGTTATCAATCACTTTATCGCCAAAGAATAAATCCTGATGGGTAGCATCAATACCCGAGTCATTAACCATTACAGTTACGCCTTTACCGGTATATTCAATGCCATTTTGTAATTCAAATTCAGCACCTTGAACCGCATCAACCCCCGTGATTTGACGAGCATCAGAATTAAAGTATTCAAGCTCACGATTTAACCATACCGAGCGCACATCGCTACGTTGAGCAATGGCTTTAATTTGGTCTAAGTTAGCGACTACGCCAATAACAGGAACCGAAGCAAACTGAACAGCCTGACTAATACCTAGTCCAGAAAGATGCTCTAGTTGAGTTGTTGATACCGGCTCTAATTGGTTATAAGTTACTACGGCCATAACCGTTTGAGAACCAACCATAGTCGGTAAAAACTCAGCTAACTGCTCACCAATGGCAGCGTTAGCGAAAACTTGAGACGGCATAGTTAATGCCATGGTTGCTGCTGCTATTGCACTTAAGGTAAATTTTTTCATTATTTCACTCGTTCTAGTTATTGTTAAGGGGTGTATATAATTCACTCAAGCACTCTATCGAGTTAAGGGGGGCTGAGTAAATAGGGGGTTCCCCCTATCTAAAGAACTATTAGCTAAATTAAAATCGCTAATACGATCAACTCACTGATATTTTTTTTCTAAAATGATTCACTGTATAGGTTTGCTAATTAAGCAGTTATTTATCAAATCTTAGGGGACCCCCTATTTCATCTTTTTTGCTGAATCAGTTGCTATGTAAGCTGCTGTATTGAAAGATGCTAAACAACAATTTGGTCCCGTGATGACGGTTGATAATAATGGCGACTTCCACGGAGAATCAGCGTTGACTCGTGCACAGCTAGCTTACAATCTCGTGCAAGTTATTGGTAAAAATCAAGAGGCAGTAGACTTGAGCGAGGCGCATGAAATCACGGTTAATTACCATGGTGAATCAATCGTGATTGCTGACCAAAGTGATATTGCTGGCGATATGCGCGGTTATGTGCAAATTGCTTTGAACGAAGGTCTGTTAGGTGTTCGCTATAACCTTGAGCAAGGTCAATTTTATTTACAACCGACAATGGTTGCTACATTTAATCCAGAAGACGGTGTAACTCGAGCTAGCTATGCGATTATCGCTAATTAAATAGATAAAAATTACTTTGTCTCAGGGACAAGTTCGAACGCAGAGTAATAACAGCTAAATGTAGAGCAGAGTACGTATAACATTTACGTTCATTAAACGCCCTCCTTGTAGGGCGTTTTTTTGTCTCTAGCAAAGTTCAAATGAGATAAAATAAACGCTATTCAAGAAGACCTGCTTTATTAGCCATTCTTAGTAGTTCTGCCACACTGCCAACCTGCAGCTTTTTATATATTTTGGTGCGATGATTTTCCACCGTTTTTACACTCATATTGAGTAATTCTGCTATTTTCTTACTGGTATTTCCGGCAATTACTGAGAAAAACACTTCTCTTTCTCGACGAGTTAATACTTCTAATGGGTTGGACGCCGGCTGACAATTATTGGCAGATAAGTTTGGAAAGAAGGTTTTACCGTTATAAACATCTTTAATCGCATGAATAAGAAGATCTGAGGACGACTCTTTGAGGATATAACCTTTAGCACCCGCTTTTTGCATCGCTAAAATATACTCAAGTTCGTCGTGCATGGATAAAACTAATATTTTTGTCGTTGGCCGTTGCGACAATAGTTTGTCAATTGCCACCAGTCCGCTCATATTTGGCATAGAAATATCCATCACCACAACATCAGGATCGGTTTTTAAGGTTTGACTGATTAATTCTATTCCATCTTTACATTCAGCCAAGATAGTAAACTCGTTACCTGCCTTTAAATAGTTTACTAATGCTTGGCGCATAAGCACATGGTCATCAGCAACAACAAGTGAAATACTCATAACGAAAGAGCCATGGTATGAACGCTATCATCTTGAGCATCTTTGACAAACATGCACCTGTACAAGCGTTTTACTAATTGACTTAATTGACTTAATTGACTTTTTTCAAGTTTATTCAAATTAGCCTCTGTGTCCGGGTAAAGAAAAAAATAATGCGATACACCACTAATAATAGAAGGATGCATAGTGTTGTTCTGCAACTTTTCATGTTTTCTTAACAAGTAATAAAAGTTATTTACCCTGTTCGCCGTAAATTTGATTATGGCATAATTATAAACTTTAGCATTGTATAAAACATTTAAAAAGCATCAACTTATTCCTCAGCCAAGTAAACCTTGCTGTGGCTAATAATGGTCATAAAGTTTGATCAGTTTGTCAAAGCGGTCGACTAACTGCCGCTAAAAAAGCTAGATACAGAAACTTTATCAGCCGAAAGTCAGCTTAACCATTAACCCAAGCATTTAAATTATCAAGGCTATATATTAAGTGAGCTTTAAAAAGACCTGTTTTAATTGACGAAGTGCGATAATATAATTTACGACTAAATAATCTATACCTTATCCTTGTCACACTTCTTTATGTTATAATTGTTGCCATTAAATTTAATATCACTAGGCTAACGTTACATGTCTGCACACCCTATTATTAATATTTCGGTTGAACCAATCGAGCTTTGTAAATTACTAAAAATTGCCAATATGGTCGGTGGTGGTGGCGAAGCCAAAATAGTGATCAGCGAAGGTTATGTTCTAGTTAACAATGAAGTTGAGTTTCAAAAACGAAAGAAAATTCGTCATGGCGATACCGTTGAATTTGATGGCGAAATTTTTGAAGTTGCCCATACTCCAAAACAAAAGTCATCAACGACTGCACAGCCCAGTGGAGCTGGAACTAAAAGCTCGCTTAAAAAGAGTAAATCAAACACTAAAGAAACCTTTGTTTCTGCAGAGCAAGCAATTGAACCATCATCTTTGCCGGCGAAGAGAAGACCTATTTCCTTCTAATTTCAAACAAATTTGATGATATACCCCCAGAAAAACACTCCTTAAATGGGTGGAAAATCAAGCCACCCTACTTTACTTTAGTAATAAAAAAGCTATGCTTATCGAACAGTTATGGCGCTTATAACAATAAGAGCTGTCATTATTGCTGACAACGGCAACATCTTTTTGGCGTAGTATTTCTTAATAACAATGATATGCTATTGTTTTAGCACTTGTGCCGTAAAATATAATTTTGTCTGCTACAACAACATAATGAAATGAATAATATGAAAGAAAAAATACTTGTCGGTGCTAGAGAAACTATTGATTTACCCGAATTAGAGCTATTTGAGGTTGCAACCCGCATTGATACTGGCGCGCAAACTTCATCGCTCCATGTTGACCATATTTCTGAAAATAAAGTCACTGGCATGTTGGACTTTGAATTTCATCCTGATTCTCACGATGTCACTAAAACGATTAAATGTTCGGCAAAGATAGTCGATAGAAAACGTATAAAATCGTCTAACGGAGAAAAAGAACGTCGCTATATCATCAATACGTTGGCGGTAATGGGCGAATTAACATGGACAGTAAGACTGTCATTAACCGACCGGTCAAGCATGAACCACTTGATGCTATTGGGACGTGAAGCGATGAAAGGTGAAATGTTGGTCGATCCAGAATTTAGTTATCTCGCCTCAGTAGAAAAAATATCACCGAGTGTTGAGTAACGTTGAATAACATTAATAATAGTCAATAATCAATGATCAATGATCAATGATCAATGATCAATAAAGCAAAGGCCTTAATATGACCTTAAGGTTAACATTTTATCATAGATAGTTTTGTAGTAAGCGGAGTAATAAATGCGCATATTAATCGTCGAAGATGACAAGATCATCGGTGATGGTTTAGTTCAATGTCTATTGATGGATAATTACGCCGTTGATTGGGTTGAAACTAAAGAATCCGCTGAAACAGCATTTAGCCTGCCACTAAATTACAGACTAAAAAAATGATGACTCTCTATTCAAAAAATGTCATTACTTGCGCTGAAGATGAAGAACTAACCGACCTTTGTGCCAATACTCTACGAAGTTAGCTTGGGTCTGAAGTCTATCAGACCAGATATCGTTACCACGAAAACCTTTTGATTGAAGATCAACACTGCCATTAAACCATGGACGATATAAATCTTTATCTTTACTTGAAATTCGTATAATTATTTCATCAGCAAGATTAGCGGCTGCCAGTTTAATCCAAATATTTTCTTCCTCAGCGCGAATATCTTTCACTAAGTTTGTATCTTGCACTAGCACGTTGAATATATTTTGCGTTGCGTGAACAGGAGCAACCATGACAATAGCAATCAGTAAAATTAGAGCTTTCATATCTTTCCTTTAAATGTTTTGTATTCTTAATATTGTGATCATAATTTTCCACCTCTATCTAGACTCGTGAAAGTAAAATAAAGTCACATTAACCGTAAACACAAAAAAATCATTGATAATGCAGACAGAGTAAAACCTAAAACCAGTCAGCACATCGCTTATTTTCAGTCTAAATAAAACACCCGAATAAATTTTTAACACTTCGCCTATTATCAATAAATATACTTTGATTACTTGCCCACTATTTGATTAAATTACTTTGTGACTATTTGACTAACAGCCTTGTCTATAAAGGCATTATTATTGCAAAATGAAGAGATAAAAAATGAGAATCTTACTATTTTTGGCCACTAACATTGCCATTATGATGATTTTGAGTATTACCTTTAGCTTATTTGGTATTGAAGGCTTGTTGGCAGAAAATGGCGTCGACCTTAATTTTCAATCATTACTCATTTATGCCACGGTTATTGGCTTTAGTGGTTCGTTTATCTCCTTGTTTATTTCTAAGTTTATGGCGAAAAGAAGTATGGGCGTCGAGGTTATCGTGACGCCGAATAATCAAACCGAGCGCTGGCTACTCAAAACAGTACAAGAACAAGTCCTTAAAGCCAATATTGGCATGCCTGAAGTCGGTATTTTTAATCATCCTTCACCGAACGCTTTTGCAACGGGTTGGAGTAGAAATAATGCCTTAGTCGCGGTAAGCACCGGCTTATTAAGTCACATGAGTCAAAATGAGGTAGAAGCGGTTCTTGCTCATGAAATAAGCCACGTCGCCAATGGCGATATGGTAACAATGACACTTCTGCAAGGGGTTTTAAATACCTTCGTGGTGTTCTTATCACGCATTATCGGTCATGTGGTTGACCGCAATGTATTTAACGTAAAAAGTGGTCACGGACCTGCCTTTTGGATTGTCTCATTAGTTTCTCAACTCGTATTGGGCTTATTAGCGACTATGATAATGATGTGGTTTTCTCGCTATCGAGAATTTAGAGCAGATGAAGGTGGTGCAAGCCTTGCGGGCCGACAAAATATGATTGCCGCACTCAGTAAACTAGAGCAACTACAAAACTTGCCCCAGCTACCGACCGAAATGTCAGCTTTTGCCATTAGCTCAAGTAAAATGAGCGCACTCTTTTCGAGTCATCCGCCATTAGCAAAACGCATAGCATCGCTGAGCACTAAATAAGGGAGCTATTGTGTTGTCACGTTTGTATGATTTTATGCCAGGTTTAAACACCTTATTTAACTATGAAAGAAGTTGGTTTGCTGATGATGTTAAAGCGGCATTATCGGTTGCAGCCGTTGCATTACCGGTTGCTATAGCTTATGCACAACTCACCGGAGTTAATGCCGTAGTAGGCTTGTACTCCTGTGTATTACCTATGATGGTATATGCATTATTTGGGACCTCTAAGCAATTAATCGTTGGGCCTGATGCGGCAACTTGTGCAGTTATTGCGGCACTGATCACCCCTTTAGCCGCCGGCGACAGTACTAAGCATTGGCAGTTAGTTATTACCATGACAGCGATGACCGGTTTTTGGTGCATTCTGGCCAGTCGTTTTAAGCTTGGTGTATTGGCTGACTTCTTGTCTAAACCTATTTTAATGGGGCTGTTAAATGGTGTTGCCATAACAGTTATTGTTGGTCAATTTTCTAAAATATTTGGTTTTACCTTTGATGAAAGGTATCTGCTCGAACGTTTGGGCGGTGTCCCTGATTACTTAGCACAAACACATTTCCCAACATTAACTATCGCCTTATTTACCCTGGCTATTTATTTTGGTATGAAACGCCTAAAGCCCACTTGGCCTGCTTCAATGTTTGCCATTGCGTTGGGTGCAGCCTTAGTATGGCTTTTTAAATTAGAGCAGTTTGGTATAAAAACCATTGGCGTTGTCGAGGGGGGCTTACCCTTATTTCAAACACCTGAATTTAATGTCGGTGTTATTCGTGAGCTTGTTATGCCAGCACTTAACTTAGCGATAATAAGTTTTGTTAGCATGATGCTCACCGCTCGCAGCTTTGCCGCAAAGAATGGCTATGACGTTGATGCAGATAAAGAATTTATGGCTTTAGGTATTGCTAATTTAGCGTCGGCTGTATCACAGGGTTTTGCCGTCAGTGGCGCCTCTTCTCGCACCGCAGTCAATGATGCCAATGGCGGAAAAACCCAATTAGTCTCTATTATAGCCGCAGCCATTATTGCAATTATTGCTATTTTCTTTACTGCACCCCTTGAATTTATTCCCAGTGCCGCCTTGGGGGTTGTCTTGATTATTGCTTCTGTACACCTACTAGATCTGAAGATGGTCTGGAAACTCAGACTAAAAGACCGACAAGCATTTTACTTAACCTTAACCACTTTATTGGCGGTGTTATTTATTGGTGTTATTCCCGGTATTACCCTTGCTGTATTACTAGGTTTATTCCAATTTATTAGGACAGTAATGCGCCCCACCGACCATATACTCGGTGTTGATATCAACGGTGTAGTGCGAAGTTTAGATGCCAGTGATAAGGCGAAAGCGGTGGACGGTATTTTTATTTATCGTTTTAATTCGCCTTTAACTTACTTTAACTCTAGTTTCTTTAAACGCCGATTGTTAGAACAATATGCCAGACAAAAAGATGACATTGAGTGTGTAATTATTGATGCGGTGCCATGTTTTACTCATTTAGACTTAAGTGTGATGGCGATGCTATCAGATTTAGAGGTTATTTTTAGAAAGCGCGGTGTTCGCCTTGAGCTTGCTGGCAGAAAAAGACAGTTGTTGGCGTGGTTTGTAAAAGCAGAGATTAAATCAGGTCACGAAGGAATTTATGTGCATTCTGATTTGTATTTAGCCTTGAGAATGAACCAACGTAAACAAATCAACGAAACCGTCAGCAGCGCAGAAGAAGTGACGCTTTAGCGTAAAATAATGCCATGCTTTTTATGGTAGTCCTGCAATAAACAGCATCACTCAATATGATAAGTACAAAGCCTGTTTAACAAAGATTAAACAGGCTTTTTATTAAGGGTTACGCCATTACTTAGACTTGAGCACGTAATCTGACTTCATTACAAAATCAACAGCTAATAATTCATTAATATCAACGAAAGGGCTAGCGTGCATGGTAATAATGTCAGCAACTTTTCTGATTTCAAGTGTTCATAAACGCTTTGATATAGCCATTAAATCAGCCGAGTTAAATGTTGCTGATTTTAAAATTTCTTGTGATGTCATATCGGCTTTATACCTATCATTAAAGGCTCGCGACCAATTCAACACAAACCATTGAATTTGTAGTTTTATAAGGCTAATCCAAAAGAAGACGGTGCTTTATCATCGGTCTACTATATATGCTGTACTTATCAGATGAAATTTCAAATGGTCATATTGACATGCACAATAAAGTTGAGCTTGTTTACCGCCTTTGTCAAAAAATCTTTTATTTTTTGTGACTATTTAGTAAACAGTCTAGTCTATAGATTATTGTTCTTTATAAAAACAGGAAATCAAACATGAAAATAGCAATCTTATCTAGAAACAAGAAGTTGTACTCGACTCGTCGCTTAAAAGAAGCGGGTGAAGCGCTGGGTCACCAAGTTGACGTTATCGATACACTGCATTGTTATATGGATATCACTAGTGATAGATCTGTTGTGCGCTACAAAGGTAAAGAGCTGCCACAGTACGACGCTATTATACCGCGTATTGGCGCATCAATTTCTTTCTATGGCACCGCGGTAGTCCGTCAATTTGAAATGACCGGTGCTTTTAGTGTCAATGAATCTGTAGCGATTAGTCGCTCTAGAGACAAGTTACGCTCTATGCAACTCCTGTCAAGAAAAGGCATCGGCTTACCAAGAACAGGCTTTGCTAATCGTCCTGATAATGTAAAAGATTTAATTAAGAACGTCGGTGGCGCACCTTGCGTGATTAAGTTACTTGAGGGTACACAAGGTATTGGAGTCGTACTTGCTGAAACAACTAAATCAGCAGAAGCGATTGTTGAAGCATTTATGGGTTTAAATGCTGATATTTTAATTCAAGAGTTTATCAAAGAAGCCGGTGGTGCTGATATTCGATGTTTTGTTGTTGGAGACCGTGTTGTTGCCGCAATGAAGCGTCAAGGCGCCGAGGGTGAATTTAGATCAAATTTACACCGCGGCGGTTCAGCGGTACTCGTTAAACTGACCCCAGAAGAAAGAGCAACGGCCGTATCAGCAGCAAACATTATGGGGCTGAACGTTTGTGGCGTTGATTTACTGCGCGCCGAACGTGGCCCAGTGGTCATGGAAGTAAATTCTTCACCGGGTTTAGCCGGTATTGAAGCCGCGACTGAAAAGGATGTTGCCACCATGATCTTCAAGTTTATTGAGAAAAAGTTTATTGAAAAGAATGCTAGCGCTAAATCCAATCGAAATCGCACCCAAGGTAAAGGGTGATCTCCACGTTTAATCTCGATAACTTAGGGTCGTGACAGCCGATATTTAGTCTTCACGACCACAACATTCTCTGAGTTCACTCAACACTGGTCAATGCACTGACATACCGCATGACCTTAACTTGAAGAGAATATTTACGGTTTTCTGCTTTCAAGCCAACGATAAAATGAGCTGTCGTTGGTTTGTATACATCATTGCAAGAATGCTTACTAGCCTATGGATTAGACGTTTTCTATCATTCAAAAACAAGATAAAAAACTATCAATGATATTCATAATAAAATCACTAAAATATATTTTTAAAATAATCACTTTTGCTGTAATAACAACACAGAGCAGTCTAATAAACATTAATATTATGACCAAGCCGCCCTATTAAGACGGCTGTTTTTTACGCGATTTTTACTATTTTATTACGCTCAATATTGGTTTGACTTTTTATGCCTAGCAGCTATTTTAATTGAAATATTTTGATTGCCTCTTTCACTTGTTCTTTGTTGATCGGCTTAACCAAATAATCATCCATCCCTGCAGACAAGCATTTTTCTTCATCTCCAACCATCGCATTGGCCGTCATAGCAACGATAGGAATACTTAAATAGCGAGCTCCTGCATTACCTTGCCTAATTGAGGCTGTCGCTTGGTAACCATCCATTTCAGGCATTTGACAGTCCATAAAAATAAAAGTAAATGGCTGGCTCTCATCACTTGCTTTAAGCTTTTCAATGGCATCTTTACCGTTAATGGCAATAACACATTGGGTTATTCCTATTTTTTTCAATACCGCCATAGCAACCATTTGATTAACTCGATTATCTTCTACCAGTAGTAATTTAACCTTTTTTGTCCAGCTACTATCCTCATTAGATAAACGTGTTAATTTAGCCGTGGTCACTTCACTGATGAGCTCTTTTTCAGGTTCAGCTAATAAAGTGTTTAATGCTCGTTGTAAATCGGTGGTAATTACCGGTTTAGGAAAAAAACCATCAATACCACTTGCCGTGCTATCGGCTAAATTATGCTGAATGCTCATTAGCGTCATAAACATTATTTTTAGATTTTTATGCACCGGATTCAAGCGCACTATTTTAACAAATGCTAAAGCATCTAAATCAGCAAGTTGTTGATTAATGATCAACAAATCATAGTGGTCATTTTCTGTTTGCTTATTAAGAGCTGTGAGCGCAGGTTGTAAGGTCGTTATGATATCAGCTTCTACATGCCAGCAGTTTAATTGGCGCTTAATGACGTTAGCGCAGGATTGATTTTGCTCTATAACCAGCACACGTTTGCCTTGCAAAGCTTTTACAGGTTGAGACAATAAAGAATCCGCTGATTTTTCTAACAATAAATCACAGCTAAAAGTGCTACCTTCACCTGGGTTACTATCAACATCGACACTGCCTTGCATACATAAGCAAAGCTTTTTAACGATAGCAAGACCAAGCCCTGTGCCGCCATATTCTCGTGTTGTTGAAGCATCAACTTGACTAAACACTTCAAACAATCCTTGCTGCTTATCTTTTGGTATACCGATACCAGTATCAGATATTTCAGCAATAATTCGCCATTGCGTTGTCGAGTGATTTTGCTGGCAAAGACGAATAACCACCTCGCCTTGTTTGGTAAACTTAATAGCATTAGCTAATAAATTGGTCAATATTTGACGAAGTCGATTAGGATCGCCAACCACTAGCGACTCTTCAATATCAACAAGGTCAACGATTAACTCTAAGCCTTTGTGCTGAGCTTGTTGCGCAAAAGATTCGGCTAAGTCACCAACCATATCACGTAAGTTAAAACTAACATTTTCAAGTTCTAACTTATTAGCGTCTATTTTGGAGAAATCTAAAACGTCGTTAATTAATGCTAAAAGCGAGTGAGCACTTTGCTGGGCGATACCGATTCGGTGATTTTGTTCTTGGCTTAACACAGAGTCTTTAACTAAATCCAGCATACCAATAACACCATTCATTGGTGTTCGTATTTCGTGGCTCATACTGGCAAAAAATTCATTTTTAGCGGTTACCGCTACTTCTGCTTGCTCTTTCGCTTTAATAAGCGCGATTTCATTCTCAACGATTGCGCTAACGTCATAGTTCACACCTATCATTGATACCGGTTTTTTATTATTGTCGTAACTGATAATCGCCGCTGCTTTAATATACTTTATTTCGCCATTTGGCCATATAATTCGAAATTGTGTATCGTACTGACCGTGTACTTTAATTGCATTAATGAATTCACGACCGGCCTTCTCGATATCTTCAGGATGTACACCTTTGTCGCAAACGTCTTGCGCAATTAAAGCTGGTCGACGGTCGACACCATAAAGCTTAAACATCCAGTCGTCCCACTTTAATTCGTTACTAAGCAAATTAAGTTCCCACACACCGATACCGGCAGAGTCTGTTGCTAATCTCATTCGTTGGTTGTGTTGGCTAATACGCTGCTGGCTTATCTTTTTATCAGTAATATCTTGAAATGAACCATACAAACGGACACATTTTCCATCGGTAAACTCGGAACGACCACGGGCAGACACCCAAATTTCTTTACCTTTGGCAGTGACCAACTGCATATCTTCCTCGTAAGCACTACCGTCATTCATACACTTGGCAATTAACGCTTGTACTTTCTCTCTGCTTTCTCCTTCTTTATAAAAATTAATTGCCTGAGATAGTTCTGGTTGATACTCATTGGGCACTTCATGAATGACTTTAGTCATTTTTGACCAGTAAACATTGTTGTTAACTAGATCAACTTCCCAGACACCAATGCGAGCTTGCTGTGCCATTTCTTCCATTAAAGATTGTTGCCCTAGCAATCTATCTTTATGTTTAACACGTGTTAGCTCTGCACTTATCCAATGAGAAAACAATTGAATTAAGTCTAATTCCCTCGTGGTAAAAGGCCTTTCCGAAGGCTCAGGGCCAGAAAAGTTTAATGTGCCAAAAAGTTTGCCATCAACAGTCAATGGCACACCAATATAGCTTTCTAAACCAAAAGCTTGATAACACGGGTGATCTTTTATTTCACTTTCACCTGCATGGTAAAAAGAAATAGGCTGGTTTGCATGTAAGGTATGAAAACAATAGGTATTGCCTAAATCAAAAATATCTCCAGGATTAATTTCATTATTCGGAGTATGGCAATAGACAACTCGATATTCTTGATGATGAATTTCACTGATCAACGCAAGCGGTAAATTAAATATTTTTTTTCCAAGCTCTAAGATGTTTTGAATTTTATCAATTAAGCATTTGTCTATATCCGAGGTTATTTTATGGAGTTTATTAAGAGTCATTTCAGTTTGCTTAATACCACTAATATCGTTCTGAATAACAATAAAAGATTCTGCCTTATTGTCATTGTTGATCAGTGGCACTATGGTGGTACTTAACCATAGCTCTCGGCCACCTTTGATTTTATTAATGGATTCGCCATGCCAATATTCTTTAGCGATAGCTGTTAGAAATATATTTTTATAATCGTCTTGGGTATAACTTGAAGCGCAGATTTCAACAACACTGTGACCAAGGATCTCTTCTTCACGGTAACGATAGAAATCAAGAAAACGTTGATTAACTTCCGTTAACGTACCCTTTTCATCGACATTGACTCGATAAACAATCGCGTGCTTATTTATCGCCAGCATTAACTCGACGCTTTTTTGTTTAGAAAGTGAAAGTTCATGGTGATAATTGCTAATGAGCCGTTGCAGCGGCCTAAAAATGAAGAAGCTTATCGCAAATAATAGGGCCATTGAGACCAGCCATAAAAATGCTTCGAGTCTTTCTATGTTAACTATACGCTGATTAGTATGTTGCTCTATTTTGGAAACGACTAGATCTAAAGAAATCAGTAAATTATTAATAGCCCCTGGATTGAATTTTTCTTTAACTATTGCCTCAGCATTCTTTTTGTTTTGAGTCAGACTAAGCGCGATAGCACTTTCAGCGAAGTAATTGACCCGTTTGTTAAGCTCAGTCGGCGCGTTAAAATACCATGAATATAATTCACTAGGCATGCTATTAGATTTGTTAACCACCATCATTGTTAAAAGTTGCTGGTTAGTCGTAAACAATTTGACCGTATCGAAGAGATTTTTTGTCACCTTCTCATCAATTTCAGCCGTAGTTATATTGTGATAATGCTGAATGGCTAGGTAAGCTATTTTTTGTGACAACATTCTTTGGCCGCCAGCAAGATTAATCGTTTCAGCGTCTTTGGCTTGTTGATTAAATAATAGCATCAAACTTAAAAATGACAGGCTAATTAACGCAGCAATTAAAGCTATAGCTAATGAGTTACGACGTTTAATTTTCTGTTGTAGGGTTTTAATATTAGTCATATTATTTTGTTTACAATCCTTTAGCAGGCCCAGCGGCGATTTCAGCAATGACCTGACTATCTATAAGACAACGAGGCTAGCTTAACCCATTAATTAATTGTCGGATATTATCTCTGCCCAAGTATAGACCCTATATTCACATTAACTAAATATTAGATCAAATAATCAATAACTTATTCAAGGTCTATTGGTTAAGTTTTATTGATGAATTTCTATATGAAAGTGAAATTATTATAGATATAAAGCGGACTAAAATAATATTATTATGTCTTCTACCGGTTTTTAATAGGTTTTAGTGACGAAAAACTTTTGCCTATAGGATTATTACTGCCCTAATCAAGCTAAAAAATTATTATTACTCAGGTTATAAACTTCAATTCAAACCATACTTTTTTTAACTAATAGCACCGCTGTTTCATGTTGTGCATGAACAAAAAAGTTAATATTAATGCCCGCCAGTGCCTTTTTCTCCTCAAGTGAATTCACTTTAACGACTAAGTTTGCATTAGGATAGTAATCGAGTACGGCTTGGCAAATTATTTGTTTGTTCTTTAATGTGTTGACCGTAATAATGATACTAGTTGTTTGCTCTACTTTTAATGATTCAAGTACGGGCGTTTTATCTAGGTGACCAAAATAAGCGTTATAGCCACGCTTTCTTGCCAATAATACATGTTGTAAATTATCAGAAATAATTAAAAAGTTGATGCCATTATTTGTCAGTTCTTTCGCTACAATGCGACCTAAAATAGCAAAACCACAAACAATGGTGTGATTAGTCACCTTTACGGTGGTTATTTTATCAGCTTCAAAAAATTCAACGACAAAAAGTGCGGCTAATTTATAAATATTACTGACCATAAAGGGGGTTAATATCATAGATAAAACGGTAACCAATATCAGAAAACTCGCTAAATCTTTTGCTATCAGGTTTTGACTTATTGCCATAGCAAAAATCACAAAAGAAAACTCCCCTACTTGGCATAAGGCAACAGCAGATTTAATTGATTCGCTTTTATTCGATTTTTTTCTCATCAAAATATAAATAATCGTCGCTTTTATTATCATAACAAGGACGAGTACACTCATCACCCAATGAAGATGAGTTATAAAATAATCAACGTCTATTTTTGTGCCAATAGAAAAGAAAAAAACACCTAAAAAAAGATCTTTATATGAAGATATATCCGATTCAACTTTCATGTGAAATTTAGTTTCGGCAATAATCATCCCCGCAATGAAAGCGCCTAAAGAATAAGTAAAACCGAGGTTATGAGCAATAATTGATGCCCCCAATACGATAGTAAATACCGATATTAAAAACAGTTCTTCCATTAGCGCATTCGATGAAAAATGCAGTAACCAAGCAATTATTTTTTTTCCTATCGTAAACATAAAAATAATAATACCACTGGCATACAAAAAAGTTTTTAGCAGCACATCGGTTAGAGACAATTCATTATTTGAGAGAAAACCCATTAAGAGTAAAATAGGGATAACGGCTAAGTCTTGAAAAACCAGTATAGCAACTGATTTTTTACCATAGGGTGTCACTATATCTTTTGATTTTTTCAGGTAAGGTAATACGATAGCCGTTGAAGATAAACTAAATGAAAGCGCAATAATTAATGAGGGTATCGGTTCAATATTAAAAAGATAAAATGCAAGTATAAAAATAACAATAGCGCTAAAGCTAACTTGGATAAAACCATTAAAAAATATCAATTCCTTCATTTTACCTAGCTTCGCAAAAGACATTTCCAAGCCAATCGTAAACATAAGAAAAACAATACCAAATTCACCAATAAGCTCAAGGGAATGAATATTGTCACTGCCATTGAAATCAAAAATATTGCTTACTATGGTGCCGGTAATAATGTAGCCAATAATGTGCGAAATTGAGAACTTGGTTAACACTATATTGATAACGCTAGCGAGTGCTAACGAGACTGCAATAATAACAAGTATAGCGTCCATATTATCCTTTTAATTCATCTGTTGATGTATAGTAAAATTTAACTCATTAACGTCTATGCACATTACAGACCATATAAAATTAAAATTTAACATTTAAATACAATAACTTAAACAATCACTAACACACTATTTATTTTTAATACTCAATTAATCGCTCCATTTTAAAGCGCAAGCACCATAGCGGTGCAATCCCCTCCATGATTCTATTGGTGAACTAGCCGCCATGATAAGCGTTTAATTTAATTCACAGCTAAACCTTTATCTTCTAAACGCACTTAACCCCTTAAGTCAAACTGACATTGTCTTTGACACCAGCGTAATAAAAAAAGTAAAAACAATAACTTAACAAATAAACAGTCTTTCTTAGATGACATTATTTTTTTAGCCAATCAATCTCGTTATAACACTGAAATAATTAACTTTTATTATTTGGCGTAGTTTGTGCAAAACAGCTTTAGCCATGCACCCTCTTCTACTTTCAGCGAAAGTTAGAATAAAAAGTAGCCCATATAACCATGACAGCTAAGCCAGCCATCAATAATTTTCCCATTAACCCTTTGCCTAAAAATGCATGGTTTGCCAGCTTATCTTTAGAGTTTAGTTTTACATCGACTGGCACTCAACTTACCCGTACTCAACGCAATGGACCATTAAGCGTGCAAAAAGCTTTCTACCCAGAAGGAGGCGACTGTGCACATA
This sequence comes from Colwellia sp. BRX10-9, assembly GCF_014077405.1. Lineage (NCBI taxonomy): Bacteria > Pseudomonadati > Pseudomonadota > Gammaproteobacteria > Alteromonadales > Colwelliaceae > Colwellia > Colwellia sp. BRX10-9. The sequence goes on along the minus strand of NZ_JACGVV010000001.1, from coordinate 304,072 downwards.
TTTATCTGTTACACCCACCAGCGGGCATAGTGTCGGGTGATGAATTAAACATTAACATTAAACTCAACAGACAAGCCCACAGTTTAATAACTACACCTGGTGCTAACCGCTTTTATCGCGCTAGAACAAACCTAACAATTGGTGATCCCAAACAAGTTCAACACCTTGATATTATTATTAACCATCAGGCGAAGTGTGAAAATTTCCCCTTAGAAACGATCGTTTATGAGGGGGCTGATGGATTTAATACTGTTGATGTTCACTTTAAAAGTGATAGCGCTTATTTAGGTTGGGATATTACCTGTTTGGGCTTACCCCTTTCAAATCAACCCTTTAAATATGGCAGTTATAGCCAATTAAACCGTGTTTATTGTGAAAACACTTTAATTTATCACGATAGAATTTCGATAAAACCTAGCAGTGGAGTACATCAACACATCGCAGGTTTAAATAGCCACAGTGTTTTTGCCACTTTTTTAGCTTATGCCCCAGCAGGTCTACTTAGCGATGCTGACAATAAAGCACTCGTAGCGCAATTACGCGACTGTATGGTTGAAGAAAACGCCGAAGAAAAAGTGAGTATCAGCCAAATACGCCAGTTATTAGTGATACGTTATTTAGGTGAGCATAGTGAAGAATGCAAAGCACTTTTTATTAAATTATGGCAAAAAATCAGACCGGTATACCTAGAAAAACCAGCGAACATTCCGCGTATTTGGCATACCTGATCAGACACTTAATGACCCCCCTTACTATTAAATAAATAAACAAAGGTGCACAGCATGGACTTATTACCAAGAGAGAAAGATAAATTACTGCTCTTTACTGCCGCATTATTAGCAGAGCGACGCTTAAAGCGTGGTGTGAAATTAAATTATCCTGAAGCTATGGCTTATATTTCAATGGAGATTATTGAAGGGGCCAGAGATGGTAAAACTGTCGCTCAAATGATGGATTATGGCCGCACGTTATTAACCCGTGATCAAGTCATGGAAGGAGTTGCAGAATTAATTCCTGATGTACAAATAGAAGCTACATTTCCAGATGGCACCAAACTTGTCACCGTTCATAATCCTATCATTTAACTAAACCTCTACAGAAGGTTACATAAGACCTAGTTAGACATTAAACACAAGAGAAGCAAAGATGATCCCAGGTGAAATAAAAACAGACCATGGCGAACACGAACTCAACGTAGGCCGTGAACGATTGAAAATTACCGTGGCTAATTCAGGCGATAGACCCATTCAAGTTGGCTCTCATTATCATTTTTTTGAAGTAAACCCTGCCTTGCATTTTAATCGAGAACACGCCAAAGGTTATCGTTTAGATATCACCTCAGGTACCGCCGTTCGTTTTGAACCTGGGCAAGAACGCCAAGTAAGCCTGGTTGCCTTTCAAGGCAAACGCAGGATCTTTGGTTTTCGCGGTGAAATACAAGGAAACTTATAATCATGGCCAGTATTGATAAAAACGCCTACGCACATATGTTTGGACCAACAGTCGGTGACCGAGTTCGTTTAGCCGACACAGATTTATGGTTAGAGGTTGAAAAAGACTTCACACAATACGGTGAAGAAGTAAAATTTGGTGGGGGAAAAGTCATTAGAGATGGCATGGGGCAAAGCCAAGCATCATGCTTTGACACCGTTGATTTAGTGATTACCAACGCCGTTATTCTTGATCACTGGGGAATAATTAAAGCTGATGTTGGTATTAAAGAGGGTCGTATCGCGATTATAGGTAAAGCAGGCAACCCTGATATTCAAGACAATATCGATATTGAAGTGGGTCCCGGCACCGAGGTTATAGCCGGCGAAGGGCAAATACTGACCGCAGGCGGAATCGACGCCCATATACATTTTATTTGTCCACAACAAATAGATGAAGCACTCATGTCGGGTGTTACGACTATGATTGGTGGAGGTACAGGCCCAGCAACAGGTACTAAGGCGACGACTTGCACACCAGGTCCTTGGTATATTCATAAAATGTTGCAAGCAACAAATGATTTCCCAATGAATTTTGGTTTCTTAGGCAAAGGGAATGCAAGTTTACCACTTGCCCTAGAAGAGCAAATTGAAGCGGGTGTTTGTGGTTTAAAGCTTCATGAAGATTGGGGAACAACCCCCGCGGCAATTGATAATTGTTTATCGGTTGCCGACCGTTACGATGTTCAAATAGCGATTCATACCGATACCTTAAATGAGTCTGGTTTTGTTGAGGACACCTTAGGAGCATTTAAAGGCCGCACTATTCATACCTATCACACTGAAGGTGCTGGTGGTGGACATTCACCTGATATTATTAAAGCATGTGGTGAGGCTAATGTTTTACCGTCTTCCACTAACCCAACACGCCCTTATACCATTAATACTATTGATGAACATTTGGATATGTTAATGGTTTGCCATCACTTAGACCCGTCTATCCCTGAAGATATTGCTTTTGCTGATTCACGTATTCGCAAGGAAAGTATTGCCGCCGAAGATATTATGCATGATTTAGGCGCTATTAGTATGATCGCTTCTGATTCACAAGCCATGGGACGAGTCGGTGAGATGATCACTCGTACTTGGCAAACTGCACATAAAATGAAACAACAACGAGGACCATTAGCTCCCGATACTGAACGAAATGATAACTTTCGTATAAAACGCTATATCGCTAAATATACTATAAACCCTGCAATTAGCCACGGCATTAGCCATGAGGTCGGTTCTATTGAGCTCGGGAAACTAGCTGATTTAGTGCTATGGAAACCGGCATTTTTTGGTATAAAACCTGCGTTAATTTTAAAGTCAGGCATGATAGCAGCAGCGCCAATGGGCGATGCAAACGCGTCTATTCCAACACCGCAACCTGTCTACTTCCGCCCAATGTTTGCAGCCTATGGCAGTGCCTCAGCCAAAACCTCAATGACTTTTATGTCACAAGCATCTATTGACGCTAATGTACCTGAAAAAATAGGTATGACACGGATGATTGGTGTCTGTAAAAACACTCGAAACATTGGTAAAAACGACATGATTCATAATAGTTGGCAGCCCAAAATAGACGTTGATGCTCAAACGTATGAAGTACGTGCCAATGGCGAATTATTAACCTGTGAGCCTGCGGTAACCTTGCCACTTGCACAACTTTACTGCCTATTTTAAACAAAAAATAAGTGATTCAATAAAATTAAAAGATTAGGAAATTACATGCTACAAGCACATCAGCGTTTTGACCATACTCACCATAATATAGCTGACTCAATAACTTTAGATCAAGACACCCGTAAAAAAGCACGTATTAAAGGTAAAACGGATGCTGGTTTAGACATAGGTATTTTTATGGCCCGTGGACAACCATTATTAGTCGGTGAAGTACTAAAAACTGACTGTGGATTATTCATTGAAATAAAAGGTCAAGCGGAGCCTGTATCAACCGCCATTGCAACTGACTGGTTAACCTTTTGTAAAGTTTGTTATCACTTAGGTAATCGTCACACCTCACTGCAAATAGGCGAGTTATGGGTACGTTTTAAACCCGATCACGTATTAGAAGAACTTGCACAGAAATATGGTTTAACGATTGATAATACCCCAACAATATTTGAACCTGAAAATGGTGCTTATGGCGTTAGTAGCCACGGCCACGCCCATGCCCACTAAACCTGCAGTGAAACCTGTGTCACTAGTACCAGCAGAAATAACACTCGCCGAGCCGATTAAGCTTAATCGGTTATTACAGTTATGCAGCGCAAACCTACCCGTGGGCGGTTTTGCGTTTTCACAAGCATTAGAATATGGCGTTGAAATGGGTTGGTTAACATCATCAGAAACGACCGCAAGTTGGATAAAGATTAATTTAGAGGAGTCTATAGCACAAACCGATTTAGCCATTTTAAAACGATTATTTAATGCCTTATCAATAAATGATTTTGACGATTTTAACGACTGGAATAACCATTTAATTGCTTGTCGTGAAAGTCATGAATTATTATTGGCTGATTTAGCAATGGGCAAAGCCTTAATAAGATTAATAAAACAGCTAAACAACCTTAATTTAGCCGCTTATCAAGCAATAATAACGCTTAAAGAAATCAGCTTTGTTAGTGCTTTTGCGCTTTGCGCTTATCTCTTTAAGTTAGATTTAATTTCAGCACAAAGTGGTTACTGCTGGACATACATCGACAACCAAGTCGCAGCAGCGACAAAACTAGTGCCTCTTGGGCAAACTCAGGCACAAAACCTTCTATTTGAATTATCTGAACAGACGCCATTAATTATTGAAAAATCAAACGGTATTTCAGATAACGATATTGGTGCCAGTCTGCCGCACTTAGCCATGACAAGTGCTTGGCATGAAACACAATATTCACGACTTTTTCGTTCTTAATATATTAAGTTGATTAATAACATGCTTTATAAAAATAAAAAGAGAAATAAAAAATGATAAAACAAGTTTTACGCATTGGTGTTGGCGGCCCGGTAGGATCAGGAAAAACCGCATTATTACGACAGCTATGTTTAGCGCTACGTAATAAATATGATATGGCAGTGGTCACCAACGACATTTATACGCGTGAAGATGCTGAATTTTTAACTAAAAATGACGCTCTCGCAGCAGACAGAATTATCGGCGTTGAAACCGGTGGCTGTCCTCATACGGCGATTCGTGAAGATGCCTCAATGAACCTAGCAGCCATTGACGAACTACAAGAGCTTCACCCCACTCTAGACTTTGTATTAATTGAAAGTGGTGGTGACAACTTAAGCGCAACGTTTAGCCCTGAACTTTCCGATTTAACCCTTTATGTTATTGATGTTTCAGCCGGAGATAAAATCCCACGTAAAGGAGGTCCGGGTATCACTAAGTCTGATTTATTAATTATTAATAAAATAGATGTTGCTGATTTAGTCGGCGCATCACTTGAGGTGATGGATAGAGATACTAAAAAAATGCGCGGTGATAAACCCTTTGTTTTCTCAAATATGAAAACACAACAAGGATTGGCCGAGATCATAGCCTTTATCGAAAAAGAAGGCATGTTGCAGATGTAATTTTTGCGATAACGACTTCATTATCTATAGCTAGTAAACAACAAAAATTAAACATTAAACATTAAACATTAAAAAAAGGATTAACCATGAAATTTATAACGCTACTTGTCAGTTTTATTTACCTCTTTTCGGCGCAAGCATTCGCCCATGATGATCACGGTTTGGGTGAAGGCTCTTTTCATGCATTTTATCATGCTATTTTTTGGACTATATTTGTCCTAGTTGTCTATAAAGCCGTGGTATGGTTTAACCATAAGCGCTCACAAAAAAACTAATCTCCTTTAAGTATGAATAGGACACCACAGATAAATATAGTTATTTGTGGTGATAATATGATGCACTCAAGCAGACATAAACATATATTAATGAACATTGAAGACAGTAGATTTAAAAATACGCTGTTAAACGCACAAATAATTAGGCATATTTGCATTATCAATAAAAAATAATGATGGTTAAATGACAGGTAAAGCTGTGCAACATCCAAGCATAATAATTAAACCCATCGCTAAACATAACGGGATCTCTCTTGTTATTTTTGGCGTGTTACTTTTACTTACTACGCTTTTATTTGCTCTACATTATTGGCAATCATATAGATTCGCCTACATTTTTATGATCCTTCTCTGTCTGGTTATTACTTTGGTAGGTGCAGTTAAACTTTTTGAACCTGCCATTAGCCTCTATTTGACGCCTGATAAAATAACCTTTAATCACCGTTATGGTCACTGGCAATTAGCATGGCAAGATATACAAAATATTAATATTGTTGCTGAAGTTGTTGGTATAGAACGTGAAACATTACCTTATATCGGTATACGATTGGTTCATATCGATAATATTGCTAAAAACATTTCCGTTAGATTAGCGAATAGGTTAATCCATCAACAACAAGGATTAATTATTTATGGGGTATTGCATCAGCTAATGACAATGGAACAAGCTCAAATTAATTTTGAGCCCTTTATTCTATCAAACGGAGAGCCTGTAAAAGGACCCATTGCGGCATTTCTCCATCAAAGTGAACGATTATCTTCTGCTTTTGGTTACCATTTATTCTTACCTGCTGACAGTTTTGACCGCGGCATTAATGAGTTCAGCCAACTACTAAAACAATGTAAAATGGCAAGTTCAACTTATCAAGTAAATTAATGGCTGCCCGTTGACGTTTTTTTAAGCTGCTTTAATTGTTTTTTTAATTGTCTTTGGTAGCGATTCATTTCGATTAAGCACTGCTCTTTTTCCTGGGGGGATAATGCTTGATACATGAGTGCCTCAAAGCATTGGGTATAGCCAATGAAGTTTTTCGATAACATAGGAAATCGTTCAATAACTAACCTTGAAAATTGACTCGCGGGCATAGTGTCAGGTTTTATTAAGCCTTTAGCTTTTAATCGCGTTATTATTTGCTGATACTGAGCTAACCATTTTACCGGCGGTTTATCTTTACCCCTCTTTAAATTAACTAACCACAACACAGCCATCATTAACATTAATGATCCACCAATAACTGCCGCTATTTTCCAAGCCCGAAGATCACCAAACCACTGTTTAAGTAAATCATATTGTTTTTTTGATGAATAACCTAAAACCAATCTTGTCCATTGATAATCTAGCGCATCTAGCTGTAAGCGCAGACTATTGATCCAAGCGAGGTGTTTGTATCGATGTAAATTTAGCAAGTCGTTATTGAACAGGGCATCTTGCTGTAACATTTGTGAAAGCCCACTTTCTACTCGTTCTGGGTTAACCGCCGCCGTGGGATCTACCCTTACCCAACCTTGGCCATTAACCCAAATTTCAGCCCATGCATGGGCATCATATTGGTAGATGCTAAGATGACCACTTTGTTTATTATACTCGCCACCTAAATAGCCAGTGACCAAGCGAGCAGGAACACCAGACGCTCTCATCATAAAAGTAAAGACACTGGCATAATGAACACAAAAGCCTTTTTTAGTTTGATAGAAAAACTGGTCTAATTCATGCCCTAATTTAGCCCCATTTAATAAAGGCGGCGTTAACGTGTAATAGAAGTCTTGTTCTCTAATCATATCCAAAATAGCTTGTGCACGTTCAATTTCATCTGGGTAGTTTAACTTAAGTTGTTGGCCTTGCGCTTTCAGTTTAGGGTTACTGTCGGTGGGTAGTTGTAAACTTGTTAGCCATTGGTAGTCACTTAACGGCGCATCAAGCAACGATTGAGTATAACTACTGATTTGATAACTGGTTGTTTGACTAACAGGCTTACTATTTATAATGGTGTAATTGGGTAATGGCCTGATGGTCACTTGATTATTAGTCAAACTTTTAGGGTCAACCACGGCTAAAGAAAAAAGCCAACGTTGATAACTCGGCTCAACCATGACTTGATAACGGGTTTGTGCTCCGCTTAATGTCGCACGGCTAAGGCTAAGTGAACTTGCCTGCTCCTCAATATTTGCCCAACTATTTTTGCTCTGTTGCCATGTCCGCCCATCAAAAACATCCATAACCATTGCTCGCCAATACAATTGGTTGTATTGCGGGATATCGGTAAAAAACTTCACTCGAAAGGCCAATGCTGAAGATCTGGCTAAATTGGCTATATCTCCCGGTGTAACACTTTCTGCTAAACCTGTTTGGGCAGACTTTGCTGATGGTACTTGCCAAAAAGGCGCAACTCGAGGAAAAACGATAAATAAAACCACAGCAAGCGGAATACTCTTCAACACGGTTATTGCACTTTGAGAAAGATTATTTTTAATGTTCAGTGACGCTGAAAAATAGGCTAACAGCAGGCTTAAATTTAACACCAGTAAGCAAAAGACGAAAAGCGACAAAAATAAGGATTGAGAAAAAATAAGCACCGATGCCAGTATAAAAACACCCAGTAGGACAATTTGATAAAAATCTTTGCGGCTAGTTAACTCTAAACTTTTTAAAGCATAAGCAAAGCAAAGCAAATGTAACATGCTTAATAAGACCCCTAATTCTCGACCACTTAGTGCTATAGCAATAGAACCAGAGCAAGCCAGCAATAAGATAATGAGTCGCTGTGGTTTTATTGCTGGCTTAATAAGCGTTAAGCCACGCCAGCATAGACAAACAGCAATAATGAACAACATCCAGAGGGTTAATTCACTAACAAGTAAAGCTAAATTAAGGCACTGACAAACAAGCAACACCCAGGCATGTTGAGGTAATAAGCTAAATTTTTCACTTGTTACTTTATTATTTATCATCGTGGCGACTTAGGATAAATGGCTAGCGCCATTAAACATTCTTTAAAATGAAATTCACCTTGGCTAGGCTGTATTTTTTCTACTACTAAATCCAAACCAAATACTTGCTCGCTACGGTGGTATTCACTGACTAGAAAACACAGGTATGCGAGTTGCTTCTCCAGTCCGTGATTGGGCATATCGTTAAGCTTTAGCCAACACCTTGTTCCTTGTTGTTGGTGATAATGCTTAGTTAACCGACCTTGACCGCGCGCGAATTGTTTCCATGCAAGACGAGAAAGTGGCTCTCCCGGAAGATAGGCTTTAAGTTCATAAAAATCATCGACACCCGGTTTACTGCTTTGTGAAAATACATTTTCTTGCTCTGCATCGCCAAAATCACTTTGTCGATAACTTAAGGACATGGCTTGAGGATAAACAATACATTGCTGGTCAAAATCGATTCTTGTCCAGGTGATAAATAAACCTAACGAATATTCACTCGACACTTTCAACCGACCCGGAGTATATACTCCTCGGTTTGGGTAGGAGCAGCAAACATAAACAGTTTGTTCGCCTGGCTCACTTTGAGGGAGATGAAGAACAGCTTGGTCATCAAAGCAAAAGTTAATCGCAAGACGTTTATTAGCTGAAGATATCTTAATAGCAAAGTGTATATTTTGATTTGCATACCCTAGGGCGGTTTTATCTGCAGATATTGCCAAACCCGATAAGTTAAAAAAACTATGCATCATAGTGGTTATGAACACACTCGCCATTAAGTAACTTAATAACATGATGACATTATTTTGATAGTTGGTTGCTAAAAGGAATAACAACACCACGAAAAAGAGATAAACAACACCAAATCGGCTTGGCATAATAAAAATATTATGATTTGATAATTTATGCTTTCTTGCAGGCGGTATCCGACGCTTTAGCCAACGATTAAATTGCTTATTAGCAAAGCGACTAAGATAATTTTTTATCGGTATTGCCAGTTTTTTCACTGTTGTCTCTATTATTGAGCTAACGCTATTTATAGTTAACGTCATTGATATACATTATGAATTCAGTGGGTTTAAAACATTAACTTGTGCAATAACCTGCGCTGAAATTTTATCTTGTTGCTCACCAAAGCCAAGCGTGGTCAACTCAAGTCTATGTTGACATACCGAACTAAAGACGGTTTGAATATCTTCGGGGATGACATAGGTCCTCTCATCGATAAAGGCCCATGCTTTCGCTGCAGCCACCAGTGCTTGTCCAGCTCTTGGTGATAAAGGTCTACCAGCAAACCCTTGTTGACGACTGACATGATTTAAGGCGATAACATAGTCAATAATATTATCTGATACCGTCACTTGTGATACAGCAGCTTGCATGGCGATAAGTTTGTCGGTATCAACACAAGGTAATAGCTTTTTATAGCTCGCGTGGCTACTTTCACTCTGTAAAATTTGTTTTTCTGCCGCTATATCAGGAAATCCCAGAGATATACGCATCATAAATCGATCGAGTTGTGACTCAGGTAAAGGGTATGTGCCCGCATGTATTAAAGGATTTTGTGTGGCGATAACAAAAAAGGGTTGTGGCAGTGGGTAGGTTGTCCCATCAATACTAACCTGATGCTCTTCCATTGCTTCAAGTAAAGCGCTTTGTGTTTTAGGACTTGCTCTGTTGATTTCGTCACTTAACACCACCTGATTAAAAATTGGTCCTCGATGGAGCTCAAACTTTTTAGTGTCAGGATTAAATATTGAGATACCAATAACATCCGCCGGTAACAAGTCACTGGTAAACTGCGTTCGTTGATAACTAAGTCCAAGCGTTTGTGCTAAGACCTGCGCTAACGTGGTTTTACCCATGCCTGGTAAATCTTCTATCAAAAGATGACCTTTTGCTAATAGACACGCCAGAGCTAGACGTATTTCGTTAGGCTTACCTAAAACAACCGAGCCGACCTGAGCTAAAATTGCCGTAACTAAAACTTGCATAAAGTGATCACCACGCCATTTAAAAGAGTTGTTGTCATTAAATATACCTGCCGATAAAGTAACAGAACTGCCAAAATAATATCAACAATTACTTAAGATAAACACCCGCAATTAATACCAAAGGGCGATCATTTTACCTAGCCTTGATACGAAGATGAGCTCAAGTAATTAAAATGTACACTGGCACTTAATGGTTAGACTTTATTTTATTTAATTAAATAACCCGTGCAGATAGCTAAAACTGACTCTTTAATGCGTTAAACTTTATTCATCTGAGTTTATATTTTCCTTTTGCCCATCGCCCCGCCCTGCTAGAATAACCGACAATTATATACTTGATATTTTACGGAACCTTTAGTCAATGCGTACTACTCAATACCTACTTTCTACCTTGAAAGAAACGCCAGCCAGCGCCGAAGTGATCAGTCACCAATTAATGTTACGTGCCGGACTTGTTCGAAATGTTGCTTCTGGTTTATATACTTGGTTACCCACAGGTCTCAAAGTATTAAGAAAAGTTGAAAATATTGTTCGTGAAGAAATGGAACGAGCAGGCGCTATTGAAGTATTAATGCCTATGGTTCAACCTGCTGATTTATGGGAAGAGTCTGGACGTTTAAATGATTATGGCCCTGAGCTACTACGCATAAATGACCGTCATGACCGCGCCTTCGTTTTAGGTCCAACGCACGAAGAAGTCATTACAAAATTAGTCGCTAATGAAATAAATAGTTATAAACAATTACCGCTGAATATATTTCAAATTCAAACAAAATTTCGCGATGAAATACGCCCTCGGTTTGGTGTGATGCGTGGTCGTGAATTTTTAATGAAAGACGCCTACTCTTTCCATTTAGGCGAAGAATGTTTAAAGAAAACTTACCAAATTATGTTTGACGCCTATTGCCGTATTTTCGACCGTTTAGGTTTGGATTACCGCCCAGTCATTGCTGATACAGGTTCTATTGGTGGTGAAGCTTCACATGAATTTCATGTTTTAGCTGACTCTGGCGAAGACGATATTGCCTTTAGTGACGGTAGCGATTTTGCAGCAAACGTTGAGAAAGCTGAAGCTATTGCGCCGCTAGGCGAACGAGCAGAGCCAACTCAGGAATTGACTAAGGTAGAATTAAAGCTTGAACGTTTAATCAAAACCTCAAACATAGATTTAAAAACTACGGTTAAAACACTATTAGTGCTTGGCTCTAGTGCTAAAGGTGAGCCAGAAAAATTCATTGCTCTAGTGCTTCGTGGCGATCATCAACTAAATGAAGTTAAAGTTGAAAATTTATCTGCTATCGCTTCACCTTTAACATTTGCAACTGATGAACAAATATCTGCAATTGCTAACTGCCATATCACCTCATTAGGCCCTAAAGGCTTACCTGTTGACGTTATTGTAGATCGCAGTGCTGCTCATCTAAGCGACTTTGTCTGTGGTGCCAACGTAAACGGTCAATCTTATACTGGGGTTAACTGGAAACGTGATTGTGATGAAATCAACGTTCAAGATATCCGTAACATCGTCGAAGGCGATCCTAGCCCTTGTGGTCTTGGTAATATTGTCATTAAGCGCGGTATTGAAGTGGGCCATATTTTCCAGTTAGGCGAAAAATACGCACAAGCAATGAATTGTGGCGTATTAACAGAAAATGGTAAAAATCAAACGTTAACTATGGGCTGTTATGGCATAGGCGTTTCACGTATTGTTGCTGCGGCTATTGAACAAAATCATGATGAAAATGGCATAAAATGGCCAGCAGCTATTGCACCATTTCAAGTAGCGATTGTTCCAATGAATATGGCAAAGTCTGCTCGTGTTAAAGAAACCGCAGAAGCTTTATACACACAATTACAGCAAGCTGGCATTGAAGTTATCTTCGATGACCGTAAAGAACGTCCGGGTGTGATGTTTGCCGACCATGAATTAATTGGTACGCCAATATTATTAATTGTTGGTGAACGTAATCTTGATGAACAGAACGTTGAAGTGAAAAACCGTATTAGTGGTGAAAAATCGTTAATGGCAATCAGTGATGTCATGTCTTTATTTAGCTAAACATCACATTGATTAACGGTGAGATGCAAGGATTCAGTAATAATGACTTGAGAGTTGATGGTATTTGAGAAAAACCATCTTCGGCTCTGGCATCCAGGCAGTTGTGAATATAACCCCTCATATTGAACATAAAAACGCGACCTTAAGGTCGCGTTTTTTATTGCTGGCTAGCGCTTTAGTTAATCTTGATAAACAGGAATTTTACGTAAACGCTCATCAATGCTTTGCAGCATGCTACGATAAACTAACGAATCAATATCACGATAATATTGTTCGAATTTTTGTTGGGATATACCTTCGGGTAAACCCGTCAATTCAGGTAAAATCAAGCTTTCATTAATGATATCAGCCAAGTGTTCTTGCACTTTTAAGGCGCTTTCATCCGAGGTTGTCGCCAGCATTGCCAGGCGAGTTCCAGCCCGATCGGCCATCAAGTCGGCAAAACTAAAACCACTACCACCACTGTTTGAGTCTAAAAATTCTTTTAGCTCGCCAATGGCATTACTTGCGGTACTGGTGCCAAATAGCTGCAAAGCAACGGAGTAAATAAAATGCTTTTGAATATCCACTCTTTCGCGTAACGTAACCCTTGCTCGGCGTATTGTTCGCTGTTGTATTTGCTCCGCTGACAGCTTAGAAATATCCCCGACTAAGAGCTCAAACTTATCGGTACCAAAATAAAGCACTAAGGCCATTAAAGCCGCTCGATTCTCTTTTGCCGGTGAATCAGTTATTGCGGCTAAATTACGTTGTTTTACTAAACCAAAAGTAAAACCAACATATTGAGCAAACGAAAGCTTAAGCGTTTTTGACTGCTCAATCGTGTCAACAAGGCTTTGATAATAAAACCGTATCACCTCAACATCACCATATAACGCAAGTTGGTCACGTAAAGCAAAAAGACTATTTTTATTGCTTAATGGCTCATTTTTTAAATCATCTGAAAGCACAATATCTACAGAAATTTTCTCTGCACTAATATCAACGCTTTTGATCATGCTTAATAGCGTGCTGCCAAATTCTTCTTTTACATATAGGTTAGTAAACCATTCAGCCAATTTAAGCAATCCATTACCCGGGAGCGCAACATTACCAATATAAACAGTGCCCAAATCAAGACCTTCCTTTGAAGAAACAAGCATCATCTCCACATTAAGGTATTTTATAAACGTGGGTAAAGGCAAGGCTATAGAAAAGTTAATTAAAGCACTGTCTTTAAATAAAACCACATCAGAGCTTAGTTGTGGAATGGCACGGTGACCAAAAGCACTGAGTCCATGAAGTTCAGCCTGAGTAGCTTGCAATTTAATCGGTTGCTGATCACTCTTTAAGGACTGAATTAAACGCTGAGCAATACGTTTATTTTCTGTCGCCGAATTAGCATCAATTTGATGTGTTCTTTGCAACTGCGGCGTTGACTGTAAAGCCATAAAAATGACAATGATAGCAAAGCAAAACAGTGAAACGAACAAGAGTAAAATTCTTTTTAACCAAAGTTTCAAAAGTAAACCTTCATTGTACACAATATTATTGAGCTATATTCTGATTGCCTTACCGATAAAAGTATAGTGATAAATACCACTAATTTATCTAGTTAACTGATCAGCAATCACAAATATCCCAATAAATTTTCCGATCGTATAATCTCGCTAAGCGAATATTAAGCGCCTTAAACGTTGTTAAATTCTTATCATGGGGTTTAAAACATTGCCAAATAAATTGGTGACAGTTATTTTCTATCATATGATAATCTCGGTATTGAAAAATTTGTTGCTGAGCACGTTGCGCGGCAAGTTCACTGGCAAAAGGTTTTGCTGTTGAATCACAAGCAATAAAAATATGTTTTCCTGAGCGCTCCTTAGTAAAGCGTTGCACCGAAATAGCTTTAATTAAACCATTACCATCGAGTTCAACAATCGTATTGTCACCAACCCAAATACCGGTGTGATCAAGTATACCGCCAACGCCACAACAAACAATTGCGCCAATTTCTGGTTTCACTTTTTCCGTGGTAGTAAACAAATCGGTTGGATACTGGACAACTGGAGATTCATGTTCATTAAACCGACCGAGACATTGTACATCACGATAATAAAAGCGTTTTCTTTGCTGTTTCTTGCGGTCGTCGGCTAACTCTTTTACCGCGAATGCAGATATTGCAGCAGCCCCTAACCATAATAAAGGTAATGGCATTATTGACCTCCGTGCTTAAATTTCACTCAATTAATAACAAGATGACGCTTTTATTTCATTAATGCTATAAGAAACTTGCAAGTAACTGTTTCAAAGCGGTTGATTATTAGTAACAATGAGGGATACATAATCAACCACAATATGAAAAATATTCTATGAGACGCCGCTAATGAAAAACATCAAAAAATCATCAAAATTGAATAATGTTTGTTATGAAATTAGAGGACAGATCGCCGCCGAAGCCCGAAAGTTAGAAGATGAAGGTCATAAAATATTAAAGCTTAATATCGGTAACCCTGCCCCGTTTGGTTTTGCTGCCCCCGATGATATTTTAAAAGATGTTATTCGCAACCTACCGACAGCTCAAGGGTATTGCGAATCTAAAGGTATTTATTCAGCACGTGTTGCCGTGATGCAGTATTTTCAGCAACAAGGTATATTAGATGTTAGCGTTGAAGATATTTTTATCGGTAATGGTGTCAGTGAATTAATTGTGATGGCGATGCAAGCGTTATTAAATAATGACGATGAAGTCTTGATACCCGCACCCGATTACCCCTTGTGGACAGCATCTGTAGCGCTATCGGGTGGCAAAGCTATTCATTATCGCTGTGACGAAGAAAACCAATGGTTTCCTGACCTAGTAGATATGGCGAACAAGATCACCGATAAAACAAAAGCTATTGTGCTAATTAACCCCAATAACCCAACGGGCGCTGTTTACAGTGAAGCGCTGTTAAAGGGCATTATTGAACTAGCACGTAAGCACGACTTAATTATTTTCAGTGACGAAATTTATGACAAGATTTTGTATGACGAAGCCACTCATATACCTACCGCAAGTTTGGCACAAGATGTTTTAATTATTACCATGGGCGGTTTATCAAAAAATTACCGTATCGCTGGCTTTCGCGCTGGGTGGATGGTAATTAGTGGTCCTAAATTTCATGCGGAAGATTACTTAGAAGGCTTGAATATTCTTGCTTCAATGCGCTTATGTGCCAACGTGCCTTGTCAACATGCTATTCAAACAGCATTAGGTGGCTATCAAAGTATTAATGAATTGATAAAGGATGATGGCCGTTTAATCAAGCAGCGAAATCTAGCGCATAAAATGATTAACGAAATTGATGGTTTATCTTGTAACCCTGCGATGGGGGCCTTGTATTTGTTTGTTAAAGTTGACCAAGAAAAATTTAACATTCTTGATGATGAGAAAATGATTTTAGATTTACTCAGACAAGAAAAAATTCTTTTGGTTCATGGCGGTGCGTTTAACATTCAGGAGAAAAATTATTTTCGTTTAGTTTTTCTACCCCATGTTGACGAATTAGTGCCGGCAATGGCCAAACTTAAGAATTTTTTCAGTACCTATAGCCAATAACTACTTATATTAAGGAAATAACCATGCAGAGTACTTTTTTAGCTTGGATGTTCAGAATGCCGTTAATCAAACGTTGGGCGCTAATGTTTTGTGTGAAGCCAGAAAACGTTGCCGAGCACTCCCATCAAGTTGCGATTGTCGCTCACTTGCTAGCGGTCATTAAAAATAAGAAATTTGGCGGTAACATCAATGCTGACCGTGTCGCCACTATCGCTTTATATCATGAGGCAAGTGAAACTCGCTATGGCGATATTGTTAGCCCAACTAAATATGCTAATAAAGAAATTGCAAGAGAATTCAAGAAGATAGAGTACCTAGCAGAAAAAGAATGTTTAGCGTCTTTACCGGAAGAATTTCAGGAACTTTTTTCGGATATTATTGTTCAAGATAACGTTGAAGTCCATTATAAAGCAATAGTAAAAGCGGCGGACATTTTAGTCGCTTATATCAAAGCACTCGATGAGCTCAATCACCACAACCCTGAGTTTTTACACGTTAAAGAGCGCTTAGAAATAAAACTAGACGGGTTAAAAAAAGAAATGCCTGAAGTTGAATATTTTATGGATATATTCCTTGAAGCTTGTTCAGCCACGGTCGATAAGATAAGCCAAAATTAAGTTTATGTTAACCTGAAAGTAGAACATTGATAAAAATGTTCTACTCTTTCCCTAATTGACAAGAATAACCTCGGTTGCTTATACAGTTTTATAATGGAAATTCACCTGGATTTAACACTCTAATTTGGCAAAACTCATCATAGTTCTCTATAAAAACATCAATCATTTTTGCTTCAAACTTTTTGCCGCTTTGTTCAATTAAGAAAGCTTTTATCTCGGTATCAGACCATTTCTCTTTATAACAACTCTCAGAGCCCAAGGTATCGAAAACATCGGCAATAGCCATAATACGTGCTTCAAGCGGAATTTCTTCACCACTTAAGCCATCGGGGTAACCACTGCCATCCCAATTTTCATGATGGTAATGTGCTAACCTTGCACCTAGCTTTGAAACACTCGTTTTAGATTTTGACAACAATTGAAACCCTGCGTCGGCATGAGTTTTCATAATTTCCCATTCGTTGTTATCAAGCTTGCCCGGTTTATGGAGTAAATTAACGGGAATAACCACCTTACCAATATCATGTAATGGTGCAGCTAAGCGAATAGCATTAATAAATGCCTCACTTAGTTGTAATTTTTTCGCTAACAGTTCACAAATAAGTGCAACTCGATGAACGTGAGCCCCAGTATCTTTACTACGCGTTTCAATGGCTTCTCCAACGATATAAAGCAGTTCTTTCTGAGTTTTTTCTAGCTCATGTTGTTTGGATAAACTATCAAGAATAAGGGCAACATTAGTGGCAAACAACTCGGCTAAACTGGCTTTAAAATGCTCTGCGTCATCTTCGAATTCAATATAAAGTACTGAGACTGAATTGCCTGATGTTTCATAATATCCAACAAATATTTCATCGGTGAAATAATGCTTTTTATTTTCGAACGCTTTCTGGATTAAATGTTTAACATCACTAGAAATATCTGACGCTTCAAGACTATCTGACTCACTCACATACTTACCGGTACAGGCAATAATCAGATTTGAGCTAGTTTCATCATATTCTAATTGGCTTCGGGCAATATAAAGCGCAGAGCTGTCAACATCCATTAAAGTCAATAAATGTTCTAAAGCAGCAGAGCCAAAAGGCTTAAATTGATTAATTTTCAAAAGATCATGAGTGGCTTTTATTAACTGTTTAAAAGCATCTAAACTACGCTGTATCGTCATTATGTCACGGTAAGCGCGAATACTTGCGTAGACAGTTGTAGTCATTTTACCGGCAGTAAAATCAGTTTTTTCTTTATAGTCATTAATATCAAATTCTTTAATCACTTTAGCTTCAGGAGCTGATCCTGCCTGACCCGTTCTTAGAATAAGACGTATTGCTTGGTTTTTTAAGGTATTACGGATCCATTCAACAAGCTCCAAACCTGCATGATCAGTTTCCATAACAACATCAACAAAGGCCATGCAAAAGGTATCATCTTTTAATAATATCTCACGAGCTTCAATAGAAGAATAAGCCGAAACAATTTCCAAGCTTCTGTGTTCAATAGTAGCATCCGCTAAAACCAGTCGAGTGACTTGATGCACAGATTCATCATCATCAATGACAAGTATCCGCCAGACCTTGTGCTTCTTTGGTTTTGACGTTAAGGACTCGCCTGCAGATTCTTCTTTAAAGAGAAAGTTTGACATTATTAATTCGTATTATTGTTATAGTTAACCCTAAGTGTAATAAATATATAGAATATTTCCTGCTATTTATGTAAATAATTGGTAAATATAATAAATAAATCCTTAAAATAATGGGCAATATAATCCAAAACACCTATAGACAAAGCAAAGTGGCTATTCTTCACTGATAAACTTTTACTAATAAAACACAACGAATAGTCATAGATGGCGAGAGAATTTTCCGTGAAGTTTGTTGAGGCTTTTTTGAAAATTTTTGGATTTTTAAAATACTGAAATGGGCAAGTAAGATCGGTCACAGTTTTGTCGTTTAGCCAGTACTTTCGCTCTGACTCATTTGGGCTTGGTCTCAGTATGATTCTCAGTTATATTATGGCTACATTTACGATTATTTAATGAATTTTTATGAATATTCGCTCTAAACTAACGTTGAGCTTTGCTGCTACGGTTATTTTACCAATTATTGCCATTGCAATTGTCAGTATATCAATGACGATTTCTATATCTTCAACAAGCTTTGTGGAACGCACTCAGGATGAATTAAGGCAAGTAGACAACGGCTTTCAGCTGTTCTTCCAACAAATCAAAGCTAACGTAAAATTTTTAGCTCAAAATAAATTGACAACCCAACTTCCTGATAATACTCATACTTATATTGACTCTGATCATATGATGGAGCCAAAAAATGATTCTGTCGAAGAATTAAATTTATATAAGCTATATGAAGATTTTGGTTCATCACACCCTGATTTACTATACGTATACACAGGCACCAAAGAAGGTGGCTTTGTTCAATATCCATTAGAAGTGCTTGGAGGTTATGATCCAAGACAACGTCCTTGGTACAAACAGGCGCTAGCCTCTCCAAACGCTCCAATTATTACTGAAGCATATCAAGATGTCATAGGAAAACCTGTAGTAACTTCTGCATTAGTGGTCAAAAATAAGCAAGGCGACATCATAGGTGTACAAGGTCTAGATGTTACCCTTTCAACATTAACGGATATATTAAGTAATACAAAACTAGGTGAAAGCGGCTATCTCATTCTTATTGATGAGTCAGGAACCGTATTAGCTGATGCCAAAACACCCGAGAATAACTTCAAAAATATTAAAGATCTTTCATCATCATCATTATTTTCCATATTACAAAAAAGTCCAAATCAAGATCATTTTTCTACCGAGCATTTAGGTGAAGATGTTGACGTTGCCAGTTATTATTCAAAAGAACTAAAGTGGCGTTTTGTTGGCGTCATCCATAGCGATGAAATTTTAGCGCCTGCATATAATATGAGTCAGACCATTACCGTGATTGCCTTTATCATGGTTACATTATTTATTGCCATAGGATTTTGGTTAGCCAACCGTATTGTTCAACCCATTAACCGTGTGGCTGAAGGTTTGCGTGATATTGCACAAGGTGATGGAAATTTAACTAAGCGACTAGAGATTATTGGTCAAGATGAAATCAGTGAATTGGCTCAATGGTTTAATCAATTCTTAGACTCGATTCATCAGCTTGTTGTTGATATTAAAACCTGTGCATCAACATTAAATGTGGTGGCTAATCAATCGGGTATACAAATCGCTGATGTAAAAGCAGTAAGCCATAAACAAGAACAATCAATAGATAATGTGAATAACCTTATCGCAACGATGACAGATATAGCACATCAAACATCAAACGACTGCCAAGAAAGTTCAACGACTATTATGAAAACTGAAGAGTACTCCAAAAAGGGTATTTCGTTAATTTCTGTCACGGTAAGTGAAGTGAGTTCGTTAAATCAATCGTTAAGTGAATCATCTCAATCGATGAAGTCACTTGAACTGGAAAGTGAGAATATTACTAAAATATTAGATGTTATCAGAAGCATTGCTGAACAAACCAATCTGTTAGCACTTAATGCGGCTATTGAAGCGGCAAGAGCTGGTGAGCAAGGGCGAGGCTTTGCTGTGGTCGCAGATGAAGTGAGAACATTAGCGCAACGCTCGCGAGGCGCTACCGAAGAAATTGATGCTGTATTAATGAACTTGCTGGATAAAACACGTGTTGTTTCTCAACAAATGGGCGTGAATGTCGAACAATCGAAACAGGCTATCAATAAAATTGAACAAGCGAACCAATCATTTAACGAAATCAGTACTTTGGTTGGACAAATGAAGGTAAATATCTCGCGTATTACTCAAGCCGCAGATCAACAGTGCAGTTCATCGGACTTGATCAATGACGATATTAGTGGCATTAATCAATCGGCAAAAGGTATTGTTAATACTGCTGATACATTGGCCGATGGATCGAATGACTTACTTGTTTTATCTAAAGATTTAACAAATTTAGTCGGTCGCTTTAAAGTCAATAATTAACACTAATATTAGTATTAAGTAACGAAGCACTATATTTTAACTATTTATTACCAGCCTGTAACAGATTTTGTTACAGGCTCTAGCCAACTTTTTTGCCCTACTTAAACGCCTTATTCTTGCTTAGTAAAGATTATAAGTAATGAGCCCCATAGACCAAAAATACTGGTGAGGGCATTTAATAAATATTCCTTAGTAACCTAACACCTTATTAGTATGCATTTCGATTTAAACTGTCGACATATCGAGCTGATTAATTCACACACAACATTTTATATAATAGATTTAGTAAGTGGCCAGCAAGCTTATCTGTTTTGAGTGTCTTTTATGAATAAAAGTAACAGGCTATGTGTTATTCGATCCCAAAAATGGCACGTTATGCACATACTCCAAACAGTGTAAACCGATAAAAAACAAATGGTTGAAAATTCAATTGAGATAAACTCGTCTAAATTCCTATGTTACATAAACGTACCAAATTTATCATTCAGTTATTAATTTAGCAGCAAAATAGATTCATTAGAAAATATAGGAAAAATTTTTTATGTTCATTTACGTAAATTACACTAAAAAGACCTTGGCAGTAGTACATAAAAATGGTCGGTAAATTAATTATCTAAGGCTCACTAATGCCACAAAGCAGACCTAATTTAGACACGTATTTATCACAATAAATAGTCCGCTTTGTTTGGCGGTCATTCGACAGAATGTTTTTGGGCTAAAACTATAAACTAGATACAAAAAAAACACCAATCATTACAATTGATGTTTTCTAGGATAAACAATTTTAAATGGTTAAGATTGTTTTTTAAATCGACGCGATGCTAAACCAATAATTCCTAACGCAAAAATAGCAAGTGTTGATGGCTCTGGAACCTGTACACCTACGTCAACCGCATCGAAACTAAATAAGTGTGCATTGAGGTGAGAAAATGCGAATCCCGAACCGTAACCAGCTCTTCTAATTACGGTTTGAGTCGTATTGAAATTTGAGGCTGCATCGGCCCATGTCACATTTGAGAACGCATTTTGCACATCCGTTAGACTAGCGTTGTATGCTCCTGCTGCTACTGCTGAGGCGTTGTAACCACTAAGGTATGATGTGAGGTTAGAGCTCATTGAAACTGATACGGATGTCATATTCACACCGTTAACCAAACCACTAATGTCCTCTTGACCACCACCTCCCATCCCTAAAACATAGAATTTGTTATCACCGGCAGCAAGAGTAAAGCTGAGAGTGGATAAATTTCCTATTTGGGCACCCCAACCAACGTTGTTTTGATACAAAATGTTGTTGATATTTGTGCCGTCTCCACTAAACACTGCAAAGTCATTGTCAGCCACAATTGACATTTCAAAGGTGATAAGGGAGGCATTTGCAGAACCAATCGACATAAGTCCGGCAAGCAAAGTGGCCATTGTCATTTTTAATAATTTAAATTTCATTCGTTGTTCCTTTTTAATCCCTTTCCATTAGTTTTGGTAGGTAATCGTTAAAATAAATATTTATCAACTTTTGTAACTAAATACAAAAAATGTGCCAAGTTTTAAATGTCATTTTATTTCAATGTGATGGGGATTCGATGGAGTTTATATGTAATCATACTGTAAAATATCCTGACACAAAAAACTCATCAACCACTTGATTTTATAATATTATTTTTGGCTTCTTGAATTTATGTGAGCTTTAAGCAATAAGTGAACTAAGACCGCTTAATTTATAAGGTTGTGTAGGTAAATACCTAAGAAACTGGATAGTAATAGTCAGTAAAACTAGCCTTCATGATGATAAATTAGTTAGAACTAATCTTATTATCCTTAGTAACCAACCACTAGAGTGAGGGGCAGTAATGAGCTTGCCGCAGTCATATATATTGTTCTCGTTCTATAACTGTATTTTGATTTTTTAATCATAGTATTAGTCTAAAACCAATTTGGGGAACGTCGGCTATGCCAATGATTATCAAGTTAGCTACCTACATGCTTAGGTCAACTAACGGTGTGCTGTTGACCTCGATAAATACTCAAAACTTCAAATGCTAACTTCTTCAATGCGCACGCAGAAGACGTTAACACTGTCATTTCATGATGTGTTTCGAATGATGATTAAGGTTCACTTATGCCAGTTGAAGTCAGGTTCCAACTTTATTTAGAGTGTTTCTGGTACTTTATTAATAAATAAAAACTTACTGCCCCATTTGTTTCAGTCTTTATTTAGCTTATTCAGATACTCATAAAATTAAATCGTTGCAGACCAAATACCGCTTAGTAATGATAAAAAAGCAACCTCACTAGCATGGACTTATACCTAAATCATTAAGATAGAATTAAAATGTTATGAGTATATTCATTTAAATCGTAATAATTTATTGACAGATAGAGCAAAACATCTTAAAAATAGAGGCATAAATAACTTTTCTTCGGATTCAATTTACAATGAATGTTACATTTTTACTCATTACACTCCTCTCTGTCGTCGTGGTCATTAAACCATTGCGGAGTTGGTGTTGTGTGTAAGAAAAGTTATTAAATAACAAATACAATAAACCCTCGCTCTGCACAAGACCGAGGGTTTTTTTATTGTTGAAACTTAGTTTAACCATACTTTATAGAAGGCAAGCTCATGACAAAGAAGCAATTCACTGGTGCACAGATGGTAGTAAAAGCATTAGCGGCACTCGACGTGAAGTACATTTTCGGCTACCCCGGTGGTACTGTTTTAGATATTTACGATGCCTTATTTCAACAAACAGACGTTGAGCATATCTTAGTACGTCATGAACAAGCGGCAACCCATATGGCCGATGGGTTTGCTCGGGCCACCGGCGAGGTAGGTGTCGTACTTGCCACATCTGGTCCTGGGGCAACAAACTGTATAACGGGTATTGCGACCGCTTACATGGATTCAATTCCTATGGTGGTGCTTTCAGGACAAGTACCGACCACACTTATTGGCGATGATGCCTTCCAAGAAACTGATATTGTTGGCTGCTCTCGTCCCATCGTTAAGCACAGTTTTAACTGCCGGGTGGTTGAAGATATCCCTAATATTATTGCTAAAGCTTTTTATATTGCCAGCACTGGAAGACCGGGACCTGTGGTTATTGAGCTGCCCAAAGACTTATTAATGCCAACCAGCATGGGCGAATTTCATATTGAAACTGATGTTAAGATGCGTTCATACAATCCAAGCATTAAGGGTCACCCTAAACAAATAAGAAAAGCCGTTAAAGCAATGACTACGGCTAAAAAGTTGGTTGTTTATTCGGGGGGTGGTGTCATTATCGCCAATGCATCAGGCTTGTTAACAAAACTTGTTGAAAAATTAGATGCCCCAATTACTAATACCTTAATGGGTTTAGGTGGCATTTCAGGCACTCATAAAAACTATATTGGTATGTTAGGCATGCATGGTTCAGTTGAAGCCAACAAAACGATGGCAAATGCTGATGTCATTCTTGCACTTGGTGCTCGCTTTGATGATCGTGTCACAAATAATGTTAAGAAATTTTGTCCCGATGCCAAGATAATTCATGTTGATATCGATCCGACTTCTATTTCGAAAACCATTAATGCTCATATCCCGGTTGTTGGCCAACTTGAGGTCGTGTTACAACAGTTATTAGATGAATTAGCGGCAACAGACTTCGAGCCTAATAAAGAAGAAAGAATGCAGTGGTGGCAAGAAGTTAATAACTGGCGCGACATTAACCGCGTAGCTTATGTCCAAGAAGGAGACCAAATAAAACCTCAGCGTGTTATCGAAGCTATGTATAAAATTACCCAAGGTGAAGCATATGTTTGCTCTGATGTCGGTCAACATCAGATGTTTGCCGCACAATACTACCCGTTTGCTAAACCTCGCCAATGGATAAACTCTGGTGGTCTAGGCACAATGGGCTTTGGCTTACCTGCTGCTATGGGGGTTAAATTAGCCTTCCCTGAAAGTCATGTTATTTGCATAACGGGTGATGGCTCTATTCAAATGAATATTCAAGAGCTTTCAACTTGCCTACAGTACAACTTACCTGTGGTAATTATTTCATTAAACAACCGCTCATTAGGTATGGTTCGCCAATGGCAGGATATGGTTTATGGCGGTCGTCATTCATCTTCCTATATGGAGTCGCTTCCTGACTTTGTAAAACTTGCTGAATCATATGGTCATGTAGGTATGCAGATAAACCATTTAGATGAATTAGAAGATAAGCTAACCGAAGCCTTTGCAATTAAAAATCGTTTAGTTTTTGTAGATGTATTAGTTGACGAAAACGAACATGTTTACCCAATGCAGATAAGATTGGGCGCAATTGATGATATGTGGATAAAAAAAGGAGTAAAAGCATAATGCGCAGAATTTTAGCTGTTTTATTAGAAAACGAACCGGGCTCTTTATCACGTATTGTTGGCTTATTTTCTCAACGAGCCTTTAATATTGAAAGTTTGACAGTGGCTCCCACTGAAGATCCAAGTTTGTCGCGTATTACTATAGCAACACGAGGCGACGATAGAGTACTAGAGCAGATCGTCAAACAAGTTAATAAACTCATTGATGTCATCAAAATTACCGACTTAACCGAGCGTAGCCATGTTGAACGTGAACTACTGCTGATCAAAGTTTTGGCGATGAATGATAAATCACGCACTGAAGTTAAGCGTATTACCGATATTTTCAGGGGTTCAATTATCGATATTGGTAAGCAAGTTTATACCATTCAATTAACCGGCGATGCTGAAAAGCTTAATGCTTTTATCACGACACTCGCCAATGAAACAGAGATAATTGAATCGGTGCGTTCTGGCTGTGTCGGTATTGCCCGTGGTGAAAAAGCGCTTAGGATATAACGAACACTGAAGTTTAAAAACCAAGCAACCTGCTTGGTTTTTTGTTTTATAATGAGCAGCCAATCATCAAAAGACAGATAATGAAAACGACTTTTTCTCTCGCAACTAAAAGTGATAAAAAATCACTGATGCGTTTTTATAAACAGCAAAGTTACAGCGCAGGCCTAATGGGTTTAGACAACGCTTACTTGCTTAAGTGCTCATCAGAGATTATTGGCGCGGTTATAATTTCAACGCTGTCAGAAAATAGCCAACAATCGTTTTTACATGCATTGGTTATTGAACGGGCCTTTCGACAACAAACGTTAGCCTCACAGCTATTAACCTCTGCTTTCACTCAACATCAACACCAAGAAATTTTCTGTTTTGCTGATGAAACGCTAAATCACTTTTATCTGCAAAATGGCTTTGAAAAAATATCTGAACAACAATTACCTGAGCCACTGCTAGGAAGATTTCTAAGAGTAAAGAAAGCTAAAAAAAATTTAT
The DNA here is from genome assembly GCF_014077405.1 of Colwellia sp. BRX10-9. Lineage (NCBI taxonomy): Bacteria > Pseudomonadati > Pseudomonadota > Gammaproteobacteria > Alteromonadales > Colwelliaceae > Colwellia > Colwellia sp. BRX10-9. The sequence goes on along the minus strand of NZ_JACGVV010000001.1, from coordinate 278,234 downwards.
TAGCTTTCACTTGTAAGCCGCTTATTTTATAAAAAATTAACCATTAGTGCTTGCGGCTATAAGGGTGTTTTTCAATAAGCAGGCAATGGTCATTGGGCCAACGCCACCCGGTACCGGTGTTATCGCACCACAAACCGGTGCAACATTAGCAAAGTCGACATCACCAACGAGTTTAGCTTTGCCGTTCTCATCTTCTATATGGTTAATACCGACATCAATAACAGTTGCGCCTGGTTTTACCCAACTGGCTTGAACAAAATTAGCTCGGCCAACCGCCGCAATTAAAATATCGGCTTGATGACAAATACCTGCTAGGTTTTTAGTGCGGGAATGAGCAATGGTTACTGTGCAATTTTCTTGTAGAAGTAACAAAGCAACAGGCTTACCAACGATATTAGAGCGACCAATGACAACCGCATGCAATCCTGATAAGTCTTCGCCTAAATGTTGTTTAGCCAATATAATGCAGCCTTGCGGCGTACAAGGCACTAATGCGCCTGGCTCGCCATTTAACAAGCGACCCGAGTTCATCGCATGAAAACCATCAACATCTTTATGTGGAGCAATAGCCGCAATAATAACGCTTTCATCAATGTGCTTTGGCAAGGGTAATTGTACTAAAATACCGTGCACCGCATCATCACTATTTAACTGTTGCAGCTCGGCTAATAATTGTATTTGGCTAGTGTCATGAGGCAATTTAATTTCGTTAGAAATCATGCCGACATCACGTGTCTGCTTTATTTTATTACGCACGTAAACTTCACTTGCTGGATCTTCCCCAACGAGTACCACAGTTAAGCCTGGTACAATTCCCTTATCTTTTTTAAGGTGGGCGACTTGAAGCGTTAGTGTTTTTCGTAAATCAGCAGCTGCCTGCTTACCATCAATGATCATCTATATTTCACTTTATTAGAATTAGAATTAGCGTTGGAACCATGGGCAACGAGTCACGACTCAATTGAGCGTTAGCCGTCAACCCTTGTTGCTATCACTCTTTGCACTTACCTTTTAGATAGAGGAAAGCAAAGCATAAAATTAATCGATATCATTTAGCGGCCATGAAACAATGAAATCTTCAAAATATTCTATCGCTACATCGTCATCTTTAACTATTTTTCCTCGAACCGACATCCCCGCTTTATGCATGGCTGTCTTTTTGCCGTTATTAAGCAGTGGATGCCACAAAGGCATGCCACGTCCCTCTTTTAGACGACGATAGGTACAACTAGGCGGCATAAAAAAAACACCGTCTAAATTTTCTTGTGTTAAGCGCACACAATCAGGCACTAAAGTGGTACGTTGTTCGTATTTTGAACATTGACAACTTTTTTCATTCAGTAAATGGCAAGCAATATTGGTGTAATGAATCTGCTCACCTTCGTTGATATAAGTGGTTGGCAGTAACTCAGTTTCCTGGGTTGTTTCATCATCATCAATAAACTTGTTTAGACAGCATTTAGCACAACCATCGCAAAGAGACTCCCACTCAGGTCGACTCATTTCTTCTAATTTTTTGGTTTGCCAAAAAGGAGCTTGTTCGCTCATAAATATCTTCTCTTTTATTTTCTCTGGTGAATCGAATGAATTTTACTGAATAGGTGGAAATTTTATTCTGTCTGATAAATGACCGACCGAGCTAACAAAATAATAAGATAGATTCCAATGCATTAGACTCTTATAATTATTATAAGCTAAATAAACACGGCCATTCTCGTCATCAGGAAATACTAGTGCAGCCTTAATGTCGACTTTAGGTAAGTGAGTACCATCGGCACGCCTAACACCTAAAGCTTGCCACTGTGCTAAGGTTTTTTCTGTTTTTTCCCAAGCTTTTAACCAGTTTGCTCGACTACCCGTATTTTTAGGGATAGCCAACGACTTATCGAAATCTGCTGGTAATTTAACCTGTCTACCCCAAGTTAATTCGTCGCTCCAACCTTCTTTTTTAAGATAGTTAGCCATAGACGAAAACACATCGTCTAAATTGCCCCAGATATCTTTCTTGCCATCGCCATCTCCGTCGACCGCAAAAGCAACAAACGAGGTTGGCATAAACTGATTTTGCCCCATAGCACCCGCCCAAGAGCCTTTCATCTGTTTAACACTGATATGTCCCTGTTGAACAATAGTTAACGCAGCCCAAAGTTGTTTCTTAAAAAACACTTCACGGCGGCCTTCATACGCAAGCGTGGTTAATGCCGAAATAACATTATAATTACCCATGATTTTACCGAAGTTTGTTTCTAACCCCCATAACGCCACGATAAAACGGGGTTGAACGTTATATTCTTTACCAATTTTTGTTAACAAGGGTAAATGTTCTTTATACAGTGCACGCGCTTTATTAACTTTCCAGTCAGGAACACGTTTTGGTAAATAAGTATCTAAAGTTTCAACAGTTTCTGGCTGAGAACGATCGGCTTTTACCGCACGCTGGTGAAATTTGACCTGTGAAAAGGCGTTATTAACAAGTGCCGTGTCATAGCCCTTGTCCAGCGCTTCTACTTTGAGTGTGGCAACATATATCTCAAAACCCGCTGCGCTTAGATTTTTTTTTGCCGCTTGAGCAGAGCTAGTTAAACAAAGCAAAATACTACAACTCATTAGCACACTATATTTTTTAATATCAAAGCAAAACGACATGTAACACTCCTTAATCATCATTGTTATTTTTTATTTTCATTTCCGTTTTATGTTGGTCAAGTAAGTTTTCTACGGGTGGTGGAAGCTGTAAGTAAAACCCTTGCTCATTTAAATTTGCTTTTACTTTTTCAATGTCTGCTAGTGCCAGCTTTTCTTTTTTTGCTAAATTCATCACAGTAACAAGTGTTGGCGTACCAAAAATCGACATCAAAGGTGCCGGTACTGATGAGAAATCATTACGTTGTTTAACAAAAAGATATGTTTGCGCTTTTTTAGTACTTTTATAAATGGTACACAGCATAAAGTAGACCTATGTTTTTAGTTGTAGTGTTTTAAAATGCCTAATAGACAGTTTATTTAAAATCATTTTTAGCGAATAAATTTAATTGCTCACCGAACAAGGTTTTACGCCAGCCCGACAATATATCAATCGATTCACTATACTCGGGCGCATTATGTAATTTAAAATGCCATGACAAAAATTGATTAATTTGTTTTTTCGAGGCTAAATTTTCAGGGGTAAGTTCAGCGTTTAGCGCTTGTTCAGCGACAAAGTTTTTCACTTTCTTAAAGATTTGTTTATAACCCGGATATTCATCAAGACGAAAAATTTTCTCTGGGTATTGACCACAATCTTCTTGCTCAGCCTTTTTTAAAACCATCAACATTGTTTTGCCCTTGTGGCGAACATCAAGCATTTCGACGCCTTCAAGGTTGGCCATAACCGCAACGTTATCAGGGTTATGAACCGCTAAAGCAAACAAGGTGTGATCTTTGGCAATGAAGCCTATCGGCATATCACGACTCTTCGCTTGCTGAAAACGCCAACTGGCTAAGTGTTGCAAGATGTACAGTTGCTTAGCGCTGAGTTTCCAGCTTAACTTGATATTACGATATAATTTACTTTCATCGATAGGCGTAAATTTTTTCTCTATCAGTAAATCACTTTCTTCCTGCGCAGCATCGAGCCAGCCTTTTTGCTCAAGTTCATCACGAATACGCGGGTAAAGTTGAAATAGATACTCGACGTCTGCTTGCGCATAATCAAGCTGTTTAGCACTTAAAGGACGCTTCATCCAATCGGTTCTAGACTCTGACTTATCAACTTCTATATCAAGATAATGGTTGACCATTGCGGCATAGCCCATTGATAAACCATGACCAAGAAACGACATCATTATTTGACTGTCAATTAAGTTAACCGGACGACAATTTGCCGCAGTCAGAAAAACTTCTAAGTCTTCTGAGCAAGCATGCAGTACCTTGCAAATTTTTTCATCGGTTAGTAGCTGCCAAAAGGGTGATAAATCATCTATCGCAACGGGGTCAATTAACGCTAAATTTTCCCCGTCGTTCACTTGAATAAGACCTAATTTAGGATACAAGGTACGAGTACGAACAAATTCGGTATCTATTGCCAAAAAGTCTGCTTGCGCAAGTTTCTGACAAAGTACAACCAATGAGGCATGATCTTCTACGTAAGTTTTATTCAAGTTTATCCCTTAAAAAATTAATGACAGCTTATGCAACAATATCAACAAAAGACTAACGGCGACGACGCGTTGCTTGTTGACTTCTTTGTTGATGTTTTTTCACTGAGCGGCGAATACGACGGCTTTTGGCATTATCCATCACTTTTTCGTCCACTTTTACTTTGCTTTGTGTTTCAACAGGCAAACCCACTAATTTACGGTAGTAATTGACTTCAGGTAAAGCTAACTCAGTCCAACCACCATTAGGTAATTGTCGTTTCATTTCCATATCGCCATAGCGCACACGAATTAGACGGCTGACTTGAACTTCTTGGCTTTCCCATAAACGGCGAACTTCACGGTTACGCCCTTCAGAAAGTACCACATGAAACCAATGATTACGGCCTTCACCACCTTTGTAAGTGATCTTTTGAAACTTCGCCGGTCCATCTTCCAATTTAACACCCGCACGCAATGTTTGCAGCATGGCTTCATTGACTTCGCCAAAGACACGCACTGCATATTCACGTTCAACTTTTTGTGAAGGATGCATTAAACGATTAGCAAGCTCACCATCTGTGGTAAATAACAGCATACCCGAGGTGTTAATATCTAATCGACCAACAGCAACCCAGCGACTATTCTCTAGTGGCGGTAAACGATCAAAAACCGTTGGACGGCCTTCAGGATCTTTACGGGTACACATTTCGCCTTCGGGCTTGTTGTACATAATGACACGACATAAATCGTCTTCTTTAGGTTTTAACTTAACGATGTGACCATCAAGACGAATTTGCTCACTTCCTTCGATGCGATCCCCTAAAAAAGCGGTTTTTCCATCAACACTGATACGACCAGCACTAATGAAGGTTTCCATTTCACGGCGTGAACCTTTACCGGCACGGGCAAGGACTTTTTGTAATTTTTCAGACATGGCTTTAACTCTCTTTACGTCAGTAACTTCACGGTGTTTTCCGCTACGTTGCTGTCTCTAAAATAAATAGTGTTTGTATATTTTTATTAATACGGGTGCTGTTGCTATAACTAAACCAATGCTTGCAAAGGTTTATCTATAGCGCCTAAATCAGCCATAGGCAATAATTCGGGTAACTGGCTTAATGAAGTTAATGAAAAATAATCTAAAAATGCTTTTGTGGTCGCATATAACGATGGCCGCCCAGGCACTTCTTTATTACCAACCACTTTCACCCAGTTTCTTTCTAATAATGTTTTCATTATATAACTACTTACCGCTACTCCGCGAATCTCTTCAATTTCGCCGCGGGTTATTGGCTGTTTATAAGCAATAAGGGCAAGCGTTTCTAAAAGTGCTCGCGAATACTTAGGCGTTTTTTCTTTGGTGAGCTTAGCAACAAAAATAGCTAAGTCTTCATTAAGCTCACTAATCGTTTCAAATCGGTAACCTGAAGCAACCTGCACCAAGTTAACCCCTGAATTTTTATATTTTATCACCAATTCACCAATGACATCACGAATTTGCTGGTGATTTAGCTGATAATTAACTAATAACTCTGTTTTTATTTGCTTAACACTCAAAGGTCCATCACTAACAAAAAAAGCCGCTTCAATAAGTTTAGCTATTTTTATTTTTTCAACAGTTGTCATACTGGTAAACGCACTCTTAATTGACCAAAAATGGTAGTTTGTACACATTCTATCAAACTTTCTTTGATCAACTCTAAAATAGCTAAAAAAGTTACCACAACACCTTGTCTGCCCTCAACGACTGTAAACAAAGCGCTAAATTCAACAAAAGCTGAGCTATTTTCGGCAGCACACTTTAACTGCGCTAATATTGATGACATCCGCTCTCTGGTTGATAAAGATTCTTTTTCTATATGGTGATGTTCGAGTGCTTTGGTACGTTTAAGTACTCCTTGTAAAGCACTAACAAGTTCACTTAAATCGACATCAGCCTGAAAAACGGCGGCTTGAAAATCTTCAGATAATTCAACATTCCCTTGAAAAAAATCACGTTCAAGACGAGGAATTTGATCAAGTTGTTGTGCAGCACTTTTGATCACCTCATATTCTTGTAAACGACGTACTAATTCGGCACGTGGGTCTTCATCCTCATCAGCTACCGCTTGTTTTGGTAATAATAAACGTGACTTTATTTCCATTAAAATGGCAGCCATGACTAGGTATTCGGCCGCTAATTCCATTTTAATTTCTTTCATCAACTCAATGTATTGCATATATTGTGTGGTAATGGGCGCAATAGGCATATCTAAAATATCAAATTTTTGCTTACGAATAAGGTAAAGCAATAAATCAAGTGGTCCTTCAAATGACTCTAAAATAACCTCTAAGGCATCAGGCGGAATAAATAAATCTTTTGGCTTATTAACCACCACTTCACCACGGATCAATGCCAGCGGTAATACTTGCTGAACCATCTCTCGTGGCATAGTTTTTTCTTTTGAATTAGCGGGCTGACTCACTCGTTATTAATCCATAATAAGTTGTAGTTATTCAAAGGGGCTTGGGTCGCCTTCACCGACTCGAATAACTTTCACTTCATCATCAGAAAAATCAATGACGGTGGTTGGGTGCTCACCCAAGTGCCCACCATTAATGATTAAATCAACTTGGTGCTCTAAAATATCGCGAATGTGCTCAGGGTCATACTCTGCTCGTTCTTCACCCGGCATAATTAGCGTTGTCGACATAATAGGCTCTTGCAGCTCAGCCAGTAAGGCTTGCACTATGGCATTATCAGGCACCCGAATACCTATGGTTTTTCTTTTCGGATTTAATAACCGTTTAGGTACTTCTTTTGACCCTTTAAAGATAAAGGTATAAGGACCTGGGGTATTACTTTTTAATAACCGATAGGCGCTGTTATCAACACGGGTATACTCAGATAATTCAGATAAATCACGGCACACTAAGGTGAAATTATGATCTTTATCGATATTTCGGATATTACAAATACGTTCAAGCGCTTTTTTGTCGCCGATATGACAACCTAAAGCATAGCCTGAATCAGTAGGGTAAACGATAACACCACCTTGTTGAATAATAGCCGCCGCTTGCTTCATCAAACGACCTTGCGGATTATCTGGGTGTACATAAAAAAACTGACTCATAAATTTTCTCCACTAAGATGTTGATGTTAATTTCGGTGTTACTTTAGGTGTTAATACAGTTGTTAAGCTTACTACTCACTTACGACTAGCTCGGGTATACCTATGTTGCTCAATTAGTAACTCACTTAACGGCGTTAGGCCAAAGATCCCAAATGGGTTTCACCTGATCGGGCATACGTAAATTACGACCTAAATCACTCCATCGTGTTGGATAATGAAAGTCTGAGCCCATAGATGCATGTAAATCATATTCTAAACAAAAGCTTAGCATTAATTTTCGTTGTTCGTTAGCCATTTGCGGTAATACTATTTCTAAACCATCACCTTTTGCCGCTTTAAACTGCACCACTAAGCGGCGTAACCATTTGGTTGATAAGTCATATCTAACCGGATGGGCAATCACCGCATTACCACCGGCGTGATGAATAGCGGCAATCGCTTCTTCAATAGAACACCAGTTTGGCTTTACAAACGCGCGTTGGCCTTTGCCAATGTATTTATCAAAGGCTTTTTGCATATGATCAACATGGCCTTCTTGTAATAATATTTTAGCAAAGTGTGCCCGCGTTATAGAGCCTTGCCCTGCAAGCTCTTTCGCTTGCTCGTAGATGCCAGGGAAGCCACATTTGGTGAGTTTTTCACCCATGGTGGTGGCACGTAATTCTCTTGCTACTTGCTGGCTGGCAATTAACGTTTGTAATTGTTCATTATTTTCATCGATGTTTAAGCCAACAATATGAATTTCAAAACCATGCCAGCTGGTTGATATTTCGATGCCATTGATAATGGTTAATGGATGATTTTTTTCTAGAATATAATCTTTAGCTATAGATAAACCTTTAAGCGTATCGTGATCGGTGATAGCCAAAACATTCAATTGGAAGTTAACCGCCCGTTCAACAAGCTCTTGCGGCGTCAGTGTTCCATCAGAACATTTGGTATGACTGTGCAAATCGACCCGTAGGCTATAATAATCAGCTAAATCAGAGGTTGACAATACAGTCATAATCGGTTCTTCTATAGGGGAATTAATTGCTAAGGCAATTTTACTGAGATGAAGACAATAATGATACAAGTAAAACAAACTATTTCGATGAATTGTTGGTGGCATAAATCTGCATAAGTGGGTTGTGATGTTTACTTGTACGTAAAAATTCAAAAAGCCTGCTTATTTCATAATGAGTGGGCTTTTTACTTTTTAGCTCAAAGCTAAAGTACTATGGCGAGAAAAACATGATTATTACGCGCGTTAAAAGTTGGTTTATATGGTGGCTATTGCCTATTTATGCAGGTTGACCATTAATTTAAATTAGACGTTAAAAGCTAGGAAAGAATATGAATCATCAGAATACGCTTACCATAGATAAGCAAACTGGAAGTGTTACCACACTATCAGAAACCGTTAAATATCAGACCGATCCCCTGGCGATATTTCACCAGTTAAGCCAAAACAGCGACAATAACTTATTATTAGAATCGGCTGAAATTGATAAAAAACATCAATTAAAAAGCTTATTACTTACCGATGCGGCATTAAAAATAACCTGTCATGGTAATCTTGTTACGTTTGAAGCGTTAACAAACAATGGTCAATCGGCCCTTGAGTTTGCGCAACAGCATTTAGCTGAACACGCTACGTTAAGCGTTAAAGATAAAACACTTAGCGCCATTTTCCCTGAACTGACTCAACAACTGGATGAAAAATCGCGCTTACTCGCTATTAATCCTTTTCAAAGTTTGCGCTTATTTAATAAGCTTAAAAATCGCAACAATCACCCTTTTGCGATATTTTTAGGTGGAGTCTTCGCCTTTGATATGATGTCGATGACCGAGCAATTACCGACAGTAAGCCAAGGTGATAATACCTGCCCAGACTTCGTCTATTATTTGGCTGAAACTGTTGTGGTTATCGATCATGAAGCGCAATCAACTGAAGTTATTGGTAATATTTTTTCAGGAGAAGCGGCCAATCATAATCTAGTGACAATTCGTCAACGGTTAGCCGATATAAAAAATATTTTGGCCCAACAATATATTGCTCAAGAAAGACCTTATGACAAGCCGATTGAAAAAAGTGAAGTTAGTAGCGACATCTCAGATCAACAGTTCTGTGACACGGTTAATCAGTTAAAAGAAAATATTCGCGCCGGTGATATTTTTCAAGTGGTACCTTCTCGTACCTTTACGCTAAAGTGCTCAAATACCTTAAATGCTTACAAAGCGTTAAAGCAAAGCAACCCTAGCCCTTATATGTTTTACCTAAAAGACAGCGAATTTTGTATTTTTGGTGCTTCTCCAGAATCTGCATTAAAATATCAACATAAAAATCGTCAAGTAGAAATTTATCCCATTGCCGGAACTCGTCCGCGCGGACTTAATAAAGACGGTTCAATTTCACTTGATTTAGACAGTCGTATTGAACTTGAATTACGATTAGATAAAAAAGAATTAGCCGAGCACACTATGCTGGTTGATTTAGCCCGCAACGATATTGCCCGCGTTAGTCAAGCAGGTACTCGCTATGTTGCTGACTTATTAAAAGTTGACCGTTACTCTCATGTTATGCATTTGGTCTCTAGAGTTTGTGGCACCTTAGCGCTTGATCTTGATGCTCTGCACGCTTATCAGGCTTGTATGAATATGGGCACTTTATCGGGAGCCCCCAAAGTAAAAGCGACACAATTAATTCGAGAAGTAGAAGGCAAACGTCGAGGGAGTTATGGCGGCGCGGTTGGCTATTTAACCGGTGACGGTGAAATGGATACCTGTATTGTTATCCGCTCTGCTTTTGTTAAACACGGTATCGCGCATGTTCAAGCGGGTGCCGGTGTTGTTTACGACTCAGATCCCCAGTCAGAAGCCAATGAAACCAAGCAAAAAGCACAAGCGGTCATTAATGCCATTCAACATGCAGAACGGTTTACTGTTGAGATCACCGCCGCACCGAGTAGCGACAGCGCTAACCTAAACACCCCGTGCAAGGAGAGTAATCATGCATAGTCATCAAGAACCCGCTATTAATGGCAATGTTAGAATCTTCATGCTCGACAACCTCGATTCTTTTACTTACAACTTGGTCGATGAATTTCAATGTTTAGGATTTGAACCGACCATTTATCGAAACACTCTATCGGCAGATTTTATCTTTGAACAAATGCAAAAATCCACCGATCGAGTATTACTCGTATTATCGCCCGGCCCAGGAGAACCCAATAAAGCCGGCTGTTTAATGGCATTAATAGCCAAATGTGCCGGTAAATATCCAATCTTAGGCATTTGTTTAGGCCATCAAGCCTTAGTTGAACACTATGGCGGTAAAGTTATCCGTGCACCTGAAATTGTCCATGGTAAAGCGTCGAGTATTACTCATCGTCAAACCGGTGTTTTTGACCAGATAAATCACCCCTTACCTGTGGCGCGCTATCATTCACTGATAGCAAGTGAAGTCCCTAATACCATTGATATTATTGCTGAATATATAACATCTGAACAAATCAGTTTACCAATGGCCATTGAGCATAAGACGGACGTAGCCTTAGGATTTCAATTTCATCCAGAGTCAATCCTAACGACTTATGGCGGCACGTTATTAGCGCAAACTATTGATTATTTACTGGCTTCACCACACAAAGCAGCGGAAGGTTCTTATGAGTAAAATTTTACAACAACTTGTTGATGGAAATGATATTAGTCAGACTGAAGCTGAAGATTTTTTTAAAAATATGATCAAAGGTGAAGTTGATCCCGTACTGTTAGCAAGTGTATTAACTGCCTTAAAAATAAAAGGCGAAACGGCTAACGAAATTTCAGGTGCTGCCCTAGCAGTAAGAGGCTCAGCAACACCATTTCCACAGCAAGAGCATAACGTTGCTGACTGTGTAGGTACCGGTGGCGATGGCGCGAATACCATTAATATATCAACTACCGCGGCAATTTTAGCCGCGGCATGTGGCTTAAAAATGGCGAAACACGGTAACCGAAGTGTTTCTAGCATGTCTGGCTCCGCAGATTTATTGGAGGCCTTTGGCGTCAATTTAATGATGTCGCCAACGACAGCAAGTGCGTGTTTAGCGCAAACAAATTTATGTTTCTTATATGCTCCGGCTTATCACCCGGGTTTTAAACATGCAGCTCCGGTTAGAAAATCTATGGGTGTGCGCACTTTATTTAATATATTAGGGCCATTAGTAAATCCTGCTTCACCGAGCACTATGTTACTCGGTGTTTATACACCAGCGCTTATCGATGTAATGGCAAAAAGTTTACTGTTAACTGGGGTTAAACGTGGCTGGGTCGTTCACGGTAGCGGCTTAGATGAAATTGCCTTACACGGCGAAACGCAAATTAGCGAGATAGCCAATGGTCAGTGTACAAGCCGAACCATTTCTCCCGCTGATTTTGGTTTACCCAGTTACACATTAGAAGATATTAAGGGCGGTACACCACAAGAAAATGCTGAGTATATTCGCGCAATTCTTAGTGGTAATGGCAAGGCTGCTCATAATGCCGCCGTCATTATTAATTGTGCCGCATTATTGTACCTACATGATAAAGCAACTGATTTAAAAATAGCCGCTAACATGGCAAGAGAAGTATTAGCTTCAGGTAAAGCATTAACGACTTTAGAAAATATGGTCGTGATTTCAAACTCAAATTTAGACTCAAAGGCAATGGCATAACATGGCAAATGTATTAGAAAAAATTGTTGCTGATAAACGTATCGAAATAGCGCAACGTAAAATTGATTTTCCATTAAGTGAATTTATTGACACTTTAGTACCCACTCAAAAAGATATGTACGGTGCACTTGATAGAAAAAAAGGTCACGCGCATGCTGGCTTTATTTTAGAGTGTAAAAAGGCTTCGCCATCGAAAGGTTTAATACGCGAAAATTTTGACCCTAAGGCTATTTGCCAGATTTACGATAAATATGCTGCCGCTATTTCTGTTTTAACCGATGAAAAATACTTTCAAGGCACTTTTGAATATTTAAAAATAGTGACTGACTCGGTAAATTGTCCAGTACTTAATAAAGATTTCTTTGTTGATGCCTATCAAGTTTATTTGGCGCGATATTACGGTGCTGATGCGATTTTATTGATGCTAAGCGTTTTATCAGACCAAGAATATAAAGACTTATCTGCTATCGCAGAGCAATATAACTTAGCGGTCTTGACTGAAATATCTAATGATGAAGAGCGCGATCGAGCCATTGATTTAGGCGCTAAACTTATTGGTATTAACAACCGAGATTTACGCGACTTATCCACCGATATCGCTCGAACCTTTGACTATGCGCCGACACTGCCTGCTGATCGCATCGTTATATCTGAATCGGGTATTTATACCAACGAACAAGTTCGCGAGTTAGCGCCAGCAGTTGATGGCTTCTTAGTGGGTAGTTCAATCATGGCAGAAGATGATATTGATTTAGCTTGTCGTAAACTCATTTATGGCAATAATAAAGTCTGCGGCTTAACACAAGTTGACTATGCCCAAAGTGCTGTTGATGCCGGCGCACAATTTGGTGGCTTAATTTTCGCTGAAAAGTCGCCAAGGTATGTTAACGAACAACAAGCAAAAATGATTGTCGAGCAGGTTCCCTCTTTACGTTACGTTGGCGTGTTTGTTAATCATGCCATTGAAGAAGTGGCGAAACTTGCACACAAGCTAAACTTATTTGCGGTGCAACTTCATGGTAATGAAACTTCACAATATATCGCTTCATTGCAGCCATTACTTCCAAAAGGCTGCCAAAGTTGGAAAGCTTTGCCGGTCGAAAACGAAGTACCTGAGTTAATAAGTAATGCGCAGTTTTATGTCTTAGACGGCAAAAATGCCGGCAGTGGTGAAACCTTTAATTGGCGAGCGTTAGCCGATTCTGGGCAAGACTTAAGTCATTGTTTTCTAGCGGGCGGGTTGTCTATCGATAATATAGCGCAGGCGGTTAGCCAGAAAACAACACTAGATTTATTTGGTTTGGATCTCAACTCAGGCGTTGAAACAAGCCCAGGCGTTAAAAGCCGCGAAAAACTTCAACAAGTTTTCGCCGCCATTAGACACTATTAATAAGACCGAACACACAAATTAAGTGAATATTTATACGCTATAAATAACTCACTTAATTCATGTAACTCGTATAAAGCATTAGGAATAAAGAAAATGACAGATCAAACAATTAAACAAGAGACAACCCAAGTAAAAGCAACTTTACCAGCCTATTTTGGCGAATTTGGTGGCATGTTTGTTGGTGAATTATTAGTCCCTGCCCTTGAGCAGTTAGAGCAAGCATTTATTGACTCACAACAAGACGAGAGCTTTTTAACTGAGTTTAATGACCTACTAACAAATTACGCGGGACGTCCGACCCCCCTGACCTTAACCCGCAATTTATGTAAAAATCCATTAGCTAAAATATACTTAAAGCGCGAAGACTTATTACACGGTGGCGCGCATAAAACCAATCAAGTCCTTGGCCAAGCATTACTCGCTAAACGTATGGGTAAAACAGAAATTATTGCCGAAACAGGTGCTGGGCAACACGGCGTAGCTACAGCTATCGCTTGTTCACTATTAGGTTTAAAATGTCGAGTTTATATGGGCGCATTAGACTGTGAACGTCAACAACCCAATGTATTTCGCATGAAATTAATGGGAGCAGAAGTTATCCCTGTTACTGCAGGCTCCGGCACCTTAAAAGATGCCGTTAATGAAGCTTTGCGTGACTGGTCTGCAAACTATGAAAACGCTCATTACTTGTTAGGCACAGCCGCAGGTCCTCACCCGTTTCCAACTATCGTTCGTGAATTTCAAAAAATGATTGGCGAAGAAGCTAAACAGCAAATCCTTAAACAAGAAGGTCGCTTACCCGATTATGTCATTGCTTGTGTGGGTGGTGGTTCAAACGCCATTGGTATATTCCATGATTTTATTAAAGAGAGCAGTGTAAAATTAATTGGTGTGGAAGCAGGTGGCAAAGGTGTTAATACCAACCAACATGGTGCAACTTTAGTTGCCGGTACAAAAGGTATGTTACACGGTAACTACACTTATATTATGCAAGATAAATCAGGACAAATAGAGGAGTCGTACTCGGTTTCAGCCGGTCTAGACTACCCAGCTGTTGGTCCGCAACATGCCTTTTTAAAAGATACGGGTCGAGCTCAATATGTGCCTATTAATGACGACGAAGCGTTATCAGCTTTTAAACTGTTAGCAATGAATGAAGGTATTATTCCAGCACTTGAACCATCACATGCCCTTGCTCACACGATTAAAATGGCGGAAGCGGTTACTGAGGAAACCGTATTTCTTGTTAATTTATCAGGGCGCGGTGACAAAGATTTAGCGCATGTGCAAACAGTGTTACAAGCTGAAAATGAAGCAAAAATTCAAGGAGAAGCAAAATGAGCTTAGACACAACGTCAAACAAGCAGATGACCACACGTTATCAGCAAACTTTTGCTGAATTAGCAAAAAAGAATCAAGGCGCTTTTATTCCGTTTGTGACCGTAGGCGATCCAAGTATTGAGCAGTCATTTGAAATAATCAAAGCTTTAATCGATGCTGGCGCAGATGCATTAGAATTAGGTATTCCATTTTCAGACCCAAGTGCTGATGGTATTACTATTCAAATGGCGGCATTGCGTGCACTCAACGCTGGGGTAGACACTGATGTTTGCTTAACTATTTTAGCAAAAGTTCGTGCTTACGCGCCTGAAATCCCAATCGGTTTACTACTTTATGGAAATTTAGTTTTTGCTCGTGGTATTGATGATTTTTATAAAGATATGGCTGCTGCTGGTGTTGATTCAGTGTTAATTGCTGACTTACCTTTGCGTGAAAGTGCCCCGTTCCGTGCTGCTGCACTAAAGTATGGTGTTGCGCCAATATTTATTGCTCCGCCTAACGGCAGCGAAGAAACATTAAAGCAGGTTGCAAAATATAGCTACGGCTACACCTACGTATTAAGTCGTGCGGGTGTAACGGGTGTGGATACGCCTAAAAGTGCATCGGTAGAAGCTACTAATCCTGCTATTCATTTAATTGAAAAGCTAAAAGCAAATAATGCCTCACCGGGCGTGATAGGATTTGGTATTTCTAACCCAGAACAAGTTAAAGCAGCACTTGCAACCGGTGCCGCTGGCGCAATAAGTGGTTCTGCCGTGGTTAAAATCATTGAAAATAATCTTGATGATAACCAAGCAATGTTAGCGGCATTAACACGTTTTGTTCAAGAAATGAAAGCAGCGACACGTTAATAATAAACGCCTGTTTATTATCTATAAAATTAAATAAAGCCAGCTGAATTAACATCAGCTGGCTTTATTTTTATCACTATGTTTTGTTAACTTGCTAATAAAATCTTATTAACTATCACGTTTAAATAATAAATATAACGCTATTGCATTATTTATCACTAGCGGACTTTTTAACTTCGTTAGTTTTTCAAAAATAGCTCGTCTGTTATCTAAACTTTAAAATCACACACCTAAATATATTAAGAATTACGATACCATTCAAAACAAGCTATATGATGAAAAATTAAAGTATAAATTTAGATAAAAAAAAACCTTTATATACCGGTAAAATTCCAGTAAACAAAGGTTTTAAACGTAATTGCAGGGTAATTAGTTACCCATTTTAGCCCAAGTATCGCGTAAACCTACCGTGCGGTTAAATACTAACTTATCACCTTGTGAGTCTTTATTATCACGACAAAAATAACCTTGACGTTCAAATTGAAAGGCTTGTTCAGGTTTAGCATTGACCAATGATGGCTCTACTTTAGCGTGACTAATGGTAATTAACGAATCTTCATTCATCACACTCTGAAAATTTTCTGCAGCAGCAGGATTTGGTACATTAAATAAACGGTCGTATAAACGAATTTCTGCATCAATAGATTGCTGAGCAGCAACCCAATGAATAACACCTTTTGGTTTAGTACCATCTTCAGGGTTTTTACCTAAGGTATCGGCATTATAATTACAATAAACGGTCGTAACATTGCCTTCGCTGTCTTTGTCACAACGTGTGGCGGTAACAACATAAGCTCCACGTAAACGCACAGCTTTATCAAGTACTAAACGTTTATATTTTTTATTAGCTTCTTCACGAAAGTCTTCCGCTTCAATATAAAGTTCTGCGGCGAAAGGAACAATGCGAGTACCTTGTTCATCATCACTTGGATGATTTTTTACTGTTAATTCTTCTACTTGATCTGCTGGATAGTTTTCTATTACCAATTTAATCGGATCAAGTACCGCCATAGCACGAGGTGCATTGTCATTGAGGTCTTCACGAATACAAGCTTCTAAAACTCCAATTTCAACGGTATTGTCCATTTTAGTAACGCCAATACGTTTAGCAAACTCACGTAATGAGCTCGGAGTGTAACCGCGACGACGAAAAGCAGCAATCGTTGGCATACGCGGATCGTCCCAACCATTTACAAGCTTTTCATCAACTAACGTATGAAGTTTACGTTTACTCATCACCGTATATTCAAGGTTTAAACGTGAAAATTCATATTGATGTGGTACAACATCAATCGATACATTTTCAAGTACCCAGTCATATAAACGACGGTTATCTTGAAATTCTAATGTACAAAGTGAATGGGTAATACCTTCAATAGCATCAGATAAACAATGGGTAAAATCGTACATCGGGTAAATGCACCATTTGTCGGCTGTTTGATGATGATGAGCAAAACGAACGCGATAAAGAATCGGGTCACGCAAACACATAAAGCTTGATGTCATATCAATTTTAGCGCGAAGAACACATTCGCCTTCTTTACATTTACCGTCTTTCATTTTGGCAAAAAGTGCTAAGTTATCTTCGACACTCGTATCACGATACGGGCTATTTTTCCCTGGCGCTTTGAGCGAACCACGATGTTCGCGTGCTTCATCCGCATTTAAGAAACAAACGTATGCCAAGCCTTTTTCAATTAATTCAACAGCAAAACCATGCAATTGATCAAAGTAATCAGAGGAGTAATGAACCTTACCCGCCCAATCAAACCCTAACCATTTTACGTCTTCTTGAATTGAGTTAACGTAATCAATGTCTTCTTTTTCAGGGTTGGTATCATCGAAACGTAAATTACATAAGCCTAGGTAATCTTGAGCAATGCCAAAATTTAAACAAATTGCTTTCGCATGGCCAATATGTAAAAAACCATTGGGCTCAGGTGGGAAACGAGTTTGTACACTCGAATGTTTACCACTTTCAAGATCCGCATCGATAATTTGACGAATAAAATTTGTTGGGCGTTTTTCAGCTTCCGACATCCACAAAACCTCTAAAAAGAATTTAAACTACGTTATTTTTCGGCATTATAACAACTGTTAATCAAAGGGAATAGCGCTTATCTCGGCAAATTATAAATTTTACGCATTAAGGGTAAAAGTTGCTTAAGAATTAAATAAATATCGGCTTATTCCTAGAAAAATCAATTAACGTCTGATTATCATCAATAGATATTTACCTAATCCCCATAAAAAAGAGAAGTACCGAACGGCACTTCTCTTTTGTAAAGATTTTTTACTGCAATAAGACTTTAGCTTAAGCTTTTTTATTCGCTATTTTTTATTCGCTATATAGGTATCAACTAATTGCGCTAAAACATTTAAGGGTACTGGACCATTACGAAGTACCACATCATGAAACTCACGAATATCAAATTTCTCAGCAAGTTCGACTTTAGCGTGTTCACGTAGCTCAATAATTTTTAACATGCCAATTTTATATGCGGTTGCTTGTGACGGCATAACAACATGGCGCTCTACCATTTTTACAGCGTCAGACTTAGCATTTGGCGTATTTGCGACATAATATTCAATACCTTGAGCTCGCGTCCATTTCTGTGTATGGATACCGGTGTCAACCACTAAACGACAAGCTCTCCATAACTCCATAGCTAAACGACCAAAATCAGAATAAGGGTCTTGGTATAAACCAATTTCCTTCGGGATCATTTCTGAGTACAAACCCCAACCTTCGGTGTGTGCGGTATAACCACCAAATTTACGAAATTTTGGAATATTTGTTAGCTCTTGTTTTATCGCTATTTGCATATGATGACCAGGGATCCCTTCGTGATACGCAAGCGCTGCCATTTGATAAGTTGGCATCGCTTGCATATCGTAAAGGTTGGCATAATAAACACCTGGACGAGAGCCATCAGGTGCAGGCTGTTGATAAAAAGCTTTACCTGAAGATTGTTCTCTAAAAGCTTCAACCGCTTTAACCTTTAGCTTAGCTTTAGGTTTGGTTAAAAATAAACTGTCTAAACGTCCTTCCATATCATCAATTAAAGCAACAGCTTCATCTAAGTAACGTTGTTTACCCGCGTCATCAGCAGCGTAATAAAATTGTTTGTCATTACGCATGAATTCAAAAAACTCACCAAGTTCGCCTTCAAAGCCAACCTTTTCCATAATTACGCGCATTTCACCGTGAATTCGAGCCACCTCACTTAAGCCAGTTTGGTGAATTTGGTTAGCGGTTAAATCTGTTGTGGTGGTGCGTTGTAATGCATTATTAAAGAATGCTTCACCTTCTGGAAATTTCCATGCGCCATCTCTATTGTCTGCTTTTTTTTCTAGCGTTTCTAAATAACTGACTAATTGTTGATATCCAGGCTTTATGCTGGTTATTAATGCGGTATTAACCTCTGCTAACAGCGTACTTTTTTCAGCGGCATTGATCTCAAGTTTATTCACCTTTTTAGTGAAGTCAGCTAAAATCGTACTGTCTTTTCCGTCTTCAAATGGAGCACCTGCAAGAATATTTTGTGAGTCACGAATAACGTGAGGAAAAACAAACTTAGGGGCTATAATACCTAAGTCTTCACGCAATTTTAGTTGTGTCGTTAATTGTTCTAAAAGTACTTTAGCACCCTGCACTCGAGCAATATAATCTTGTGCTTCTTTGACATTGCTAATGGAATGCTGATTAATTAAAAATGCAGGTAAACTCGAGTGTAAGCCACGCATTTGATTTACAGGATAGTTATGAAAACGCCACTTATGGTCAGCAATTGTATTTTCTAATTTTTGTACCAATAAGTGATAGCTGATCATTGTCTGCTCATCGAGTTTTTGACTATCGATGGCTTTAACACGTTGGAGGTTTTCATGAGTAATCGCTAATTCTTTTAACGTGTTTTCTTCTGAAATATCATCCCATTTATCATAATCTGTTTTTATGCCTAAATAAGTTTGCATCATCGGGCTTCGTGCAACACCTTCATCAAAAATAGCATCAAATATTTGGTTAGCTTTTTCTGATTCAGACAGTGCTTTAATCGCACTTTTTTTCTCAGCTTCCTTTGAGCTTGTTTGTGGTGTATCAATACCTTTTTGTTCTGTGCAAGCGGCAAGTAATGAGCTAGAAATAGCCACTACCAGTAATGTACTTTTGAAAGTCATAAGTATCTCTTTTTATAGGAATATATAGTTACATTGCAATAACTGTAAATGTTCTGAATTTAAAATGCTTTTATCTAGTCTTGATCAAAAATGATAGTGTTGGCAATAGCTGTTCGACAAATCGCATTGTAATTACGATAAAAGGAACTTTACCTTTTCTATTTTTATAAGACATAAAAAAGAGCTTATACCGAGGTAAAAGCTCTTTTCAATTAGAGTAGAATTTATACTTTTATGATTAACAAAGAAAAATTTATTCTCAAGAATTACTGAATATAAATAACCACGCCTAAAACCTAATTTTTATAAATATCTGAAGGCTTAAGTTTTAACACTGTTCTTTTAGGTTTATCATCGTTATCTGTTGCTTTAGTGGCATTGGGGTTTATGTATATTTTGCTCACTTTAGGCTTAGCTGTTTGATAGTCTTTTTTTGGTAACTCAGGTTTTTTTACCGTTTCAACTTCACGCTTTGGGGTGAATTTTTCAGGACGATTAACATGATATTTGGTATCAATGGCTTGAATAAAGTTTCTCAAAAACTGATCTTTACACTCGCGGTAATGTTTGTGATCGGGCTTACGAAAAAATGCACTTAATTCAGGTTTAGTCATACGTATACCTGAGGTAGACATCATATCGAGAACATCTTCTGCGCGCAGCGCTAATGCTATTTTTAATTTGTTGAGCACAAGATTGTTATTCATTCGTTTTTCAGCTGGCGGTGTTTCACCATCACGGGCGCCACGTTTGTCAATAATTAAACCGTTCAAAAAAGTTGCTAGCTGAACATCGGTGCAGTTAACAACTTGTGGATCATCTTCTTTTTTCAACCAATAACTGATTTGTTCACGACTTACCGTTAACTTTGCTAAATTAAATAGGTCGATCATCTTTTGATCATTAAAATTAAAGGTATATCTTAAACGACGTAAAACATCATTATTGGTCACGAAACTCTCCAAAAAACACAGCAGGCTCTACCCAATGTAAAGCTGGGCCTTATTATATCACTATAGTTTTTTAAACAAAAAAGTATTTACTCGTTCTTAAAATTTAACCATAACTCATGTTAAGATAATGCGCTGTTTTAGACGCCTTATTAACAATCATTATTTGATAGAGAAATCATGAGTAAAACTGCTAGCTTATTTGAACCTGTATTAACTAAACGTCGTGGCAAACATGCTGATAAAAAGCATTGGACTAATTTACTAGGTAGTAGTGACACGCTAGCTATATACCATGGCGCCCTCAATGCCGACGCTCCGATGTTGTTATTAACCAATGACACCCAGTCAGCATTGCGTTTCGAGCAAGAATTAAAAAGTTTAAATAAAAAGCGGCAACTGCCTATTTGCTTATTTCCTGATTGGGAAACATTGCCCTATGATACCTTTTCACCGCATCAAGATATTATTTCCCAGCGACTAGCAACGCTTTACCAATTATCAAATATGAAAAGTGGCATTATTATTGTGCCGGTTTCAACATTATTACAACGCCTTGCGCCAACGCAGTATTTGCGTACGAATAGTTTGATCGTAAAAGTAGGTGATAAAAAAGACTTACATCAAATGCGACAAAATCTTGAAGCCAGTGGTTATCGCTGCGTAGAACAAGTGATGGAGCATGGTGAATTCTCGGCACGTGGTGCAATTCTCGACATATTCCCTATGGGCTGTAAAACTCCGTTTCGCTTAGATTTTTTTGATGATGAAATTGATGATATTCGCTTGTTCGATCCTGAAAACCAGCGTTCAAGTGATAAAATAGATGAAATAAATTTATTACCCGCACACGAATTTCCGACCGACGAAGCAGCAATAAATTTATTTCGTCGTCAATACCGAGAAGAATTTCCTAACACCATTCATAAAGAGTCAATATATCATCAGGTCAGTGATGGTATTTTGCCGGCAGGTATTGAATATTACCTCCCCTTGTTCTTTGAAGAAACGAGCACTTTGTGTGACTATTTAGGCGAAAACACACGGATAATGCTCAGTGGCGATATTGATAAGGCTATTGAACAGTACTGGCTTGATATTGATTACCGATTTGAAGAACGTCGTTATGATCTGACTCGGCCATTATTACCCCCCAAGAAACTCTTTTTAAATAGTGAAGAGTTTTATCGTGCCTTAAAACCTTTTGACCGAATTTCAATAGAAAAAGTGCCGGTAATAAACGCGTTACAAGAAACTGACAGTGACGACATTGAAAAGTCAAAAGCCGGTCATATCCGTTTTGATGTCAGTCCCTTACCTGATGTTACGGTTAATCATCAACTGAAACAGCCTTTTGAATTAATCAATAATTTTATTCGCGACAAAGAAACCCCAGATAAAATTTTATTTGTTGCCGAAAGCCAAGGCCGTCGAGAAAGCGTTTTAGAGTTATTAGAGCGTAACCATATCAAGCCACAATATTTTGACGATATTGAAAGCTTTGTCGCAAGCCCGGACAAACTTGGCATCACAGTGAATACCCTCAACAGTGGTTTTATCTTTCAAAGTAAAGGCACCGCTAAGAAAAACGCGATAGCCCTAATCACCGAAGATGAACTTTTAGGAGAGCGGATAAAACAAAGTCGCCGCCGTACCAAACAACAAACTATTCAAGCGGATGCTATTTTTAAAAACTTAGCCGAGCTTTCAATGGGACAACCTGTTGTCCATTTTGAGCATGGTATTGGTCGCTACATGGGCTTACAAACCATTGAAAATAGTGGCATAACCACTGAGTTTCTAGTTTTAATTTACGCAGGTGAATCAAAGCTTTATGTACCGGTTGGCTCATTGCATTTAATTAGCCGTTATTCGGGCGCCGACGCAGAAAGTGCACCGTTACATAAATTAGGTAACGATACTTGGAGTAAAGCAAAACAAAAGGCCGCTGAAAAAGTGCGTGACGTAGCGGCTGAACTACTCGATATATACGCCAGCAGAGCCAGTAATAAAGGTTATCAATTCAAACGTGACAAAGCTGAGTATCAAGCTTTTTCAGACAGTTTCCCGTTTGAAGAAACCTTTGATCAAGAGCAAGCCATTAAAGCAGTAGTGTCTGATATGCTCAGTGATAAGGCCATGGACAGACTCGTTTGTGGAGATGTCGGTTTTGGTAAAACTGAAGTTGCGATGCGTGCCGCTTTTGTTGCCGTTAACGACGGCAAGCAAGTGGCTATCTTAGTGCCAACAACCTTGCTTGCCCAACAACATTATGAAAACTTTCGCGACCGTTTTGCTAATTTACCGGTTGCTATAGAAGTATTATCACGTTTTAAAACAGCCAAAGAGCAAAACGTTGTTATTGCCGATGTTGAATCAGGCCAAATAGACATTCTGATCGGCACCCATAAGTTATTGCAAAATAGTATTAAATATAAAGACCTAGGTTTATTAGTGGTCGATGAAGAACATAGATTTGGTGTAAAGCAAAAAGAAAAAATCAAACAATTACGCAGCAATGTTGATATTTTAACATTGACCGCAACCCCTATTCCTCGGACCTTGAATATGGCGATGGGCGGCATGCGCGACTTATCGATTATTGCCACACCGCCGGCAAAACGCTTAGCGGTAAAAACCTTTGTTCGCGAACGTGACGACGCCCTTATTCGTGAATCTATTTTACGTGAAATCCTTCGTGGTGGTCAGGTTTACTTTTTACATAACAACGTTGATACTATCGATAAAACCGCTGCAGATATTCAAAAACTGCTGCCAGAAGCAAAAGTAACCACCGCCCATGGGCAAATGCGCGAACGTGAACTTGAACGCATTATGGGCGACTTTTATCACCAACGTTACAATGTATTAGTTTGTACAACGATTATAGAAACAGGTATCGATGTGCCAACAGCTAATACCATTATTATGGACAGAGCCGACCATTTAGGTCTAGCGCAACTCCATCAATTACGAGGCCGAGTGGGTCGTTCACATCATCAAGCTTATGCTTATTTATTAACACCACATGTTAAACGTATTACTAAAGATGCGAAGAAACGTCTTGAAGCTATTGCGTCTCTTGAAGATTTAGGCGCTGGTTTTACCTTGGCCACACACGATCTCGAAATTCGTGGCGCAGGTGAATTATTAGGTGAGGGACAAAGTGGTTCGATGAGCCAAATCGGCTTTACCCTTTATATGGAAATGCTCGATCAAGCTGTTTCAGCGTTGAAGCAAGGCAAACAGCTTTCGCTTGAAAATATGACCGCTAAGCAAACTGAAATTGAATTGCGGGTACCGGCGTTACTACCAGACGATTATATTTTTGATGTCAGCTTACGGTTAAGTATTTATAAACGTATCGCCAGTTGTGGCAATAAAAATGAACTTGACGAAATTCAAGTAGAATTAATTGACCGTTTTGGCTTATTACCGCAGGCTGCTAAAAATCTAGTCCATATTGCGAAGTTACGTTTAAAGGCCCAAAAAATAGGGGTTTCTCGTATCGAAGCAGGTCCAGCAGGTGGCTCTATTGAGTTTAGCGATGAGACAAAAGTTGATCCTATGCTTATTATTGGTCTTATTCAGCAACAGCCAAAAGTTTATAAATTAGTTGGCGCTAATAAACTCCAATTTAAAATTGCCACTGAAGACAGTAAATCACGCTTTATTTTAGTGACATCTATGTTAAATGATTTAGTAAAAACAAAAAAATAACCGTAAGATAACAGAGTAGACTCAATGCCTTAGTTTACAATAACAAGGCAGGTTATAACTCTTTGGATGATTAATGAATTTAAAACATTTAGCGCTGCTCTGTGCAGCCTTAATATTTTCACAACAAACCAGTGCCGCTGATAAAGATAATGACGACCGCTGGTTTGAAGTGGAAGTGATCCTGTTTAGTCAACTGGGCGATAAAGCGCAATTAAAAGAGAAGTTTCCAAATAATACGCTTTTACCCCAATACCGAAATATTATTGACTTGTTAGGCCCCTACCTTAACCCTGATATCACCAGCTTAAAACAGCAATTACCCCGTTGTGATAATCCTACTTATGCTCAATCACTCCTTGAGCAAGCTATAACGGCCATAAAAGAACAGCCTTACTATGTTGCTAAAAGCTTAGCTGAATTACAAACGCTTTCAGCCCAAACGATAGACGAGTCGTTAACCGATCCATCAATATCAAAATTTAGCGATGGCACACATAGACAAGTGGCTTTAGACAATATCGATGATAGCCCAGCGCCGATAAATAATTCATTAAAAGCGTATGACAACAGCAGCTTAGCTATGCCATTACCAAAACAAGTGATGAGTGAAAAAGAATTAACGCAACGCTTAATGTTACTTGAGCAAGCAGCGGCTGAATTTTCAACTTTGCCCTTAACTTATGCCAACGAAACTGCCTCATTTACCGACGGTGTTTGTACTATTTCTGTAGAGGAATTTCAGCACTTTAATCAATCAACCGATGCTTATGCTTATCAAAGTTATAACGCTTTTAATATTGAGCAAGTACCGCCTACTATTAATAATATTGAAAATATCTATAGTGATGAAGACTACTTACTTAATAAAGAATCATTACAACTTGACGATATTGTTAAAGAAATAGCCCGCAGTCGAAATTTCAAACCATTACTGCATTTTGGCTGGCGTCAAAAGACAAAAACTAAACAATTAGCTGTGCCACTGAAAGTTATTGCCGGTGAAAATTTTGCTGAACAATACCAAAAAGAATTGCAACAATTTCAACAGCAACGCAAACAAGCACAAAGGCAAGAAGAGGCCCTGCATAGCGTATTATACAAAGATACTTCGGCCCAAATAGAAGGGTCAGATGAAACAGTAAAAGAAAAAATAATGGCAGAACGTTTACAAGAGCTGCTGATAAAGCTACCCAATTTACCTACTGAGACAAAAAGTTTACTCGCTGAAATAGAGCAAGATATAAACGACACAGCGGTAATATTGAATACTAACACAATGCAGGCAGCCCCAATAAAGCCTCCTCAAAATTGGACAGTAGAGGGTTTTATCAAGGTAGAAGTTGACTTTTATTTACATATTACCGCTGATCTTAATGTAATGAATATGTCGTTAGCCGAACAAGCAACGCAAAAGTTATTACCTGGTGATAAACAAAAGCCATCGGCAATTTTAAAAACGATAAACTTTAAACAAGACAGACGAGTCAGAAGCACAGAAATACACTATTTTGATCATCCTTATATAGGTATGATTATTCGTATTCTGCCTTATGACAAACCCACTAAGGAAGTTGAACAGTCAACTCCACTTAACTAAATAAAGAGATTAATATGGACAAAGAAATAGAAATACAAGCTGCTGTTTTTCGTCGATTACTGGCTCACTTAGACAGTAGAAAAGATGTACAAAATATTGAGTTAATGAATTTAGCGAGTTTTTGTCGTAATTGTTTTTCTAAATGGACCGTTGCTGAGGCTGAGAAGTTAGGTGTTGAAGTAGATATCGAGACCGCTCGTCAGCAAATTTATGGTATGCCCTATAGCGAATGGAAAGAAAAACATCAATTGCCAGCAACAGCAGAGCAAATGGAAAAATTTAATCAGTTACAAAAGAAGTAAACAATTTAGCGCAATTAAATTTTCACTGATATTGCATATTGAGTCGTTCGGCGATCATTTCTGTCGCGTGACTCTAACCAACGTCCGCGTTTATTTTTTAAATGACGTCGATCAGCAGATGAGCGGCGTTCAGGTCCTGTCCAAAGCACTTTTTTTATTCCCACTCCATTTTTAACATCATCTGCTATATCGGGCAGACTTGCTGCTGAGTTCATTTGACGATTATATTTATTAGCTTGGCGCTTATCTTTTTTTGATTGAGCGATTTTTACTTGATTGGCCGCAGGCAATAAATCTGTCAGTACATCCACTTTACTTGTCCGTTCATCAGTAATTGTCTTGTTGTACATTTAATCGGCAACTAAGAATAAAAGTTTAATTTTTTATATAAATAGTACTGCTAGGCTAACTGACGATTATTTTCAGCCATGGTTTTGATACAAATCAAATAGATGTTCTTCAGCAAGCCATTTAAAAATATGCTCAGGTAAAATGCTGTTATCGTTATAAATAAGTAAAGACTCAGTATTATGGATAAAGCCACGCCATCAATAAAAAAATGGTTAGCATTTGGTTGGTCAAGTTTCATCAAAACTAAAACCATCAGTATAGTATTTAGCAGCTTTTTTGGCATTATCGCCGGTCTACTCTATTGGTTATTATTACGCATTGGTGCCGATTTAGTTATCTTTCCTTTTATCGCCGGTTTTTTCATTGTTGCTCCTATTCTTATTATTGGTTTTCAGCAAGTTGCAGGTCTATTAGAAAAAAATAAAATACCTACATTTAAAGACTTAATTGCGATTAAGGGACAAAAAAATAAAGGCATTTGGTTTTTAATCTTTATTCTATCCTTGTGTTATTTTATTTGGATAACCGATGCTTTAGTGATTTACGGACTGTATTTTGGCATAGAGCCCTTACCTTTAGACCACACTTTCATTACTGATCCAGCGTTAAGAGAATCATTACTTTGGTTTTTACTTTACAGCGGTTTAATCGGCTGGGTAACTGCAGTGATTGGCTTTTTACTCGGTGTGTTTTCTATACCCTTGATTATTCACCAACAGTTAAATTTTGTTGATGCGGTAAGTATCAGTGTTAAAACCGTATTTAAACATAAAAAATTAATGTTTAAATGGGCGCTAACCTTAGTCATGATAACGTCTTTAACTTTAGTGGTAGCACTACCGCTATTAATTATTGTCTTTCCTGTGTTGGGTTATGCAAGTTATGCGGTTTATGCTGACTTGTTAATCAACAAGGATAATAGCCCCTAATATTGTCAACACTCGAAAACAATACCTTGATAATTCAAGTAAAGCTATTTACCTCAGCATTCGCTAAATAGCGCCACTTGCCCACTTCAATACTCAATTAATTTACCTGTTAATTGACGAACTAAACCAAACCCTTTATTAGCAACACCGGCAAATATTTGTTTAAGCTAATGGTGTTTACCTTCGGTGATAGTCGTTAATACTTATTTTTCATTTCCCCTTTATAGCTCGACATCTAAGTTAGTTGCTCCTATTTTTTGAAGAGGCTTCAGGGTAAAGTGGTTAATTGGCTAAGCTGACTTGTCTGACCATATGGCCTTACGTAAATTGTTTGTCTTATAGTGAATAAGTAAAATAACGATGCTGCAGTTAATTGTTGATGCTAGGCTATATGACACCCCATCAGAATTGTTTAATATAAAATAAAAATTCATAAAAATTAAATATTTTAAGTGTTTATTATGAAAGACTTAAAATTGTGTCTATACTTCTCAGGACATTAACTAACGGCGCGGTAATATCACTTGAGTCTCCTATCAAAGAATAAGAATCAAACTCATATTTTAATTATTCTCATTCTTATCTTCGTTGCCATTGGCTTTACCCAATTTTTAATTATGCAGTTCTTGCCTTGGATACAAACCTTATTTCCATTTTTACCTGAAGCGTTATTGAACGCTATATTACTGAGCCTATCGATTACACCGATTATTTATTTATTAATTAGAAAGCATATTATCGATGTATCATCTGACGAATCAAACATTCGTAAAAAGCTTATAATTTCTGCCGGCTTACCTCTTATTATTGCTATTACATTAATGCTAAATATTGTTCACAATAAACAACAAGATATTTCAATTTTACACAATACTGAAAGCATAATAGCGTTGGATAGTAATATTGCTAAGCTCATTGATGCCCTCAACAAAGAATTAGAACTCAGTGCGCTTTTTTTAATTAGTCTTGATGAAAAATCAGCAAAAATTTCGTCAAATACTCGATCACTAGATGACTTGAAAGTACTCCGTATCGCTGTTGATACATTGCTGTTGTCAATAAAGAAAAGCATGACATCTGAAGACATTGTTGTTGGCGAATTTAATCAACAATATGTTGCTGAGCTAAAGTCAGCGTTAATAACTCTTAGAGAAGGGATTGATGCTAACAATATATCTTGGCAGCAAATCATTGATTTTCATATTGATTGGAAAAATGATTTTTTATCAAAATTACAATCATTTTCAGATCAAATAAGAAATAAAAATATTGCAAAGATGCACAGTAATTTCCTTATTTTATTGAAGTTGAAATCTTTAAACCTGCTCAATAGTACTATTTTAACAGTGACCCTTGAAAATGAAGAAACAAATGATAATACCATTGACATACGTCCACTTAAGCTCAGTATCCGCCAACAAAATAGTCAAGAAAGACTGTATAATAATATATTTGTCTCTTCACTATTTAAAGACAACGAAAGCCATGTAATTCAATTACTTGATAATAAAACAATAAGTGAAGCTAATCGACTTCAAAATGTTTTGCTCGAACGGAATACTGAGGAGCTTGTCGCTCAACTAAAAACTTCTATAGGCTATAATGGACTGATACATCAATTTAAAAATTATCTACTGCGTGATGATGAAAAATATCGAATCGCTTTTTTAACGCTTCATAGTGATGTAGAACAACTTATCAGTAAGTTACGAACGCTTAAACAATATAATCGTAAAGCCTTGTATCAGCTTGACAGTTTTTCAGCTGTATTGAATCAATATAAACAAACGTTGTCAGATATTTCTCAATATAGACAGCAAGGAAAATCGGCATCAGAGATTGACCAATTGGTTATTATTAATGATGACCCCGCCAATGAAGCATTAGAGTATTTGCAAAACCATTTATGGGAGAATGATCCTTTATACACCTTAGGGGTGCTTAAAAATAAAAACCTAATATTACAAAGTATTGAAAATCATCTCTCTGCACAAATACAAAAAACGCTCACCCATTTGTTGGTAGAAAAGCGAAATGATTCTTACATATCCGCAGTAACTGCACTTTTACTCAGCCTTTTCGTTATTGCACTTTTATTGGTTATTAGCCGAAATATTAATGACTCATATCAAGAAAGAATTGCTGCACTTAATAAAGCGGAAGAAGGCGCGAAATTAAAGTCAGAGTTTTTAGCAAATATGAGCCATGAAATACGCACCCCCATGAACGGTGTATTAGGCATGCTAGGTTTATTACTTAATAGTAAACTTGATGATGAACAAAAACACCGAGTTAATATCGCAAAATCTAGTGCTGACTCCTTATTAACTTTAATTAATGACATTCTAGATTTTTCAAAAGTTGATGCGGGTAAACTCGAACTTGAATACTTAGATTTTAATTTAAGAAACTTATTAGGTGACTTTGCTGAAGCTATGGCCTTACCTGCTCAAGATAAAGGTTTAGAAATAATCCTAGATCTTACGGGTATAAAAGAATCGATGATCAAATCAGATCCGGGCAGAATTAGACAAATACTGACGAATCTTGTCGGCAATGCAATAAAGTTCACAAATCATGGAGAGATAGTTATTACTGTAAAACTCATCACTAAAAAGAGTAATTATGGTGATGAATTAATATTACATTGTCGGATATCTGATACAGGAATCGGCATTCCGGCAGATAAAAAAGAAGTGCTTTTTTCAGCATTTAGTCAAGTAGACTCATCGACGACACGTAAATATGGGGGCACAGGGCTTGGGTTAACAATAACGAAAAAACTCTGTAATTTAATGCACGGCGATATTAATGTAGTTGATAAAATGGGTGAAGGTAGTTGTTTTGAATTTAGCTTATTAGTTGAGAAAAGTAAAAATTCGACCCTAGTTATACCCGAAATAGATATTTCGGCATTGCACATTTTAATTGTTGATGACAATAAAACCAATCGCGATGTCCTTCGCTCGCAGTTACAGCTGTGGGGGGCAAATATTGAAGAAGCTGATAGCGGTGATGCAGCATTGGCTCTATGTAAAAAGCGATATGAAGATACCGGCACACCCTTTTTTGATATTGCCATACTTGATATGCAAATGCCTAATATGTCAGGAGAAACCTTAGCGAAAAAATTAAAAAACCAACAAGAATTTAAAGCAATGAAACTCGTGATGATGACCTCTATGGGTGAAAGAGGTGACGCAAAACATTTTGCAGATATTGGTTTTAGTGCTTATTTCCCTAAGCCAACAACAACATCAAATCTATTTAAAGCCTTATCTGTAGTTGCTCATGGCGGAGAAATACTAAAGCAAGCGTCACCATTAGTTACTCATGATTATGTTAATGCAATGAAAATAGTAACAACAGAGGATAAAAAACCATTATTCGTTTCATCTGCCAAAAATATAAGAATATTAATTGTTGAAGACAATCGCATAAACCAAATGGTCGCTTTGGGTGTTTTAGAAGAATTAGGATTAACAGCTGACGCAGTAGCAAACGGCTTAGAAGCACTGATAAGCTTAAAAGAGTCATTAAAAAGCCACCCTTACTCTTTGGTCATAATGGATTGCCAAATGCCAGAAATGGATGGCTATGAAGCAACACGACTTATTCGCAAAGGAGATGCAGGCCAAAAGAATAAAGTTATTCCTATCATTGCGATGACAGCAAATGCAATGCAAGGAGATAAAGAGAAATGTTTAATAGCAGGCATGGATGACTACTTAACAAAACCTATAGAAATAAATAAAGTTAAAGCTAAATTAAAGTTATGGCTTGGAGTAACGGCTGATAAAGAAGAGCGTTTCGATACTAATACCTTAAATTCAGACCACCTCACCTTAAGTAGTCAATCAATTGAAAAATCTAAAAGTGAGCATGATAGCCCTTGGCAAAAAGCTTCTTTATTAAAACGGCTGGGTGGAAACCCTAAAAAAATGACATTATTGGTAAAATGTTACCTAGAGGATAGCGAAGAAAAAACACTCGAACTGCAAGAGTCAATAAAGGCAGAAAATTGGCAAAAGATAAATTATAACCTGCATTCAATTAAAGGTGCAGCAGGTAACTTAGGTGGATCTCAAGTACAAAACTTAGTCACTAAGATAGAAATACTATCAAAAGAAAAGAATATAACGGCATTGAATGAGAGCATAAGTGAATTATATACTGCACTGGAAACGTTTAATTCATTACTTGCTGACCACTTAAAAGCGCATTAAATTTTCATCACTTAACTTGGTGAGAAGCACCATGAAAACTTTATCAGCTTGACTATTAATCAGAACAATTGATTACTGAGTTTCTGTATCACTAGTGGTAGTGGCTAAATCAGCTTTTTATGTCCCAATAAACATTAAGCCAAGATAAGCCACTGTTTTACATAAAGATATAAAAATCAGTTGCAGCCCTGATAGATAATTAATATGGACAACGCTCAAAAAACGCCTAGATATCTTATTGCATTCTTATACTGTAAAATTTCCGGTGATGGCTATTTGGCTGACTTTTTCTTCATTTGAGATAGCTTTGTTACTCGAGGCAAAGACAAAGATAACAGTCAGTGAGGGTCACAACACCAAAGTAGCCAACTAAAAGCTATTTACCTCGGCATCCGTTAAGTAGCGCCACATGCCTAATTCAACATCTAAGTTAATTTCGCCGATTTGCTGGCGATGTAAACCAATCACTTTATTGCCAACAGCAGCAAACATTCGCTTAACTTGATGGTACTTACCTTCGGTGATGGTCAGTAATACTTCTTTTTCATTGAGTATTTCTAATTTAGCCGGCAGAGTCAGTTGATCTTCTCCTTGTAACTGTAAGCCAGCTGTAAAGCGCTCAATTAGCTCCGCTGACTTTTCAGATAATATTGCATTACGTAAATTAACGCGGTAAACCTTGGCGCAGTTTTTTTTGGGTGAAATAATATTATGCGACCAACGGCCATCATCGGTAACTAATACTAAACCTGTGGTATCTGCATCTAAACGTCCAGCAATGTGAAGATCAAACACTTTATCCACTTCAATATAATTGAGTAAAGACGGATAAACTTCATCGATATTACTGCAAATAGTATCTAAGGGTTTATGCATCATGATATAACGAGAGGTGCGCGCCGTGAGCGCTTCACCGTTAACAGTAACGCTGTTATTTTCATGCACTTGTGTTGCTGCGTTCTTAATCACCTCACCATTAACTAGAACATCCCCCATTTTTAGCAGTTTCTTCGCTTCACTTCGGGTCAGTTCAGTGCTCTTACATATAAATTTATCAATACGCATGGTTAATTAGGTCAGTGTTTAGTCATTATAAGTATCGCTATTATCCTTCATAGCCAGTAAGAATCAACAAAGAAAAATAAAAAGCCAGTAAGCGAAATCAATTTAACTGATTTTAAAAAGCACTTGTCAGGTTAATAAATCAATATTGCTTTATTATAAGCTTAAAAAGTGAGCTCAACTCATTAAACACTTACCCTTTTTTATCAGTATTGAAAGTTACGATTTACAGCATAAGATCAGATATCATGCTAACGACATGCCTGCAATTTTATGCCAGTAACCATTACATTCTTCAACACCATTTAGTGGATAATGTTTAGCTTGATTAAGCTGTTCTCTAAAGGTAGATATTTTAGTAAAGGCGTTCACACTGTCTGCACTTATACGGACAATATCGACGCCTATTTCCGCCATATTCGGTACTTCATTTATTAAGTTATATTGATAGCCCGACATTGTTTGTATGCCATTTAGTACAAAAACACGTTCACCTTCACGACTGTTCATTTTCCTGCCTAATGGGTATTTAATACAACAGAGCTCGCAATTGTCTTTAGCTTTGTCTTCAGAACGAGCGGTAAAACAACGAGCAGAATAAGCCAATGGCATATAACCCCAAGCAAAGACTTCACACTCAAATTGTGAACGAACATTATCTTCCTCTGCCTGTAGTAATAATGTTTTTAGCCAATCACCTGATAACTCAACAGGCATAACCCAACGACTCATCCCTTGCTTAATTAAGACTTTCAATGTTGATAAGTTATAACAATTGATTGCTGGACCCACAACAAATGGCATTTTCAACTGATGCATAATTTGTACAGCGCTAAGGTCATTCGCTTCAATAAGCAGGTCGCCATTATCACAAAGTTTTCGCATGGTTTGGATTTCAGCAGGTGACTCAAGTAGGGTCATGGTTGATAGAACGATTTCTTTATCAAGATCACACGCCAAGTCTTTTGCTAAGCCAATCCAATCTTTAGCACGCAACTGGCGGCGTTTAGAGCAGACTGTTTCACCTAAATAAATAATATCCGCTGCGCTATCTTTAGCTTGTTGATAATAAGCTTCAACTTCAGCTTTGGGCCAAAAAAACTGACTAGGTCCAAGAGAAAATTTCATAGTATTTCCAATTTTTATTATGCTGTTTAAAATAAGGCTATCGTGCAAAGTAAGTTCGTTTAACTGCCGTCATTAATGCCTATGCAAATAATGGCAAGCTACGAGCATGGATAAACAAATATTTAGCGCTTACCTTATTGCCATTTACGATGGTAAGCGCCAAGTGTCGTCTGCGTGCCTTCTGAAAGGTTCGCTAAAGTGTTCATCCACGCACCTTCGACGGCAAAATTGTCTGGGTTTTGTTTAAATCGGTCAATGGCACTACGCCATGTTTTAGTAACCTGTTCAACATATGCAGGGCTTCGCTGTCGTCCTTCAATTTTAACTGAAGCGATCCCCATTTTACTGAGATCAGGAATAAGCGCTAAAGTGTTCAAACTGGTTGGCTCTTCAAGCGCATGATAAATATTATTATCAACCTCAAAACGTCCTTTACACAATGTTGGATATCCTGCTTTTTCATTGGGTTGATAACGGTCTATTAGCACACCATTTAAACGACTATCTAAACCTTTTGTTGTTTCTTGCCAGCGAACATATTTTGCTGGTGAGCAAGCGCCCGCAGTATTTGGTGACTCACCCGTCATATAAGAAGACAAATAGCAGCGCCCTTCCGACATAATACATAAGCTACCAAAAGCAAAGACTTCAAGCTTTACCGGGCTTATTTTTGCTAATTGTCTAACTTGCCCAATCGAGAGTACGCGTGGCAAGACCACGCGTTCAACGGCGAAGTTATTGGCAAAAAAGTTTATTGCTTCAATGTTAGTGGTTGAGGCTTGCACAGAAACATGACGTTCAACATCAGGGTACTTATTCGCAGCATAATCAAGCACGCCCAAATCGGCGATAATCAAAGCATCCGTTCCAATAGCCACGGCGTTATCAACAGCTTTTCGCCATCGATGTTCACCGCCAGCATGAGCAAAAGTATTAATGGCAACGTGTAATTTTTTACCATGACGATGTACATAATCAGCAGCTTTTTCAAGCTTGCCATCATTAAAGTTTAATCCAGCAAAATGACGGGCATTGGTATCATCTTTCATCCCAATATAAACGGCATCAGCGCCATTATCTATGGCAGTTTTAAGTGCAGGCAGGTTACCTGCTGGGCATAAGAGTTCCATAAGGTAGACAATATAATTAATAAGAATAAATGTACGCGAAGTGTAGCGCTAAAAAATTTGTACTTTTTTGACCTGAAATAACTTCTTTGTTTTTAATGCTGTTTGATAATATTTGTCCCTAAACTTGATCTACCCCCAAATAATAAATAAACAATTAGGTAAACTTCTCTTATGACTCCTTTTAAATGTTGCCTCAATTTTGCTTAATATTACTGAATGTTCAAACTTACTTAGCGCTGTAAATATTAAAAGAATCCCGCTAGCCTTTAGGGCTACTGTAGTTACTTTAGTGCCTAAAATATTAAAACCAACGTTAGGTGTCGTACCTTACAGCCTTCAAAAAAAGTTATTGTTGACCGCACTACAATCGGTATTTAAAGAAGCCTTAGCCGACAATGACTTCGCGTTTTTAGAAGATAAATGGCTACATATTTCAGTAACCGACTTGGCATTAAATTGGTTACTCAGCTGTAACAACGGTCAATTAATTATGACCGAAGATAACCAAAGACAAACAGCTGACGTAAGCTTTTCAGCCAGTAGTGATGACTTACTATTAATTGCTGGGCGTAAAGAAGATCCCGATACCTTATTCTTTCAACGACGATTAAAAATTGTCGGTGACACTGAGCTAGGGCTTGAAATAAAAAATTTGATTGATGCGCTTGATCTTGAACATTTGCCCAGTATCGTTCATAACGTGGTTAACTGCCTTGCTATTATTGTCCAACAGACAAAGCAAGAAAGTGATTTAATATAAAGACAAAAACCTCACGTCAATGCCGAATACTCAAATACTGATCCAAGATTAACTTTAAAGATACGGGTAAGTTTTTTCAGAAACTAAATAAACCTTAGTTACACGGCAATTCATTACTTGCTGAACACGTCAAAGAACATTAAAGTTTCACTAATCATATCAATGAGAAACACTATGGAACTTTTACAAGGTTTACTGTTAATTAGTTCAATTCATTTATTAGCTGCCGCTTCACCTGGGCCTGATTTTGTTTTGGTGTCTCAACAAACACTAAGCCATGGCAAAAAAGCCGGTTTTATGTGCAGTATTGGCATTGCACTCGGTTTATCGATACACATAATTTATTCTGCTTTAGGATTAGCTGCTGTTATCGCTAACTCAGCAACAACGCTATGGGTAATTAAGATCTTGGGGGGCTGTTACTTATTATATTTAGGTATTCAGGGACTCCGTGCAAAAGCCTCGACACAAATCAGTAACAAAGCGGATTCAAAACCCTCGGTGAAACGTTCATCTCTCAAAAATATCGGTGTTGGTTTTCTATGTAATGCTTTAAACCCAAAAGCACCGATTTATTTTGTCGCGCTTTTTACCGTGGTACTTTCTCCTGATTTACCGTTATTACACTTAGTTATTTATGGACTTTGGATGATGGCTATTCAACTCGCTTGGTTTTCGTCTGTGGTCGTTTTGCTATCTCAGCCAATAATAAACGAAAAATTTCAACGCTTGGGTCATTGGATAGACCGAATTTTAGGCGGAGCAATGATACTTATTGGCTTAAAAATATTGACCAGTAAAATTAATTAACATCACTGACGAGAGGAATAACTGATGGCGGTAAAAAAATACCAGTCCTTTAGCGAGTTTTATCCATTTTATTTAAGCCAACACCAAAATATTATCTGTCGACGCTTACATTTTATCGGTTCGTCGTTAATAATATTACTGATTATTTATTGTATTAGCTATGCGCTATGGCAAGGCTTATGGTTTATTCCCGTGATAGGTTATGGATTTGCTTGGCTGGGACATGTTTTCTTTGAAAAAAACAAACCTGCCACATTTACCTATCCTTTCTATAGTTTACTCGGCGACTGGGTGATGTTTAAGGATATGTTGACAAGAAAAATTAAATTTTAACTGAATTAAGGCATAACGATAAACACTTGCATTCAAAAAATGCGATAACAAAACCTTAACAATCAGTTAAAACAGCGACTTAGCTATTTTAACTTTAATGTCTACTCCATATTAACCAAGAGTGAAATAGCCAATAACACTAATAACCTGCCTTTTATCGATATTGAACGAGAAGGCAGAAAGTTTTTTGAATGCACTTTATTATATCGCTAACTACCCTATTATAATTATCAAAAAATTAAATTAAGATCCGCTAAGATCACTGCTGCCCTTCTCTGTATATAACAAAATGTAAAATAAACCAATCATGATGTAAAAGATATTTGACACTGGGTGTATTAAATCTTATGCTAACTCATGTCAAATATAGTAGACACAGTGTCAAAATTATCAACCTAGGAAAGCTTATGTCTTACAGAGAAACCAGTATTTTAGTATCACTTTTAATTACCCTCGGTATTTGGAGCAATTATGCATTGGGTGTCGTCAATTTATATCAGCGGCAATTATTCTCGGTAGAGGCTATGTATGGCTTATTGTTTACTGCAGTAATTTATACGATTTTTTTAGAAGTTGTTTTACAAACTATTCTCGCTATTTTTAAGTATAGAGAAGCAAATGATAAAAGTGATGAGCGTGATAAAATAATTTCAAGGCGGGCAAACTCATATGCTTATAAGATATTGTCCTTGGGTGTTTTCTGTGTGACCTTCTATATTCTATTTCCCGCACTATCCAAATTTACTTTTTCAATGCCTGGTTTAGCTAAAGAGTATGAAATTATGCATTTAATTATTGCCTTTTCTTTGCTTGCCGAAATTGTTTGTTCGTCAGTTAAATTAGTTTCTTATCGTCGAGGCTATTAATATGGCTAAAGTTATTACCAATAACATTAGAAAATTGCGCTTTGAACATCAAGAAATGACTCAGCAAAAACTTGCTGATAGCGTTTCAGTCTCTAGGCAAACCATAGTAGCCATTGAAAAAGGAAAATACTCTCCCTCTTTAGAAGTTGCTTTTAAAATTGCAGATATATTTGAACAACCGATAAACCAAGTGTTTATATATCAAGAGCAGCGTTAGCGGATGAAGACTAAGTGGAATAATCCTACCAAAGCACTTGGTCTATTTCATTAAGTAGGTTTTGCGCCGCTTCACTGATCAGCTGAGAAGAGCCAGTTTTAATATGTTTTTCTAATTTTATCGCACTCATTGAAACCAGTGAAAAACCAAACATTTGTGCGGCGCCAGCAATACGATGAGCCAATTCAGCAAGCTTCTCTAATTCATTATTTTTAATATGAAGAATGATATCTTGCTGCTCTAACACTAAATTCGATTTAAATTCTGTCACTAAATCGGACATATCTACGCTTGAAATGGCTTGTTCAGCTGCGCTTTCATCCATTTGTTCACCAAAATATTTAGCTATGGTCGCAATAAATAATTTTCGCTCAATAGGCTTTTTTAAATGTCCATCGAAACCAAGCGCTAAATATTTGTCGACTTCATGAGACATGGCATTGGCAGTTAATGCGACTATGGGGCTAGCGCATCCTTTTTGTCGCAATACTTTAAAAGCCTCAATACCATCCATTTCTGGCATTTGTATATCCATAAGAATGAGTTTAGGTTTGTTTTTTAAACAAAGCTCAACTGCTTCTCGACCATTTTTAGCTGACAATACCTCTAAGCCTAGCGATGTTAATAAACGAGCGATTAATCGGCGATTATCATCATGGTCATCGGCCAGTAATACTTGCCCTTCAAACTTAATATCACTAGCATCTGCAGTGAATGCAGAGGCGATAATTTTAGTGGGAGGAAACTCGGCTAATTGAATCGATTCGAGTTGCTTG
The DNA here is from genome assembly GCF_014077405.1 of Colwellia sp. BRX10-9. NCBI lineage: Bacteria > Pseudomonadati > Pseudomonadota > Gammaproteobacteria > Alteromonadales > Colwelliaceae > Colwellia > Colwellia sp. BRX10-9. Next base: position 239,403 of record NZ_JACGVV010000001.1, on the reverse strand, counting down.
CAAGGTAAGACTAAAGTAAAAGTACTGCCCTTATTTAGCGTACTGATAACGGTGATTTTTCCTGACATTAATTTGGCCAATTGCTCTGATAGACATAGACCTAAACCTGATCCACCAAATCGTCGGCTAATGCTGCTGTCGCCTTGAGTAAAGCTGCTAAAGACTTCCTGCAATTGTGTTTCACTCATACCAATACCGGTATCGCTAACCGCAATAGTTAACGCGGCGTTTTTGACCGATATATCAAGAGTAACTGAGCCCTTACTGGTAAATTTAATGGCATTGGAGCATAAGTTAATTAAGATTTGTTTTAAGCGAAAGCCATCAATGGTGAGCATAAACTTGTTTGGCAAGGTGTGTACTATCTGAAATTGTAATCCTTTGACTGTCGCTGATTTAATAAAAATATTAGCAATGTCATGCAAAATAACGTGTAAGTCTTGCTCGACAAGTTCTAACTCTAACTTATTGGCCTCAACGCGACTTAAATCTAAAATATTATTAATAAGCTCTAATAAATGTAAACTATTACCGTGAATTATTTTAACTTCTTTTTGCAGGTAACTTTCATCAACATCACCATTTATTATTGCCTCTGCTTGGCCAATAATTGACGTTAAAGGGGTCCTTATTTCATGGCTCATATTGGCAAGAAATTGACTTTTAATGGCATTAGCTTTGACCAACTCACTGGTTAGAAGCTCTAGCTCTTGAGTACGGTTTTTAACTCGCTCAGATAACTTTAATTTGGCGCGTCTTTCAACATTTCGGTTGAAAATAAATAAGGCCAAAACAATGATAAAACAAGCGGCTACTAAGCTAAAATTACGTTGTTGATCGGCTTGCTCTGTCTCTAATGCCTGAAGTTGCTCATTTTGCTTGAGCTGGCTAACTTCTTGTCTTAATTTGTTAGATTCAAAGTCTGACAATTGACTATTGAGCTGATTGTTCGCTATTTTTCTTGTTCTTTTAATATATTTTTGATGTGTTTCAAAGGCCGCACTTTGCTTGTTTTGTGCCGAATAAATCAACGCCAGCAGCGCCATATTATTCGTCATTTGTTCTTCATGACCAGATTTTTTAGCTATTTCATCAGAGAGCTGTAAGCTTTCATAGGCTTTTTCAACATAGCCCAACGAAAAATCTGCTTGCGCTAGACTATACAAGCCACCCGCATAAGCGGTGTTATGATTTGAAGCTTTAGCCAAGTTTATCGCTTGTGTTGCATACTTAATGGCATTTATTGGCTGGTTCATCATATTATAAAGACCGGCAATATTATGACTAAAAGCCGCTAAATAATAGTCGTTCTTAGATTGTTCAAAATACGCTATTGCCTGTGACAGAAATTTAAGAGATTGCTGATACTCTCCTGAATATTTATAAACAGTGCCCAATTCTCCCTTGGCTTTAGCTAAGGTGAGCTTGTCATCGACAAAAGCAAGCTGTGCAATAACATCGAGATAGAGTTCAATCGCGATATCGTATCTTTTTAAAGTTAAATATAAACCGGCAATGTTATAACGCACATCTATTTTATCTTGCTTAGTACCCAATTTATTGTAGATGCTTTCGGCTAGTTGAAAATTGACTAAGGTTTTACTGGAATTACCCAGATTAATATAAGCCAAGGCAATATTATTATATATCCCAGCCAATGTAAGCGGCTCAAGTGAGTTTATATAATAACTTAATGCGGCTTGAGAAGCGGCTACAGACTCTGGATAATCACCAATTAAATAGTGATATATACCGATCATTTTATTAGCATTAGCGGCTATTTTTTTTAAGTTATTTTCAGTGGCAATTAATTGTATTCGTTGAGCGCTAGCTAATCCTAATCGAAGCTCGGTTAACTGATAGTAACGTTTTTGTTGAATATCTAAGATGTCAATAATTTGCTTGGGAATTAAAGCTGAGCGCGTTAATAATAAAATTGAGTAATCAACCGCTTGCTGATCATCTTCAATTTTTTTAAGAATTTCAATTTCTTGTGATATCTTTTGCTCATCACTGAGCAGGGTATTTTGATCAGCGGCAAGCGCCGCAGACGAAAAAAATGAAGCTTGAACAATAATAACGATAAAAAAGTAGAAAATTCGCTTGAAAGCAATCATTAAGAACAACCAAAACACTTGAATTAAATATGATTTTTATTTTATACCATCTTATTTAATTAAATCCCACAAGTGTTCGGTTATCTATAAAAATTAATCTCAGCGATGGTTGAGTTTTTCTTTGAGTAAAGTCTTAATTTCGGCAAGCTCACGCTCAAGGTTTTCAATTTGTGCTCGGCTAGCCGGCTCTCCACCTTCACCTGATTCGCCATGTTGTTCGGCGCGATAAATTTCATTTTCTTTGCCCATAACTTCTAGAATAGTACCGACCATCATGTTTAAAAAGATAAAAGCCGTTAAGAAAATAAAGGTCAGGTAAAAAATCCAGCTAAGCGGATAAATCGCCATCGTTTCATACATCACATCCGTCCAATCTTCAAAAGTGGCTATACGAAAAAGGGTCAACATCGATATTGAAACATCGCCCCAAAGCTCTTTATTAATATTATTAAAAACCATACTGCCAACTGCAGCATAAATATAAAAAATAACAAACATGAGTAAGGCGATATAGCCCATACGAGGAATAGCTTTGAGCAGCGAATTAATCAGCAGGCGTAATTCAGGTACCATAGAAACTAGACGTAACACCCGAAACACTCTCAACAGCCGTGCTAATAAGACACCTGAGCCACCTGTTGGTATTAAACTACCAATAACAATTAAGGTATCAAAAATATTCCAACCACTTTTGAAGAAATTCTTTTTATCTTGAAAAGCCATAAAACGTATTGATAATTCGATGACAAAAAATACCGTGATAACACTGTCTAAAAAAACCAATATTCTTAATGCTTGCGGGGGCAAGTTATGGGTTTTTGCGCCAATAAGTAATGCTGACATAATAATAACGGCAATAATTGACCATTGAAAAAACGGGCTAGCGTCAATTTTTTTTAGCCGTTCTTGGACACGCACCACATAGGAATTCATAAATAAAGTTCTCTCAAAATAACATTCAACCGTGTTAACGCCGACAAACGGGTTATTACAACGTTCTTATTAAAATAAACGTAGCTTCGGGGGATAATGTCCAAGCTTATCTTGATAACTTTAACAACACCCACACTTTTCATACGTATTTATAATGACATTAATTTAACTTCAACCTATATAGGGGTAATATTTTTGAAAGCAAGTTTATCAGCCATTAGTTGCTAGGTTTACAGTGTTTATATTTTATCAGAAACAAATTTTTAAAAAACCGTTGCTATATGATCTGAACTCGGTAAGCTCATCACCAAATAAAAATAATTTGCATTCAATACTATATGACACACACTAGAGATTCTTTTCATTCCCGTATCGGGTTTGTCTTGGCCGCTGCAGGATCAGCCATTGGTTTAGGCAATATTTGGGGATTTCCAACCCAAGCCGCTAATAATGGCGGTGGTGCTTTTTTATTCGTCTATTTACTCGTGACACTTTTACTCGCCCTCCCCGCTTTGTATGCAGAAATATATATTGGTAACCAGGCGCAAAAAAATCCGGTAGCCGCATTAAAAGAGGCCTGTAAAGACACTTGGCCCAATGTAGGTAAGTATGCCGGCATAATAGGCCTATGTGGCGCTATAATGATGTTAAGCTTTTACACTATCGTCGCTGGTTGGATGTTAGCGCATGCTCTATCAGCATTTACTGAGCTGTTAGGCCTAACTAATATTTCACAGTGGTTAGCCACATCAAGCACCGAACGTAATTTATTATTTACGCCACTTTTTATCTTACTCGGCGCCGCCATTATACATCAGGGCGTTAATGCCGGTATTGAAAAATGGTCAGGGCGTTTAATGCCGTTATTGTTAGTGATGCTAATTGGTTTAATCATTTATATTTTACGCCAACCCGGTGCAGAAAAAGGCTTAGCGTTATATTTAATTCCTGACTTTTCACAGGTGACTAACCCTAAACTCATCATATCAGCAATGGGACAAGCCTTCTTTTCATTGTCTATTGGCGTAGGCGGTATGATGGTGTACGGCTCGTACATGCAAAAAGGTAAAGATATCGGTAAATTAGCCATCTCTATCACCGCACTTGATACTTTTATCGCTTTTATGGCCGGTCTGTTAATCATACCGGCACTTTTTGTTGCTCAAGAAGCCGGAGTTGAAGTTTTCAGTAATAACGAGTTGATTGGTGAAGGACAGTTAATCTTTAAGATATTACCTGAGCTGTTCAATTCAATGGGTAATGTCGGCTTGATTGTCTCAAGCTGTTTCTTCTTGTTGTTATCCATTGCGGCATTAACTTCAACTATTTCTTCAACTGAAGTACCTGTCTCTTATTTAATGGAAGACAAAAGCTTTACTCGTTCAAAAGCGACATGGCTAGTCTCCTTCGTGGTGCTTTGTGCCAGCATGTTGTTAATTGCTTTTTTTGACGAATTATTTGGTTTAGTGATTCGAGCATTAACAACCATATTGCAGCCATTAAGTTGTTTATTCTACTTTATTGTGGTCGGTTGGTTATGGAATAGAGGTAATAAATTACGTGATAAAGCGCTACAAGAAGGCAGGAAGTGGCTACCCATTTGGGGAAATTACCTTCGTTTTGTCTGCCCACTATTGTTAAGTGTGGTTTTTGTTAACGTTGCGATATTAAATTAAGCGTTAATAACTGGCTTACCCAGCATTATTACAGCCTTTTAACATCAGCCCCTGAAGCAAGTTCAGGGGAGCCGGTACTTTGTGCTCGGTGGCGATTAATAATATCACTGGTCACGTTAACGTCAATAAACAATGCAAGGTTTGCTCAATAATGATGCTTTGCATGAGCGTGGTTCACCTTGCTTGTGAACGATGATTTTTACTGGTCCAGTCTTATACTTGCAAACAATCATCATATTTAGCCCGCTTTAAACACTAACGTTGTTTCGCCCTTTACTCTTAGCTTTGTATAACGCTTGATCCGAGCACTTTAACGCTTGTTCAAAGCTTTGTTTACTTTCCCGTACTGCAACGCCAATTGAAATAGTGACATTGACCGTTTTAAACTCACTATTTTTGCTTACTTTTTTAGCGTTTCGTTGTTGTTTTGTTTTTCTTTGTGGTTGACGAATGACAATTTTATAGGTTTCAATAGCTTGACGTACCGCTTCTAACTCAGTTAAGGCTTGCTCAATAGTTTTACCAGTAAATACGATGGTAAACTCTTCTCCGCCATAGCGAAATGCTTTCCCTCCCCCTTTAACGTTGCCAATTTTTTTTGCCACTAGTTTTAATACTTGGTCGCCAATATCATGGCCATAGGTATCATTAAACTTTTTAAAATGATCAATGTCTAGCATAGCAAGGGTGTAGTTTCGTCCAAGTGATAAGGCTAACTGATTGAGCGCCCGACGCGATGGTAAGCCCGTTAAGTCATCTCGATAGGCAAGAAAATAAGCGTCGACAACAATGACTAACACGAAATACAAACTGAGTAATGCCAGCGTTAAACTTAGCGGTAGCTCAATTAATTGATATTGATAACATAGCCAAAACAGTAAAGAAAGCGCAACCGCTGAAGTCACTAAATCCGCTTTAATCACTGCTCGCCAAACAATAACCATAGTGCATAAAGCTAGTGGTAACTCTAAACGAATAACCTTACTAAAGCCTGCAATATGGGGAAAGGTTTGTACAAAAATGATAATTGGCTCACTCATCGTTAACCAAGCATAACTAATGATAGCCACTAAGGCGATAGCGACTAATCGATAAAGACCATGAATTGAGATGACGCCACGGTCTTTTATCAAAGACAATAAAAGTAAAACACTACAGCCAAATAACGTTAACCAATCACCCTGCTGCAGTAACCAAGTTGACCAAGGCGGTGAAAAAGTAATACTGGCGTAATATAAAAGCCACAATAATGATAAGTAGGCTAACCTGCTACGATTAAAATAACTGGCAAAGACGATCACAACAGCCAAGAACACCACTAATAATTGTTCGACAATCACTACTTGCTTTAGCCAAAAAGCTTGGCTTTTCATCATCAAAAAATAAACTAAGGCAACTGTGCCTAAACTAATAAACAGAGTTTTTAGTCCTTTAATTCTTTGCAACAAGATTAACTCCTTAGATTAAGTTATCGCTAAAGGGTAGAGAAGCAATCAGGTTAAACAACAGGTAGAGCTTGCTCATTATCTATTTTACTGTCTGTACCAGTGGGCTTTTCATCACTTTCATTTTTCAACTCAACCTGTTCAATTTTATCAAAGCGTGACGATATTTTATCTGCAGAGGTATGTATTTGTTTTACGTCACTCGCCGCTTGATCTATGTGCTTTGCTAAATTGGCAAAACGAGATTTAAAACGACTAAAGTCCTGAGATAAGTGTGAGAGATGCGCTTGAATAACATGTATTTGCTTACGGGTTGCTTCATCTTTTAGTACCGAGCGTGACGTTGTTAATATAGCCATTAACGTGGTTGGCGATGCCAGCCATACTCGTTTTTTATTGGCGTAATCAACTAAGTCACCTTGATGTGCATGAATTTCAGCAAAGATAGCTTCTGCAGGAATAAACATTATAGCGCCGTCGGCGGTTTCTTTTTCAATTAAGTATTTAGAACTAATATCGTTAATATGTTTTTTTATGTCGAGTTTAAACTGACGCTCTGCCGATTTTCGGTCATGTTCCCCTAATTGGTTATCCAGCATTTTCTTATAGTTTTCTAAAGGGAACTTGGAGTCAATAACGACATTACCGGTTGGCTCAGGTAAAAATAAAATACAATCAGCAATTTTTCCATTTGATAAAGTGTGCTGTAAAGAAAAATTTTGCTCGGGGATCACGTTGCGAATTAAACTGTTAAGCTGAACTTCGCCAAAAGCCCCCCGCGAACGCTTATCACTTAATACTTCTTGTAAGCTGACGACGTTTGAGGAAAGTTCCGTTATCTTCTTTTGCGCGTCATCAATCAAGGCAAGGCGTTGCAAAATATCATTAAAGGTTTTTGTTGTTTTCTCAAACCCTTCCGCTAAACGTTTCTCTACTTGCCCGCTAATTTCTTTCAAGCGGTTATCGGTAGAGACGGTTAATCCATCAATACGTTTAGCCATTTGCTCACTCGATGCTTGCAATGACTTCGTTAACTCTTCGCGGCTAATGTGCGTCACTCGATTTAGGTGTTCAACAAGTTGATCAACCGATTTTAGCTGATTCTGATTAAAAACGACTTGGTGCTCGTGTAATGCGCGGTGTAACTTTTCACTACTTGCATGTAAACTCGATGACTGCTTCTCACCTTGCTCAGCATGTTGATACAACAGCTTAATTTTAAAGTCAGAGATTTGTTGTTCAAAATAAGTCTTTAACTCAACTTGTTGGTTTGCCAATTGTTGATGATTAAAGCTAGTTTGCTGCTGTTGTTGCTGTTGATATTTATTTGAGACTTCACTATCAACGGTTAATTTTTCAAACAATAGCTGTAACTTTTCATGTTGCAAAGACAACTGTAGTGACATTTTTTTTATTTTAAAAAATACTATAAAACTGATTAAAAAACACAATACCAATAGAATAACGCTAAACAGCATAAAAATTTCGGTAGGGATTTTCTCTAAAAAAACAAGGAGTTCATCGATAGGCATAAAGTCACATCAGTAACACTGTAAATATTATCAGTATTAAACCATAGAAATATACTCAGGTTAAGTTTATTCTAAGCTTGTTCATTAACAAGTCCATATTTAATAATCATTGATAAGATGAATGCGATCGCCAACTTTATTAAGAATGGTTATTTCTCCATCACACACAGCAACAATCGATTTATCTTCTTTAAATTTTTCCGGAATAATGACCCGCCCACTGGCATTTTCTGCAAATTGTCCAACAAAGTGCATTAACTCAAGTGAATCTTCAATATAATAAATAATAGTAACAGTGCGCAGGTTAGTGTTAGTCATAGTTAATGTTTTCAAAACTTAATTTTATTAATGTTCTTTTAGTATAGACAAAATTTTCAACTTATTATCGTCAATAAAAAAGCGCCCTAAGGCGCTTGTTTTAAAATTATTTGCTTACACAAGCATCAATTAATTTTTTGATTTGGCATCTTGCACTTCAATCTTAGCTTTCCAAATAGCAGGACCCGTGACATGAGCCGACTCTCCTTGGCTATCAACAGCTACAGTGACTGGCATATCTTCAACTTCGAATTCGTAAATAGCTTCCATCCCCATATCTTCAAAAGCAACAACTCTTGCTTTTTTAATAGCTTTTGATACTAAGTATGCAGCACCACCGACGGCCATTAGATAAACTGACTTATGGTTTTTGATGGTTTCAACGGTCTCGGCACCACGTTCAGCCTTGCCGATAGTGCCAAGTAACCCTGTTTCAGAGAGCATCATTTCTGTAAATTTATCCATGCGTGTTGCTGTCGTTGGGCCAGCTGGGCCAACTGCTTCATCGCCAATAGCATCGACAGGACCTACGTAGTAAATAAACTTGTCAGTAAAGTCTACTGGTAACTTTTCGCCCTTGGCTAGCATATCTTGAATACGTTTATGAGCAGCATCACGTCCGGTTAAGATAGTCCCGCTCAATAATACAGTTTCACCGGTTTTCCAGCTACTGATATCAGATTTTTTCAAGGTATCAACATTAACACGACGTACGTTTTCACCGACTTCCCAAGTTATTTCTGGCCAATCTTCTAATTTTGGTGGTGTTAAGTTAGCCGGACCAGAACCATCTAAGTGAAAATGAACATGACGCGTTGCCGCACAATTGGGTATCATCACCACAGGTTTTGATGCAGCGTGGGTTGGTGCTGACATAATTTTAATGTCTACAACCGTCGTTAAACCGCCAAGACCTTGTGCGCCAATACCTAATTTATTAACACGCTCGAAAATTTCTAGACGCAGCTTTTCTTCGGCTGTTTCAGCACCACGGTCAATAAGGTCTTGAATATCTACCGGTTCCATTAAACTTTCTTTGGCAAGTACCCCTGCTTTTTCTGCTGTTCCGCCGATACCTATGCCTAACATTCCCGGTGGACACCAACCTGCGCCCATTGATGGTAGTGTTTTAACTACCCAGTCAGCGATTGAATCACTAGGATTTAACATCACCATTTTAGATTTGTTTTCACTACCACCGCCTTTCGCTGCGATCATGATATCGACGCCACCACCGGCAACCATATCGATATGAACAACAGATGGTGTATTATCTTTAGTATTAATACGCGCGCCAGCGGGGTCTTTTACAATAGAAGCGCGCAATGGGTTGTCTGGATTTAAGTAAGCTCTGCGAGTACCTTCATCAACCATTTGCTGAACTGTTAAGTCAGTTTTGTCCCACTGAACATCCATACCCACTTTAACAAAGCAAGTCACTATGCCGGTATCTTGACAAATAGGACGCTGGCCATGGGCTGACATTCTAGAATTAATTAAGATCTGAGCAATAGCGTCTTTAGCTGCGCTACTTTCTTCTTTATGATAGGCTTTTTCAAGCGCTTGAATAAAGTCTAAAGGGTGATAATAAGAAATGTACTGTAATGCATCGGCAATACTTTCAATTAAATCTTGTTGTTTAATGATAGTCATGAGGGTCTCTTTTTATGCAGATCGACAGATGTAGTTCAACGGCATTTACTTACTTACCTGAAATTATAGATAAACTAGGGAAGCTGAAAATGGTTGAAAGTTATAAATTTGCAGATATCATACCCTTCTTGTTAACGAGCTTCCACAATATTATCGAGTAAAACCTGTCATGTTCACTATTTCTGCCCAGCATTTTACTGTAGAAAAATCTATCGATGTAAAAGCTTTATTTTCAGCTTTTAGTCATCAACCTTGGGCGATGTGGCTTGACTCTTGTGGTGAACAACAGTCACCTGCCCACGTTGATAGCAACTTTGATATTCTGGTTTGGCAACCCGAAATTACGCTAACTACTCGCGGCGATCAAACTGAAGTACGCTGGTTAAAAGAAGACAAAAAGCAAATCAGTCATCAAAATCCATTAACGCTGTTAAAAGAAATTCAACAACAATGCTTCAACAACATAACCGTTGCCACCAGCCACTTACCTTTTAATGGCGGCAGTGTCGGTTACTTTTCTTACGATTTAGGCAGACGTTTTGAGAACTTGCCTCATCAAACAACGCAAGATATAGATTTAGCCGACATGTCGATAGGGCTTTATTTTCAGGCATTAATATTTGATCACCAAGCTCAACAGTTTTGGTTGGTTTGCCCACAACCACAACGAGAAAGCCTAACAAAAGCAATAAATCAGCAGTTAGCTTTGATAAAGAAAGCCACACAAGTAAAAGAAAAGTTTTCATTAATGACCGACTGGCAGTCGAATATGAGTAAAGCGCGTTATGATGAAAAATTTAAGCGCATACAAGACTACTTATTGTCTGGAGATTGCTACCAAATTAATTTAGCACAACGCTTTAGTGCTCAGTATCAAGGTGATGAATTCGAAGCTTATTGCGCGTTACGTGATAAAAATAAAGCACCGTTTTCTGCTTTTTTACGTTTTGAAAAAGCCAGTATTCTCAGTATTTCTCCTGAACGATTTTTACAAAAATCAGGCCGTAAAGTACAAAGTAAGCCGATAAAAGGCACTAAACCACGAAGTGATGATGCCGTCATAGACCAACAAAACTCAGTTGATTTACAGCACTCAGAAAAAGACCGTGCCGAAAACTTAATGATTGTTGATTTACTGAGAAATGATATCAGTAAAGTCTGTATTGCTGGCTCGGTAAAAGTTCCTAAGTTGTTTAATATTGAAAGTTTTCCTGCCGTTCATCACTTAGTCAGCACCGTTGAAGGTGAGTTAGCACAACCTTATCAAGCGACTGATTTATTAGCGGCTTCATTTCCTGGCGGTTCAATTACTGGCGCTCCAAAAATAAGAGCCATGGAAATAATTGATGAATTAGAGCCTCATCAGCGAAGTATTTATTGTGGTTCTATTGGTTATATTTCTGCTTGTGGCAATATGGACACTAGCATTACTATACGTACCCTACTGTGCGAAAAAAATAACGCGACCAAAGCGAGTATCATTTATTGCTGGGCCGGTGGTGGCGTAGTAGCTGATTCAAAAGTTGACGCTGAATATCAAGAAACCTTTGATAAAGTAAACAAAATATTACCTGTGTTATCAGCGCTTTAACTTATTGTAGTTTTGGCTTTCGCCATTGATGGATTTATAATGAACAAGCATGATTTTTTACAAAACTTTCAATTTTCAACACTTGATGTTTCCCTCCATCAATACCAGCACCTTGGCGCACTAAAACCTGCAGCCGTGTTAATCGCGCTAATAGAAGAGAATAAACAACTCTCTGTTGTGTTAACAAAACGTGCTAGTCATTTAAAACATCATCCTGGGCAAATCAGTTTTCCCGGTGGAAAAATGGAAGACTTTGATACAAGCTTTATTAGCACCGCCATAAGAGAAGCTGAAGAAGAGATTGGTTTAAATAGTAACAACATTAATATTGTTGGCCAATTACTTCCTTATGAAACAATCAGTGGTTATGTGGTTACGCCCATCATTGCTTTTATTGATAAAAAACAAAATTATGTGATCGATAAAAATGAAGTTGCTGAAATATTTCAGGTGCCATTACAACATTTTCTAGATTTTAATAATCACTACATGGTGACCATTGAGCGTCATCGCAAACCCTTTTCAATTCACTTTATGCCTTTCGAGCACCATAATATATGGGGCGCAACCGCGGTAATGCTGAAAGATTTGGCAATTCAATTATCTTGAACCTTTAAGTTTTTAGTTAATATCAACTATAATTAAACTATTATTGTTTTTCATGATGGTAGCTTTCAGTTACAATTACCGAAGATAATTCCATCTTTTGATAATTTTATCAAAATAAATTCAGGTTTTAGTATGATTAGTGTATTTGATATGTTTTCTATTGGCATTGGCCCGTCAAGTTCTCACACTGTAGGTCCAATGAAAGCAGCGAAATTGTTTGTTGAACAACTTAAAGATGAGCATAAATTAACCCAAACAACACGGGTGAAATGTGAACTTTTTGGTTCGTTAGGGCAAACAGGTATTGGCCATGGTACCGGCAAAGCGGTAATTTTAGGTCTGTCTGGCGAAAATCCAGATACGATTGCCGTCGACGCTATTGATTCAATTCTAGAAGCCGTAGTGGCTAGCCAAAAAATTTCGCTTAATGGCGAGCACTTAGTATCATTCCCTAAAAATGATGCAATTATTTATCATCGCCGTAAAACGTTACCTGCTCATTCAAATGCCATGACTATTTTTGCCTTTGAAGATATCCCAGGAAAAGAAAGTACGTTATTACTAGAGCAAACATATTATTCAATCGGTGGCGGCTTTATTGTTAACGCCCGCGACTTTGAAAAAGAAAAAGATAAAGCATTATCTCTGCACAACAATATCAAACGTCCTCATTATTTCTCATCAGCGACTGAGCTTATCAACGAAGCTAATGAGAAAAATCTCAGGATCAGTACCATCATGATGAATAATGAGAAGTGCTTAGCCGATGAAGCCACGGTTAGGGCTAAACTAGTTAATATCTGGCAAGCAATGAAAGATTGTGTTGACCGTGGTATTAAAACAGAAGGTATTTTACCCGGTGGCTTAAAAGTTGCGCGCAGAGCCCCTGCCCTTTATAAAGCATTATCAGTTGAAAATAACAACGATCCGCTTATAGCGATGGACTGGGTTAACTTATTTGCTCTTGCAGTTAATGAAGAAAATGCCGCAGGTAGTCGTGTTGTAACGGCGCCAACCAATGGTGCAGCCGGTATTATACCTGCCGTATTATGCTACTACGATAAGTTTGTTAGACCTGTTGATGAAGATACCTGTGTACGCTATTTATTAACTGCCGCAGCCATTGGTATTTTATATAAAACTAACGCGTCAATTTCTGGTGCTGAAGTGGGCTGTCAAGGTGAGGTTGGCGTAGCTTGTTCTATGGCAGCTGGCGCATTAACTGAAATTATGGGTGGTTCGCCAAGTAAAGTAGAAAACGCGGCAGAAATCGGTATGGAGCACAATTTAGGATTAACCTGTGACCCTGTTGGTGGCTTAGTTCAAGTTCCTTGTATCGAACGTAACGCTATGGGCTCGGTAAAAGCGATCAACGCATCGCGTTTAGCTTTACGCGGCACCGGTAATCAAAAAGTCCCGCTGGATAAAGTGATTAAAACCATGTGGGAAACCGGCAACGATATGAAAACCAAATATAAAGAAACTTCTCGTGGCGGCTTAGCGGTCAACATTACTGAATGTTAAGACGTTTTTAATCCCAAAGCTGCAACGGACAAAGGGTTAATGGCTGAACATTTGTCGTTCCTTGCTATCGCCGTGCAGCGAAACACTTATGCTTTGAAATACAGGATGTCTGAGAAAGGCCATCCTGAACATTCGTCGTTCCTTGCCATACTTTACATAATTGCCACCACGACATACCCTTCATCCTGAACATTCGTCGTTCCTTGCCATACTTTACATAATTGCCACCACGACATACCCTTCATCCTGAACATTCGTCGTTCCTTGCCATACTTTACATAATTGGCATCACGACATACCGTTCATCCTGAACATAAAAAAGCGACTGATATCAGTCGCTTTTATGTGTTTATTGATTTATATCGCAGCTGCTTTAACGAACAGGCAACTTAATATTTGCAAACATCTCATCTATTTCAGCATTATTTTTCAATAAAACAGCTTTAGTGACTAAATCACGATTTAAATGAGGAGCAAAACGCTCAATAAAATCAAACATGTAACCACGTAAGAAAGTACCGCGTCTAAAGCCTATTTTAGTGGTACTTGAATTAAATAAATGACTGGCATCAATAGCCACTAAATCACTATCAATTCTAGGGTCGATAGCCATAGTAGCAATCACACCAACGCCAACACCTAAACGCACATATGTTTTAATTACATCAGCATCGGTGGCAGTAAAAGCAATTTTAGGCTCTACTCCAAGACTATTAAAAGCAATATCAAGCTCTGAACGTCCAGTAAAACCGAACACATAAGTCACTAATGAATACTTGGCTAAGTCTTCAATAGTAATGCCTTGTTTTTTAGCTAAGGGATGATCGGGTCGCACTATTATACTGCGATTCCAGTGATAACAAGGTAACATCACTAAATCGTTATACAAGTGTAATGATTCCGTCGCAATGGCAAAATCTGCGTCACCTTTGCCTGCGGCATCACTAATTTGCGCTGGCGTTCCCTGAGACATTTGCAAAGAAACTTTTGAATACTTTTTCATAAAGCCTTTGATCACTTCAGGCAATGCATATCGCGCTTGGGTATGCGTGGTTGATATACGTAATTTACCTTCATCGGGTTGAGTATGCTCACGCGCAACCGCTTTAATCGCTTCAACTTTAGAGAGAATTTCTGTGGCAATATTAATAACTTCATTGCCTGGGGCAGTAACATGGGTTAAATGTTTGCCACTGCGGCCGAATATTTGAATACCGAGTTCATCTTCTAGCATGCGAACTTGCTTGCTTATGCCCGGTTGAGAGGTGAATAAACTTTCTGCTGTTGCAGAGACATTTAAATTATTGTTGAGTACTTCAACAATATAGCGCAGTTGTTGCAGTTTCATAATTATACTTCAAAATTTTTGATGCTGATTGCTTATGCAAAAAATATATACTTAAATGAAGACTTATTCCATATTAATTTTCATTATTCTGCTTATATGCGAGATTTAATTTAAAAATGTAGGATTATTACAACAAAAACCACGTAACTAAGTTAAAAATGACTTTTATAGGATAAAATGAAGTTTTTTATTCAAAATAAAAAGTTATATAAATAGCCTTCATTAGTATCAGAGATAAAAGGTTGATATAAGGCTATGCTAATGTGTCCATTTTTTGTAGACTGCATAAAAGATATTTCTATTTTAACAGACGAGTAGTTAACATTATGGGCATTATCATTGCTTTAATTATCGCATTAATCATTATAGTTGTGAGTGTTGGCGCAATTCAACAGCACAAAGAAAAACAAGAAAAAGACAAACGCACAAAAGCGGCTAAGCAAAAAGCAATTATAGATGAAAGTGAAGACCTTATTCTTCATCTTGCTAACCTGCCCAGTAATCCTGGCATCGTCAACATTCTTAATCGACGCAGTTTAACCGCAGCAAAAGCGATGAGATCAATTTTACCTGATTCAAAACAAATTAAAGGTAAAGTGAATGAAATTGAGGCAAGGTTGAAGGCGTCACAAGAACTTGCGGCTTCAACTTCAGGACAAGAGGAACCATTCCTTCTCCCTGATAATGAACAACAACTCGTCAGTATTTTGCAATGTATTAAAAAATTACGAGCTACACTTAAGTCAGAGCAAGTAAAAGGAGCTTTAGACGCACAAACATTTACCCATGAAGATAAAAAGCTTGATGCTATGCAACTACAGATTGGTGTTGAAAGCCTGCTAAAACGTGGCAATATGGCTTACCAAAAAGAAATGTTAGGTTCAGCGCGCCAATATTTTGAGAAAGCTTTGCAAACATTGTCCGCTCATCCTTCGCAAACAGAATATACCGTCAGTAAAAAAGCTGAGGTTGAGATCCAACTTGAAGAAATAACCGATGCACTTAAAAGCACTAATGCTAAAGATGCAGCGAAAAAAGCCAAAGATCAAGAAGATGATTTAGACTTATTATTTCAACCGAAGAAAAAATGGTAATCAACTATTATTAGTAAACTGAAACCAGCATTTTGCTGGTTTTTTTATTCTCTGTTAACGTTACTCGCTCCTTATGAAAACATCGCCGAATCATATACCTGTCATTAATCTGCCCTCATTGCTTAGAAAAGTAATAAAAGCTTATGCGTTAAAAGCAGGAATAAGAGCTAGTGGCTGTGAGCTTTATAGAATTGGCCGTTCACGCAATTGGCAGCTCAAAGCTAGCTTTGAACAACTAGAACACGTTGTCGCTTTTATACAAGACTCAGAAGAGCCGAGTTGGCAGTGGCTAGTTAATTACTTAATGAGTCAAAGGCAGGCACTTAGTCACGATGAACTTATGCGTATTGCTAAATTAAAGTCAGACATTACTGTTAACCAATTGATGGCTCGCACTGATTGCACGATTGCTGAAGCCAGAAAAGTCATTGATGAATTAGAGTGGTTGGTCGAATAAAAGCACTTACCTGCTGTATTCCTTGATGTTATACGAGTATTATAAGCTGAATTAGCATTTCTTACTTTACGGATAATCATGGCACTAAAAGCAACAATAAATAAAGCCAGTATACAACTGTCAGATATGGACAGAAATTACTACGACACCCTCAATTTAACCATCGCCCAACATCCTTCAGAAACAGATATTCGTATGATGGTGCGCTTGTTAGCTTTTATTTTAAATGCAAATGAACATTTGCAGTTTGGTAAGGGTGTAAGTGACGAAGAAGAAGCGGCTCTGTGGCAAATTAATTACTCTGAAGTGATTGAGCTATGGATAGAGCTTGGGCAACTGGATGAAAAACGTCTCAAAAAAGCCTGTAATCGTGCCCAAAAAGTGATTCTTTATGCTTATGGCAGCAGTGCTGAAACCTGGTGGAAACAGTCGCAAAACAAATTACGTCTACTCAATAAACTTTCCATTGAGCTCATTAGCCAAGAAACCTGTGATGCATTAGCAAAACTTGCTGGTCGCTCTATGGACTTTCAGTGCAGTATCCAAGATGGCCAATTATGGTTAACTGCCGGTGATGAAACACTGTTAATTGAGACAACAAAATTACAATAATTAATACCAACATGGATAGGGAAATAATAAGCATGAAAAGTCACCTTACTAAAAGCCGCTTAACTTTAGCTCTTTTTACTGGCATTACACTCCTTTCGGCATGCAGTGAGCCTGAATCACCTAAAGCCAAAATTGCTGAAATGTCATCGGAACAAGTTATTAAAGATATTACTTATCTCGCAAGTGACGATTTAAAAGGCCGAGCCAGCTTCTCTGTTGGTATTGACCAAGCGGGTGATTATATTAGCCAAAGGTTTACCGAAATTGGACTAAGCCCAATGGTAGGCAATAAAGATTTCAAACAAACATTTAATGTAACCAGTATTATGCCAACAGCATTAACGGTGACCTTAAATGGTAAGACTATTGCTGACGCTAACTTAGGCATGGCAAGTACTATGGCCACGCTTTCATGGCAGAGCCTTGAAAATGTTAACACCCATATTATTGCTGAAGCGGATGATATGCGCGCGGCCCTTGGTAAAATGAATAATGACGGTGGCCAGCATCTGGTTATTATCCATAGCGCTCACGCTAAAACCTTTGCCGGTTACCGAGGTTACTTTCAACGAGGCTTAACTAAGCTTAACCTTGAGCACCAAGGGGCTATTGTTATGGTTTTAGCCGATGATAATGAAATTACCACGGTAGACGTTAACGCGAGTACTTCGATAACTGAAAAAACCTTAACCAATATTGTTGCGATACTACCGGGTAAAGATAAAAATCCAGCGACAGCAAAAGAAGTGGTTTTATATTCATCACACTATGATCATTTAGGTGTAACGGCTGATGGTAAAGAGGTTTTTAATGGTGCTGATGACGATGCGTCGGGCACCTCTGCTGTTATTAATCTGGCACAACACTATGCCCATCAAGGTGAGAACAAAAGAACCTTAATGTTTAGTGCTTTTACCGCCGAAGAAATTGGTGGCTTTGGCTCTAAATATTTTTCACAACAACTAGATCCTAACAACGTTGTGGCAATGATAAACATTGAGATGATAGGTAAACCTTCAAAGTTTGGCGCTGGTTCAGTTTGGATGACAGGAATGGAGCGTTCAAATTTAGGTGAATTACTTAACGTCAGCTTAGCGGCTAAAAACAGTGAGATTTACCAAGACCCTTACCCTGAACAGGGTTTGTTTTATCGTTCAGACAATGCAACACTTGCCCGTTTAGGTGTTCCAGCTCACAGTTTTAGTAGTACCCAACTTGATAAAGACCAGCATTATCATAAAACGTCTGATGATATTAGCAGCCTAGACTTAGCGTCGATGTATCAGGTTATTGAGTCGTTATCAGTGGCTACGCAAGGACTAGTTGATGGCAGTATTACCCCAACACGTATTGATGTAAACACCGTTCGAGCGAGTGGTAAAATCTACTAAGTTTGACCGTTCATCCTGAACATCGTCACTCCTTGCCATCCATGGCATCGTGACATACCGTTCATCCTGAACATAAGGTCAGTGATTTGTTAATTACTGGCCTTATTTTATTGTAACCAGCACATTTGATACTCAACTTTATTCTGGCCAGTGACAACAAAACCATGGCGTAAATATAAAGAAATAACCGGATTTGCTAACAAAACATTTAATGTTATTGGTAGTTTTAACTCTTTTGCTTTTCTTTTAATTAAGGCTAAAACCTTACCACCAATTCCTTTTCCTTGATGTATAGGTATAATTTGTAGCTGCCTGATGTGTAACTTATCCGCTAAAACTGCTATTTTTATTAAGCCTATCGGGGCATTGTTCATCAAGATAATAGTTGAATCTGCAAAAAATTCATTCACTCGTGCAAGGTGTTGCTGATCAGATAAATCCAAACCTGCGGCAATAAGATGTTCACCCATTGAGGCTTTTCTTAATTGTAATAAATAGCCTATATCACTCTGCTGGGCTTGTCGAAATCCTATGGTTACTTTTTCATCAGTGATCATATTTATTACGATGGTGTTTAATCACTAAATCGCCCCATTGATAAATAGCTAAACCAGCAATGATAGCTAATGCGCCAACGATTAAATTAATATTAATTGTTTCATTATTTAATAGTAACCCCAGTGAAATGGCAATCACTGGGGTGATCATAGTGATCAATGCCACCGTACTCGCTTTTAGGCGTTGTAATATATAGAAATAAGCAATAAAGCCCACTAAAGAGCCAATAACACCAAGATAAACGACACTTAATATTGATTTGTTACTCCATGTTTGATGCGCAATATTGCCATCGAAAATAAGCCAAACTAAGATAAATAAAGGCAGACTTAATAATAGTGAACCTAGGGTTGTTGCCATAGGGTTTATAGCAACTTCAACACTTTTTACCAATACACCACTTAAACTAAAAAATGAAACAGCAATCAATACCGCGATAATGCCAATATATCCATCATCTTTAAGTGATATTTTATCAAAACATACCGTAGCTAAGCCGCAAATAGCGATCGCCAATGCTATTTTTTTTGCTGGTGATAATGCAGACTCAGCCAAAATGCGCTGACTTAGTACCCCAGATAAAATAGGTGCCAAGCCGAACATTAACGACATCAGCCCAGAAGAAATGTAGCCAGCGGCTAAATACGCAAATAACATCCCACCAAAAATACCTATCGCTGAAAAACTATAAAGTTTAAGCGCACTTTTATGCCAAGGAAGCTCAATACGAAAAGCTTTCAGTATTAACCAACCAGGTACAACCGCAATCAGCATCCGCAACAAAACCGCTAAGGTTGGATGAATAGTTTCACTGCTCCACACTATCGCTAGAGGTGTTGTTGACCAGATAAGAATAACGGCAAAATAAGCGATGGGGACTGACATTTCATAAATCCTTTATCGGTACTATATTGAAAATTTAACAGGAAGAAAGCTAAAGAAACATAACGAGTATACAAATGAACAATGGCGATATTATCTGACTACGTCAATAACACCTAAAAATAAACTTATCGAATAGTGTGCTTAATAGCCACTAATACCTGCTAAAATAACAGCCAATAAACTTTTTAAGCTTAAGGTAAATCATGGAGTTAAAAGTAATACCCGTTGTGCAGATATTAATAGCCGTGTTATTAATGATGATTTTTTATAAAATATCACCCGATCTCACCTTGAGCTGGCCGGCTCATGTGCCTGTTGCCCTCGCGCTGTTATTTATCGCGATAGTTGTGGGCCTTTGTGCAATAGTCAGTTTTAAAAAACACAAAACAACTGTTAACCCCACTAAACCAGAAACAAGCTCAACCGTGGTAAGTTCTGGTATATATTCATTTTCAAGAAATCCAATGTATTTAGCCATGCTGATTTCACTGATCTCGCTCGCTTATTACTTACAACATTTAGCATCTTTACCTATTATTTTAATATTTATTGGCTACATGACACGTTTTCAAATAATCCCCGAAGAAAAAATGTTAACAAAAATATTTGGTCAACAATACCGTGATTATCAGCTAAAAGTAAGACGTTGGTTATAAACGATATGAGTAAGACAGTAAAACCGCAATGTTGGGGCTTTACTGACTTACTTTGATGCTTTTTTTGACTTTACATAGCTTTTTAAGGCGATTATAAACAGCAAGTTTTGCTTAAGCTTTTTTCAGATACGCCGAGACTAAAACAATACGTGTACCGTTAACTTTTCCTTCAATATGCTCAGGATTATCCGTTAAGGTAATGCCACGCACCATAGTGCCCTGCTTAGCCGTAAAGTTAGCGCCTTTAACTTTTAAATCTTTAATCAAGGTAACATCGTCGCCGTCTTGTAAATCAGTGCCATTACTGTCTCTTGTTGGCCCCTCTCGCTCAGCAGCGGCAATGCCTTGCTCAGCCCAAGTTTTAACATCATCTTCCATGTAAATCATTTCTAAAGCGTCTTGTGCCCAACTCTCTGCTGACAGTTTATGAAGCAAGCGATACGACATAACTTGCACAGCAGGTTCTTGATTCCACATACTGTCGTTCAAACAACGCCAGTGACTTACATCCATTGCAGTGTCACCATTAATTTGTGCTGTGCATGTAGCACATAGATATACACATTGCTGAGCACTTAAGTCGCTAGTTGGTGGCACAGGAAACACCGCTAATTGTTCAGTTGACGTACATAATTCACAGCTAGCATTACTGCGTGCTTTTAAGGCATTTTCGGTAGGCATAATATTAATTCACTAATTTTTGAAGAAGATTTTTCGCTATTATGCTCCTAATTCAGTGATTTAAAAAGTGCTGATTAAAAACGGGGAATAATTGACCTGAGCCATTATTTAAAGGCTGCACTTTACTTTGGCTAAAACGTGACCATATAGCTTAGTTGCTGAATACTAAAGTGGCGGTATAGCTCTGTTGCTGAATATTAAAGTGAAAGTATAGTTTTGTTACAGGGCTATAAAGTGGCAAAAAAGCTATCCCCTGAATTAGCTTCAGGGTCTAAAATCAACCACCTCTATATGAGGTGGTTAACGAAGACTTCATTTATTCTAGATTTTTAGTGATGTGATGCGAAGCGGCTGCGGTGAAAATAACATCGGTAGAGCTATTTAAGGCTGTTTCGGCAGAGTCTTGAATAACACCAATAATAAAACCTATCGCGACTACTTGCATAGCAATATCACTGTCTATACCGAATAAACCACAGGCTAATGGAATAAGTAACAATGAACCACCTGCAACACCAGAGGCACCACAAGCTGATACTGAGGCGATGACACTCAATAAAATAGCGGTTGCAAAGTCAACTTCAATATTTAAAGTATTGGCCGCAGCCAGCGTTAATACCGTAATGGTGATCGCCGCACCAGCCATATTAATGGTGGCACCTAAAGGAATAGAAACCGAATAGGTATCTTCATGTAAATCAAGTTTTTCACACAGTTCCATGTTAACCGGAATATTTGCTGCAGAGCTACGCGTAAAGAAAGCGGTAATGCCGGATTCTTTTAAGCAAGTAAATACTAGCGGATAAGGGTTTTTACGCGTAATAAAATAAACGATCAGCGGATTAACCACCAAGGCAATAATAACCATAGATCCTAAAAGTAATAGTACTAAGTGTCTAAACTCGCCTAAGGTATCAAAACCTGTGGTCGCAACCGTATTTGCGACTAAGCCCATAATACCTAAAGGTGCAAAACGAATAACCAATTTAACGACACTTGAAATTGCTTCGGCTAAATCATGAACCATGACCTTCGTTGATTCACTGCCTTTTTTCAACGCGAAACCTAAGCCTAAGCCCCACGCTAAAATGCCAATAAAGTTTCCAGTAACAACCGCATTAAACGGATTATCAACAATTTTAAACGCTAAGGTTGATAAGACTTCACCTAGTCCTTGTGGCGGATTAGCACTTGCGCCAATAATATCTAATGTTAACTGTACCGGGAACGCAAAGCTTAGTGCTACAGCAACCAGCGCAGCACTTATTGTGCCGAGTAAATAAAGCCCAACAATCGGTTTTAAGTTAGCATCGCTATTTTGTTTTTGGTTAGCAATAGATGATGCGACTAAAACTAACACCAAAATAGGAGCAACCGCTTTTAGTGCACTAACAAATAAACTGCCGAGTATTGAAAATGACTGTGCAACTTCAGGTAAAACAAGCGCTAAAACAATACCAACAACAAGTGCAATAATGATTTGATTGACGATGTTAATAGCTTTTAGCTTACCAAAAAGTGATGTTTTTTCTACAGAGGTATTTTGTGTTGTCATAGTTTGTCTTATTTTAGTTATTGTTTTTGTTATTAAGATAACGCATCGATGAAAGATTTTTACCACTTATGCACCGACACTGTCTAGTTTATTCGTTACACGGTACCTTTAAAGAGGCAGTTGACCATGCCATGATAGCGTAAATGCTGAGTCACTGTTCTCGGCTAGATAGCGCTGACAAACAAACTGTCCGACTACCGCAACCAACTCATTATCATAAAAGATAAAAGGTAACCTTTTTCTCTGCCATGTTGGTATAGCAAGCTCTTGTAAGACTTTCTTTAATGGTCTTGAATGCTGTCGATATTGTGGCAAACACCTTGGGTTTTCGTGAGAAAAACTAATCGTCACTTTTTGTTGCTCTGCCGGTTTTTTTATCACCGACTGCCAGTCACTGTTTTCTTGTACTTGTGCTGATAAATTCGAAAAACTTAACCAACCTAATTGATCGGGAAGACAAACATCTAACGGTTTATCATCGGCTAACAGCGCTAATGCTAGGTTTTGTTGCCACAGCGACAGGTCCTGATAGATACCCGTTAGATGTAACTCACCTTGATAACGTCTGATGCAACACTCAGCTAATTGCACAACTGGCGACTTATCCGCTTGTGCATTAAGCTGCTGGCATATTTGCATTAGTTGCTTTTGGCTTGGCATTAAAAATCCATGGCAAGATAAAAAATAGCGCAATAGATTTTTAAGACGTGCTTCGCTGAGCTTATTTAAATCAACAACACTCAGCTTATTAGCTGAAGACTGGCAAGCAATTAAATCTTGCTGCGCTAATTCATCGAGTAATTGTTGTGCTTCAAAGCAATGTTCAGCACTGCGTGCAATCGTCTTATTGATGCTTGGCCAACGTTGATTTAACTTAGGTAAAATTTGATGGCGGAGAAAGTTTCTGTCGAAACGCTCATCCGTATTCGATTCGTCTTCTATCCAAACTAAGCCATACTCTTTCGCATAGGCTTCAATATCGGCTCGTGAAATAGTTAATAACGGTCTGACCAGTAATTGCTGCCCCAACATCATTTCACTTTGCATCGCTGAGAGCCCTTTCAAACCTGCGCCTCTTTTTAGGGCGAGTAGAAAAGTTTCAGCCTGATCGTCACTGTGATGACCAGTAACAATTAAATCACCTGCTTTAGCTACTGATTTTAGTGCTTGATAGCGGGCATCGCGCGCAAGCGCTTCTAAGCTTTTTTGGGCAACAGCTTGCACGTTTACTTCAATAATGTCTAACGGCAGGCCAAATAGTTGGCATTGAGCTTTAGCAAAGGCTTGCCATTTAACGGCATTAACACTCAATCCATGATTAACATGACAAACACGAATATCGCTATTAATAGCATGTTGTGTTTTTAAAGCACCAAGGCAATGTAACAGCACTTGAGAGTCGATACCGCCACTGTAGGCAATAAGCAGTGATTTTTGAGGGTGGTTGGAAAAAAAATCTATTAAGGTCTGTTTAATCATAAAATACTTGGTTAATTGACACTGAAAACAAAAAAACTGTAGCCTTAACTTAGAGATAGAATCAGTAAGATAAGACTACAACTTCATCAGCAAAGTATTCAATACTACTTTGCTCGTGTCGATTTATAACAACTTAACAATAACCGAAAGACATTAATCTGTCATAACGTTTTTCAATTAATTCTTCTTTTGACAAGCCTTCTAGTTCGGCAAGATTTGATTTTAATTCTTGCTTTAAGTTAGCCGCCATAATATCCATATCACGATGCGCGCCACCTAATGGCTCTTCAACGATATTATCGATAAGTTCTAATTCTTTAATACGCGTAGCGGTAATACCCATAGCGGCAGCTGCAGTAGGTGCTTTTTCAGCAGTTTTCCACAAGATTGATGCACAACCTTCAGGAGATATTACCGAGTAAGTAGAATATTTCAGCATGTTGACACGGTCACCAACACCAATCGCTAATGCACCACCAGAACCACCTTCACCAATAACCGTACAAACAATCGGCACGGTTAAACGTGACATAACCTTTAAGTTCATCGCTATCGCTTCACTTTGGCCGCGCTCTTCTGCACCTATACCCGGGTAGGCACCAGGAGTGTCAATAAAGGTAATAATGGGCATATTAAAACGTTCAGCCATTTGCATTAAGCGTAAGGCTTTACGGTAACCTTCTGGACGAGGCATACCAAAGTTACGTTTAACTTTTTCTGCTGTTGAACGCCCTTTTTGATGACCAATAATCATCACAGGTTTACCGTCTAAACGCGCAGTACCACCAACAATGGCTCTATCATCCGCATAGTGTCTATCACCGGCAAGCTCATCGAATTCAGTAAAAATGCGTGGTATGTAATCAAGCGTATAAGGACGCTGAGGATGACGTGCCACACGAGCTGTTTGCCAAGGGTCAAGATTTGCAAAAATCTTTTTGGTTAACTCAGCGTTTTTACCGCGTAATTGAGTAATTTGATCTTCAAGGTCAAGATCTAATTCTTGACCGTTATTGACTAATTGTAGCTCTTCAATTTTGGCATCAAGCTCAGCAATAGGCTGCTCGAAATCTAAAAAATTTAATGACATATGATTATTCTTACCTATGTTCTATGCCGTTTTATAACAACAGCATGATTATTCAAATAGAGTACTTAATAATTTTAATTTGATTATTAAGTTGCTAACAAAGCCGTCATCGACCTTGTTATAAATTTTTTATAATGGTTAACAATAAATAACCCTTTAATGCGCCCTAAATTATTTAAACCTTAAAGTAACGTCGCCATCACCTAATAAGGTTCTTAATTCATGTAATAAAGGGTCTGCAGGCGTAACGCGCCATTGTACGCCTAATTCTAGCATAGCTTTTGCTTCATCTCTTTGATAAAACAACCGAACAGGACACGTACCATCCTTATAAGGTGTTAATACCTCGGTAAATTTATCAATAAAACCTGCGCCTGCCTTGTTTTTATTGACATTAATATCTACTGAAGAGACATAGTTTTCACGAGCATCACCAACCGTCATGATATCTCGAGCGGTCATTGTAATGCCTCCGGAGTATTCATCAAAGCTGACCTGTCCGCTACAGACCAAAATAGCATCACTTACCAGCAATTCAGCAAAATTATCATAGTCATCGGGAAAGAGTCTAATGTCCATGCGAGCGCTTTTATCGTCAAGCGTAACTAAGGCCCATCGTCTGCCGCGCTTATTGACCATGACTCTAACACCTAACACTAAACCAACCGCAACCGTGGTTTTGTCTTTACTGGTCGGTTGCAAGCTTACTAACCGTCCAGTCGCATAATGCTTTATTTCACTTAAGAAACGATTAATGGGATGACCGGTTAAATATAAACCTAACGTTTCTTTCTCTGCATTGAGCCAAACTTCTTCAGCCCACATCGGCACATCTTTAAAGGCTTGTCGCGGCTCTGCTGACGCTTCATTAATTAAGCCAAATAAATCATTCTGTCCAACTGCCTGTGCTTTTGCATATTGGTCTGCAGCCTTTATTGCTTCAGGTAATGTTTCAAATAAAACAGCACGATGTGGTACTTCTTTACCGTTGATAATTTTTTTAGGCCCTAAACTGTCCATGGCCCCAGCTTTAACTAATTTTTCTAAAACACGTTTATTAATTTTTTTAAGATCGAGTCGCGCGCAAAAATCAAAAAGATCGGTAAATTCACCGCCGGCTTCGCGTGCGGCAATAATGGCATCAATAGGACCTTCACCTACACCTTTTACTGCGCCAATACCGTAGACAATTTGATCTTGCTCGTTAACGGTAAATTTATATTGACCGGCATTAACATCAGGAGGCAGTAAATCTATCCCCATATTGCCACATTCATCAACTAGGGTAACAATTTTATCGGTGTTATCTATGTCGGCTGACATTACCGCTGCCATAAATGGCGCAGGGTAATGTGTTTTCATCCATAAGGTTTGATAAGAAACCAAGGCGTAAGCCGCTGAGTGCGATTTATTGAAACCATAACCCGCAAATTTCTCCACCAGATCGAAGATCTTCATCGCAAGTTCGCCGTCAACACCTCGGTTGATCGCGCCTTGCTCAAAGCCATCACGCTGTTTGGCCATTTCTTCAGGTTTTTTCTTACCCATAGCGCGGCGAAGCATATCCGCGCCACCTAACGAGTAACCCGCCAATACTTGCGCAATTTGCATAACCTGTTCTTGATATAAAATAATACCGTAAGTCGGTTCAAGAATAGGCTTTAAGTCAATATGTTGCCAAGTAGCATCCGGATAGCTTACTTCTTCACGACCATGCTTACGTTCAATAAAGTTATCAACCATGCCAGACTGCAATGGCCCCGGTCTAAAGAGCGCAACCAAGGCGATAATATCTTCAAAGCAATCAGGTTTTAATTTGGCAATAAGTGATTTCATACCACTAGATTCGAGCTGAAACACTGCCGTCGTCTCAGATCTTAATAACACTTTAAAACTGGCTGGGTCTTCTAAATTAATCCGGGTAATATCAATAGGCGCTTTGCCTTGTTTTAACAATTTTGCATCAGCCATTTCGATGGCCCACTGCAAAATTGTTAACGTGCGAAGTCCCAAGAAATCAAACTTAACTAAACCGGCATCTTCAACATCATTTTTATCGAACTGAGTAACCGGGTTTTTACCCTCTTCGTCACAGTAAAGTGGCGCAAAGTCGGTAATGGTGGTTGGTGATATAACCACACCACCGGCATGTTTACCGGCATTACGTGTTGTGCCTTCTAAAATACGGCACATATCAATTAAATCTTTGACTTCACTGTCTTGTGCGTAAGCTTCTGGCAACTTAGGCTCTTCTTCAAAGGCCTTGGCTAGTGTCATGCCTGGTGTTGGCGGTATAAGCTTAGAGATGCGGTCAACAAAACCATAAGGGTGACCGAGTACTCGACCAACATCTCGGATAACCGCTTTGGCTGCCATGGTGCCAAAGGTAATAATTTGCGACACGGCATCACGGCCATATAGTTCAGCAACGTGATCAATAACTTCATCACGCCTGTCCATACAGAAATCGATATCAAAATCTGGCATGGAGACACGTTCAGGATTCAAAAAACGTTCAAAGAGCAAATCGTATTCAAGGGGATCTAAGTCGGTAATTTTTTGGGCATAAGCAACCAGAGAGCCTGCACCAGAACCACGACCAGGACCAACAGGAATATTATTATCTTTACTCCACTGAATAAATTCCATCACGATTAAAAAATAACCGGGAAAGCCCATATTGTTAACCACTTTAAGTTCAATGGCTAAACGTTCGTCGTAGGGTTTACGCTTTTCAGCAAAATCTGCTGCGTCTTTATCAAATAAGGTCTCTAAGCGGTCTTGTAAACCTTCTTCAGACACTTTAACCAAGTAATCTTCTATCGATAAACCTTCTGTTGGAAAATCAGGGAGAACATACTCTCCAAGCCTAACCGTAACATTACAGCGTTTGGCGATTTCAACCGTATTCTCAATCGCTTCAGGGATGTCTGAAAATAACTCACACATTTCCTCTTCAGTTCGAAGGTACTGCTCTTTAGAATATTTTTTCGGGCGACGTTTATCGTTGAGGGTAAAACCATCATGTATGGCAACACGTATTTCATGGGCATCAAAGCGCTTAGGAGAAATAAACATCACTTCGTTCGTCGCTACCACAGGGAGTGACGCTTTTTCTGCCAGCTCGACTGCCAAATGGATATAGTTTTCTTCGTTTTCTCTGTTGGTTCTGATCAGTTCAAGATAAAAGCAATCAGGAAAGTAGCTTTGGTAGAAATCGACCATTTTATTGACCAGCTCGAAATTTCCCTTAATCAGCGCTTTACCAATATCACCTTCGCGACCCGCCGACAATAAAATCAAACCCGGAGCATAGTCAATTAACCAATGCTTATCGATAACCGCCTTGCCTTGAACATGACCCCGAAGGTAGGCTTTAGAAATGAGTTCAGTGAGATTTTTGTAGCCGACATTATTAGTGGCTAAAACAACAATGCGGGAAAGTTCATTCTCTAATTCATCACTTTTAACCCAGAGATCGCAACCAATAATTGGTTTTATACCCGCGCCGTGAGCAGCATGATAATATTTAACCAGACCACAAAGGTTTGTTTGGTCGGTTAGCGCGATGGCTGGCATCCCTAAAGCTGAGGCTTTGGCGACAATAGGTTTTACTTTATTTAAACCATCACATAATGAATAGTCACTGTGCACTCGCAAATGAATAAATTTTGGTTGAGCTTTGACTGACACTAATTCGGCTGCATCAACTAATACTTGCTCTGACATTAACACTTCACCTGAGAGTCTTCTTGTTTAGTTTTTGTTGGTAAAACACCCTGCATAGCAATAACTTGTGCTACTGGCTTAAAGCTTGCTCGGTAGCAATCAAGTACACCGTGCTCTACTATTTTTTCTAAATGGGCTTTGGTTGGGTAACCTTTATGTTTTGCAAAACCATACTCGGGATGTAATTCATCTAAAGCGAGCATTTCATCATCTCGAACAACTTTTGCAAGAATTGATGCCGCACTTATTTCACTAACCCGATCATCGCCTTTAACCACAGATTGGCTAGCAATGTTGCCGTTCACCTGCATAAAAATAGGGCAACGATTACCATCAACTAAAACATAATCAGGTGTTACTGATAAATCTTGTACTGCTCGCTGCATCGCTAACATAGTGGCATGAAGAATATTTAAGGTGTCTATTTCTTCCGGGCTTGCTCTTCCAACAGCCCAAGCAATAGCTTTTTCTTTGATTTCCACCGCAAGTAACTGACGCTTTTTATCTGATAGTTTTTTTGAATCCATTAAACCTTCAATAGGGTTTTCGGGATCAAGAATAACCGCCGCGGTAACAACGTCACCCACCAAAGGTCCTCGCCCAACCTCATCGACTCCTGCGATACAGTAAGCAATAGGGTATTCAAAAGGTGGGAAAATCTTTTTAGCTTTTGCCACTTTCTTACGGGGGGTTAAACTGGTATCGCTTACCGCTTCATTACTCATTTTGACATTAGATCCATTACAGCTTTCGCCGCTTCTTGACTGGCATTTTGTTTTAAAGCGAGATGAATTTTCATATATTCATCTTCAAGTGACGATTGGTCTTGGTATAAACGTTCTTTAACTAACGGCACAATGTTATCAACGCTGACTTTACCTTGCAGTAATTCAGGTACCAGTGTTTTTTTCGTCAATAAATTAGGTAGTGAAAACCATTCTAATTTTACTAGGCCTTTAAACATGTGATAAGTAAAAGCATTGAACTTATAGCAAATCACCATGGGGCGTTTAACTAACGCAGCTTCCAGTGTTACCGTACCTGAGGCCATGAGTAAACAATCACTGGCAGCCATCACTTGTTGGGTTTTATTAGTAATAATTGTTACCGCTAAATTTGGCGCTATCTTTTCTTTCAATTGGCTAAATTGTTCGGTTCTCTTATCGCTGATCATCGGCACAACAAAATGTAATTGTGGGTCTTGTGCTAAAAGTTGTACCGCAGAAAGTAAGAAAGGCTCGGTTAATCGAGATAACTCACCACCACGACTACCAGGCATAAGCGCAAGTATTTTTTTATCAAGCGGTAAGTTGAGTGCTTGTCTCGCTTCACGCTTATCCGAATGAAATGGAATGTCGTCTGCTAGCGGATGGCCGACAAAAGTACAGGGCACTTCATATTTATCATAGAAATCTTTTTCAAAAGGCAATAACGACAGCACCATATCGGTAGCCGCTTCAATGGTAAAAATACGCTTTTCACGCCAAGCCCAAACAGATGGGCTAACGTAATGAACTGTTTTAATACCCGCTTTCTTTAGTTGTCTTTCTAGCCTTAAATTAAAATCGGGTGCATCGATGCCAATAAACACATCGGGTCTATTATTAATAAACTGCGCGGCTAAACAGTCTTTGACATGAAATAAGCGTTTGAGGCGGCCCAATACTTCAAAAATGCCCATCACGGAAAGCTCTTCCATTTCAAACAAACTTTCGAAACCCAAAGCTTGCATTTTTGGACCACCAATACCGATAAACTTGGCATTAGGATAGACAGATATTAGAGAGCTCATAAGACCAGCGCCGAGCGTATCGCCAGAATGCTCGCCAACAACAAGCCCAAACACGGGCGATTGTTGAGCAGTTGAACTATTTATAATGGGTGATGTTTGGAGAATAGCCTGTTTTTCTACTGTTTTTGTCATTAACCTTTACTCTATACTTTTAACAATCGTGTTTAGCGGGCAATGCCACGGCTAGAGTTTTTAATAAACTCAGCAAACAAGGTTAACTCTGGCATATCATCGGCTAATGCGGCAACTTTTTCTAAAGCTTCGTTAACGTTTAAACCTTTACGATAAACTTCTTTATAGGCTCGTTTGATCGTTAAAATAACCTCTTTGTCAAAACCTCGGCGTTTTAACCCTTCTGAGTTTAAACCAAAAGGAGAAGCCGGTTGACCAGACACCATCAAATAAGGCGGTATATCTTTTAAAATCAGCGAATTTGCCGCAACAAAGCTGTGCGCGCCAATATGACAAAACTGATGAACGCCTGTCATACCACCTAAAATAGCGTAATCACCTACATGAACATGGCCAGCAATAGAGGCATTATTTGCAAGAATACAGTGACTGCCAACAATACAATCATGGGCAACATGGGTATACGCCATAAACAAATTATTACTGCCTATTTGCGTTAGGCTGTTATCTTGAATCGTGCCGCGATGGACTGTACAAGATTCACGAAAAACATTATTGTCACCAATAATCAATTCGGTTAACTCGCCGGCATACTTTAGATCCTGACAATCTTCACCAATACTGGCAAATTGAAAGAATTTGTTGCCTTCGCCAATTTTTGTTGGGCCTTTAATGACAACATGAGAATTAATCACACAGTTGTCACCAATAACGACATCTTTAGAAATATAACTCCAAGGGCCAATACTAACATTTTTGCCAATGCTAGCGCCTTCTTCGATAATCGCCTGAGGGTGAATTAAGCTCTGCTTATTGGAAGTCACCATTTATACCACTCTTCTTGCACACATAAGTTCAGCGCAGCAAACAACTTTACCTTCAACCCTAGCTTCGCCATAAAATTTCCACATACCACGACGCTCTTTTAAGAACTCGACATGCAAATGCATAGTATCGCCTGGCACAACAGACTTTTTAAATTTTGCCTTATCAATTGAAGCAAATAAGTACATTTCATTTTTATCTCTGCCATCTGTACTTTTAAAGCCTAAAAGCCCAGTTGCTTGCGCTAAAGCTTCGAGGATCATCACACCAGGAAAAATAGGGAGATCAGGGAAATGACCATTAAACACAGGTTCGTTAATACTAACATTCTTAATAGCATGCAATGTTTTCATTGGCTGATAATCTAAAACGCGATCGACCAAAAGCATGGGGTAACGATGTGGCAGTAATGCTTTGATTTCTGCAATTTCAATGGTGTTTTTTGGTAATTCCAACGGACTATTCCTTTTCAATAATATTGTTTAAGTGCTCGATGTCATGCTCTGCACTCTTAATGCGCTTAAGTATACTTTCTAATTTGCGAATTCTGGCATTATTTTTATTCCATTCTTTATTTGGTTGGCACGGCATGCCCGAAGAATAAACACCGGATTCATTAATATCTTTGGTCACCATGGTCATGCCGGTAAAAACACAACCATCAGCAACTTCAATATGACCATTAATACCAACAAGGCCCGCTATCACACAATTTTTGCCAATAACGGTACTGCCTGCAATAACACTACAAGCTGCCATCGCGGTATTTTCACCAATAACAACATTATGAGCAATTTGAATTTGATTATCTAAAATAACACCATCTTTAATCACTGTATTTTCTAGCGCGCCACGATCGATAGTCGTGCTGGCACCAATTTCGACTTTGTTACCAATAATAACGCTTCCCAGCTGAGGTATTTTCAACCATTTACCTTGGTCATTTGCATAACCAAAGCCATCAGAGCCAATAACCGTATTCGCTTGAATTAGACAATCTTGGCCAATTTCAACACGATGATAAATGCTAACATTGGACCATAATTTAGTACTTGCGCCGATTTTTGCTTGAACACCAATAAAACAGCCCGCACCAATAGTAACATTATCACTAATAACTACGCCCTGCTCTATCACAGTATTAGCGCCGATGGCGACATTATCACCTAAAGTAACATCCGCTGAAATTTGAGCCGAGGGATGAATACTGTTAGCCGGTTTTGGAGTGGTATCAAGTAATTGTGCGGTAAGTGCATAACCCAAATAGGGATTATTCATCACTAGCGCATGGGTATTACAGTCATTAAGGTGTTGAGAAGAAATAATAACCGCACCAGCTTTAGTATCAGCAAGCTGTTGGCTGTATTTTTTATTGGCTAAAAATGCAATTTGTTGTGCATTAGCGGTTGATAATGTGGCAAGTGAATGAATGATATATGTTTCATCACCATGAACCTCAGCACCAATTTTTTCAGCTAGCTGTTTGAGAGTATAAGACATAAACACTTAATATTTTTATGGATGCTCAATGAGCATAACTGGAAAAGACGCTAAAACCAATATGATTTTATTAGGCTAGAAAAAAAACTTGCAACTAATATTATTAATAATAGTTGCAAGTTTTATAACGGTAAGGCTTAAATTAACCTTATATCTACTACTTAGCGGTAGACTTAGTTAAGTTTACTAACCTGTTCAACAACCTTATTAGTGATCATTGCATCTGGCTTAGCAAAAATAACGGCTTGCTGTTCTAAAACAAGGTCATATTTGTCTTTTGCTGCAATGCTGTCGATAGCTTGACGAACCAAGGCTATAATTTTGTTTGTTTCTTCGTTCTTACGCAAGCCAGTTGCTTGTTGGAACGCTTTACCTTTAGCTTGGTAATCTTGATATAATGTTGCGATTTGAGTATCAAGTTCTTCGATATCTTTAGCGCTCATTAATGAACCGTCACGCTGTTTCTTTTCTTGGTAGTACTTAATGTCTTTTTCTAACTGAGCTAAAATAGCTTTATCATCTTTAAACTCAGCTTCTAGTACCTGCATTACTGCCGTTGTTTGTGGGATTTTACTCATCACTTCTTGGAAATTAACCACGGCGATTTTTTGATCAGCAGCCATTACAGAGCTTGCTAATAACAACGTTGACGCTACTGCAGAGCAAGTAACTGTTTTAATGAATTTTTTCAATTTTATCTCCAAAATATTATTACTTCACAACTTTGATATAAGTTGCATTAATTTTTATAATTGTCATGTAATAGCTATGGGGGCTAACTATAAGAATTAAACCCCCTTAGTAAATTTATACGCACTATGCCTAAAAGTTCTCTTTATTAAAATGTTTTACCTATATTAAAACTAAAGAACTCTTTATCATCGTCTTTTTCTGATTTTAGTGCTTTCGCGAAACTAAAGATCATTGGGCCCATAGGAGATAACCACTGCACTGATAAACCGGCAGAGCTTCTATAACGACCAACATCTGAATAATCATCAATCTTTTCAAATTCAGAGGTTACTAAATCGTTGTAGTCTTCTAAGTTGAACTCTGTATCCCAAACATTACCAACATCGACAAAAAAGCTGGTACGAACACTGTTCGAAAAACCTTCATCAAGTAATGGTGTCGGTACAATAAGTTCGATACCCGCGACAATAATGGCATTACCACCAACAGAACGCTGTGAGACGTTAATAAAATCGTGATCTTGCCCTAAACAACAACTACTTCCACCCTCGACCGGATCAGGAGTACCTGTGATTTGTGTTGGATAGCGAAATACCGCACGTGGGCCAACAATGTTATTTTCAAAGCCACGTAATGTATCAGAACCACCCGCTCTAAAGTTTTCCCAGAAAGGCAATATCTGGTCATTACCATCTATGGTGCCATAACCATTACCGTAACCGGCGTTTAAACGTGCTAGCACTGTCCAACGTTGATCTTGTGTTAATGGGAAGTACCATTTAGTGTCTAAGTTAATTTTAAAATAATCAACATCTGAATTTGGCGTTGTCATTTTATAAGTCAAACTTTGACTTGAGCCGTCTGTTGGAAAGGTACCACGGTTCAATGTCGTGCGAGATATAGCCATCGACAAATCGAAACTTTCAAATTCTAAACCACCATCAGGATTATTAGGATCAGAATATATCTCGTAAAATTGTTGAATTTGTTCATAAGTTTGTAAACGTGTAATACCGTTACTTTTGTAACCTACGCCAAAGTTTAAACGAACATATTCATTAATAGGAAAGCCTAAGTTAAGCCCAACACCATAAGTTCTATTATTGTATTCAACTAAGTTCGCATTACCCGCATTAAACTCGCTGTAATATATTTGCCCGCCTAAAGAAACAGCATCTACAGTAAAGTATGGGTCGGTATAAGAAATACTCGCACTTTGCTGATAACTCATGGTATTAACATTAAATGCCAAGCGGTTACCTGTTCCTAAAAAGTTGTTTTGCTGTATACCTGCACTTAAACTTAAATTAGTCGTAGAACCATAACCAATACCGGCAGTAAAAGACCCTGAGGGTTGCTCTTTAACCGTAAAGTCAATATCAACTAAGTCATCATCACCTGGTAACTGTTTAGTTTCGTATTCAACATCTTCCAAATAAGGTAAACGCTGTAGCCATGCTTTTGAACTTTCGGCAGCATTATTCGATAACCAAGCACCTTCCATTTGACGCATTTCACGGCGTAGTACTTTATCGGCAGTAACATTATTACCTTCGAAGTTAATACGGTTAACGTAAACACGTTTGCCAGGGTCAATAGAAATAGTCAGTTTAACCGTTTTTTCTTCTTCATTAATTTCAGGAATAACGGTTACTTTCGGGTAAGCATAACCATAACGGCCTAGATAACGGCTGATAGTTTCTTCGGTATACGTTACCTCTGCACCATTATAAAGTTTACCTGGACGTAATGGGTTAATAGCTCGGATCGTACGTTCAAACCCAACCATATCACCAATAAAATCTATTTCACTGACTTTAAATTGTTCACCTTCAGTGATATTCAAGGCAATATAAACCGCTTTTTTATCAGGGGTCATTGACACCTGAGTCGAGTCTACTTTGTATTGCAGATAACCACGGTCTAAATAGTAACTTTTAATCGTTTCTATATCACCTTGTAAGGTTTGTTTTTGATAGCGGTCTTGCGCCATAAAATCCCACCAAGGAGAATCAAAGGTAAGTTCTATGCGTTCAAGAAGCTCAACATCAGAAAATATCTCGTTACCAACGACGTTAATCTGCTCTATAGCTGCAGCATCGCCTTCGGTGAAAACAAAATTTATGTCAACACGGTTACGAGGCAAGTGAATAATTTCAGCTTTTACATCGGCATTATATTTACCAATACTGTGGTAGAAATCTTCTAAGCCTACCTCAATACCGGAAATTATAGTCATGTCGAGTGTTTCACCGACTCGAATATTACTGCCGTCAAGACTCTCAGTTAGTTGCTCTGCTTTTAAATCTTTATTGCCATCGAAGGTGATTTCACTGATCGTTGAACGCTCATGAACACGATAGATAACTCTATTACCTTCACGATAAACGACAACATCATTAAAATGTCCTGACTTGTAGAGAGACTTTATCGACTGAGAAATACGGAATTCATTGAGCGTATCTCCCGTATTAAAAGGGATATGAGTCAAAGCAGCGCCGAGTGCGACACGCTGTAACCCTTTTACTTCAATATCTTCTACTTGAAATTCTTCAGAGGCTTGTGCTGTTGTACCTAAGGCACCTAATAATACCGCAAGGGCAATTTTTTTAATTATCATAAATGCTAACTTTTATTACTTCTTTTGTTATAACCGCGAAAAATCGTTAAATAATGCGATACTCATTAAGCCTAAGAGGGCTAGTGTACCAAACTTAAAACCTATTTCTTGTATTTTTTCTGATACGGGTTTACCTGTGACAATTTCCACAAGATAATAAAATAAATGCCCGCCATCAAGCACTGGTAAAGGTAATAAATTTATAATACCTAAGTTAATGCTAATTAAAGCCAGAAAACCTAGGAAATATACCAAACCATATTGTGCACTACTTCCTGCTCCTTGTGCGATAGAAATAGGCCCACTTAAGTTCTTAACAGAAATATCACCCGTCAAGAGCTTGCCTATCATGTCAAAACTCAATACTACTAAGTTCCAACTACGCTGTAAGCTTTGTCCTAAAGCATCAACAACGCCGTAACGTAACTCAAATAAATATTCTTTTGGGTAAGAGTCAGATTTTGGAACCACACCCAAATAACCTATTTTCTTACCCGCACGTTCAATTAAAGCCGGTGTTACCATTATCTCTTTGTTTTCACCAAGTCTTTCGACGACTAAAATAACGTTTTGTTCCGGAAGTTGACTAATATTTTTTGAAAACATCGCCCAACTGCCATTAATACTTTCGTTATTGATGCTAATTAACTTGTCATCAACTTTTAGGCCGGCCTTATCTGCAACACTACCTTCTTCAATAAAAGCTAGCTCAGCATAAACAGCGGCTCTATAAGGAGCAATACCTAAACTACTAATGGCTGATTCTTTATCGGGTGAAAAAGACCAGTTAGCCGCATCCAAATTATAAGTTTTCGGTGAAGCACTACCTTGTTCTTTTGTTTTTATAGTAAAAGCGCTCTCACCTATTTGCGAGACTAACGCTAGATTGACATCTTGCCAATCTAAGGTCTTTTGACCGGCAACTTCAATGATTTCACTGTTACTGGTAAGATTCGCCCGCTGCGCTATAGATTCTGGCATTATTTCACCAACAATCGGTTTTACACTCGGCACACCAATTAGAAACATCAGATAAAAAGCAAAAATAGCAAAAGCAAAGTTTGCTAGAGGCCCAGCAGCAATAATCGCTATACGCTGATAAACCGTTTTATTATTAAAAGTTTTATCGATATCTTCGGGCTTGACCTCATCAACGCGGCCATCAAGCATTTTAACGTAACCACCCAATGGAATTAAGGCGATAACAAACTCTGTACCTTCTTTATTAACTTTTCGCCATAATACCTTGCCAAAGCCAATTGAAAAACGCTCTACTTGCACGCCGTTTCTGCGGGCAACCCAATAATGGCCGTATTCATGCACCGTAATCAAAATACCTAAAGCGACAACAAAAGAGGCTAAATTCCAAAAAAAATCAAACAACTATAGATTACCTTTTTCGTTAACTTCATTAATCGCCACATCATTGACTACAAAGCAGCCACTGGCAATTAAATTACGTGAAAATTCTCTAGCACTTGCATCAAGCGCAACGACATCATCAATTGATGCCACCCTTTCTGAGACAAATTTATTCACAGAAGTTTCATTTATTTTTGCAATATCAGTAAATTTTATTTTTTCGTTCAAAAAAGCATCAACGGCAATTTCATTAGCGGCATTTAAAGCTGTACATGCACCTTGGCCACTTTTACAAGCCGCTATGGCTAATTTTAAATTAGGATACTTTTGATAATCGACATCTTCAAATTCAAATGATGGCGTATTGAAAAAATCTAAGGGTGCGACACCTGAATCAATTCTCTGCGGATAAGCCAAGGCATGAGCAATGGGGGTACGCATATCAGGATTACCCATTTGAGCTATCACGCTACCGTCTTTATATTGCACCATTGAATGAATGGTACTTTGCGGATGTAAAACAACGTGGATATCGTCAGGGTCGATATTAAATAACCATTTTGCTTCAATAAATTCGAGGCCTTTATTCATCATGGTCGCAGAGTCTACAGAAATTTTACGGCCCATTTCCCAATTAGGGTGGGCACACGCTTGTGCTGGGGTTACTTCTGCTAACTGTTCGACTGAAAAAGTTCTAAACGGACCACCTGAGCCGGTCAGTAATATTTTACTGATGCCATTACTTGCTAAGTCGCATCGACCTGGCTTAGCTTGTACATTAGCGGGTAAACACTGGAAAATAGCATTGTGTTCACTGTCTATCGGCAATAATTCTGCACCATACTTTTCAACCGCATCTATAAACAAAGCGCCTGAAGTCACTAAAGCTTCTTTATTTGCTAACAGTACTCTTTTACCCGACTTAACTGCAGCCATAGTAGACAAAAGACCTGACGCTCCAACAATAGCAGCCATGACCGTATCTGAGGTATCAGCTTGAGCAATATCAATTAAGCCTTGTCCGCCACTGAGTACTTCAATATTTTGTAAACCGTTTTGGTCGAGTTTTACTTTTAAAGCTTGTGCCGCATGCTCGGCCACCATAACGACAGTGCTCGGTTTAAACTCCAGACACTGCGCCAACATTTCATCAACCCGGGTATTCGCCGATAAAGACTCAACAGAAAATAACGTGGGATGAAGCCTAACAACCTCTAAGGTGCTAACACCTATCGATCCTGTTGAACCTAAAATACAAAGTTTACGCATCGTTTATATCAACCTACTGCCAGCCTAATAAGGCATAACATAATGCATAAATCGGCGCAGTAGCCGTTAAACTATCAATTCTGTCCAAGATACCGCCATGACCAGGTAAGATTGCGCCACTGTCTTTTATGCCTGCTTGTCGTTTAAACATACTTTCATTTAAATCACCTAGCACTGACACTGTTGTGATGATAGCGGTGACAATTAACGCTAACGTAAATTGATGTTGCTGCCATCCGAGCGAGTAACCGGCAATACTGATAAAGATACAGGCACAAACAACACCACCAATAAAGCCTTCGAGGGTTTTGCCTGGACTGACATTGGGTAGTAGTTTACGTTTACCGATAGATTTACCAACAAAATAAGCACCTACATCAGCACTCCACACCATTAAGAATAAAAACATAATCAGCTGAGCGCCATTATACGGATCTTGGTTGTAATCATTACTGCGCAGCACCATAAAAGCGAGCCAAGTAGGAATAAGCGTTAACCAGCCAAATACACCACGAATCGAGCGATGGCTTGACCAAAACTTACTGTAGCGAGGATAAAGAAAGGTTAGCGTTGCTGATAGCACCCACCAAGCAACAGCAATCCATAATACCAGCGACACCCCTGAATGGAGCTGCCCATCATTAGACCAGAGTTGTAACAATGGTAGTGCGTACCAAAGCACAGATATAAGAATAATCGTCGCACAAACAAAAGCAAGACGACGGCGTTTATTGGCAAAGCCCATTAAAGGCCCCCACTCCCATGCACCAATAGCCATAACAGCCATAAACAAAGCCGCAAATTGATCTAGAGGTAAATAGAAAATGGCGAAAATAGTTAAAGGCGCTAAGATAACAGCGGTAATAATACGTTGTTTTAACAAATGGAAACCCTTATAAATGCTATTTAATTTTATCGTTATTATTGTTTTAAATTTATAGTCTTAAATTTTTATTTGTTCACCTGTTTGACCAAAACGTCGTTCTCTTTGGTCAAAGCATCCCATTGCGTTAATGAGCGCTTGTTCATCAAAATCAGGCCATAGTGTTTCTGTAAAATAAAATTCTGCGTAAGCTGCTTGCCATAGCAAAAAATTACTTATGCGAAAATCACCACCGGTACGAATAAGTAAATCAAGTTCAGGCAAGTTAGCTAAACAAGTATATTGATGGAGTGTTTCTTCGGTTATATCATCAACAGACATGGTGTTATTGGATACTTTTTCAGCTAAAACTTTAGCGGCATTAGCTATGTCCCAACGTCCGCCATAGTTAGCTGCAACAGACAATACCATACCTTTATTGTTTGCGGTTAAATCTTCTGAAACTTTTATTTTTTTTTGTAAATTTTCTGAAAAACGTGAAACATCGCCAATCACTTGGAAGCGCACATCATTTTTATGAAGCTTTTTCACTTCTCGTGTTAGCACAAACATGAATAAATCCATCAATACGCTAACTTCTTGTTCTGGACGTTGCCAATTTTCACTACTAAAGGCAAAAAGTGTTAATGCTTTCACCCCGTATTTTATCGCAGTACTCACTGATGTTCGAACTGATTCAACACCTGATTTATGACCTGCAACCCGTGTTTTTCCACGTTGTTGTGCCCAGCGTCCATTACCATCCATTATAATGGCAACGTGTTGCGGTACTTTGATTAAAGTATCTGTTATTGCTTCAGTCATAATCGTTCCGTCATACTAATCAAGCTAGATTCAAATTTTCTGTAAAAAAAACCGTAGTGATCATTTAATAACTACGGTTTATATTATCGGTTAAAGAAGTTATATTTCCATTAACTCTTTTTCTTTAATAGATAAGATATCATCAACCTGTTTTACATAAGTATCGGTTAATTTTTGAATATCATCTTCAGACTGATGCATTTCATCATCATTAATTTCTTTTTCTTTATTCAATGATTTTACATCTGAATTAGCATCGCGGCGAATATTTCGAATAGCGACCTTGCCATTTTCAGCTTCATTTTTAACCACTTTAACAAGATCTTTACGACGCTCTTCTGTTAAAGGTGGTAAAGGAATACGAATAAGTGTTCCTTGAGATGATGGGTTCAAGCCCAAATCAGATTTCAAAATTGCTTTTTCTACCGCGCCGATCATGCCTTTATCAAAGACAGTAATCGCTAAAGTACGCGCATCAGGTGTAGCAATGTTGCCCACTTGACTTAATGGTGTTTCCATACCGTAATAATCAACAACAATATTATCAAGTAAAGAACGATGTGCTCGCCCCGTTCTTACTTTGTTTAAATTGCTTTTTAATGATTCGATACTTTTACTCATACGGTCTTGAGCATCTTGTTTTATTTCATTTATCACGTTGAATTTCCTTTAAATCAAAAATTAAACTAAATTTTCTGAATGGTCGATAGTTGTACCTTCATTACCGCCCATTACCACTGCTTTTAGTGCACCTGGCTTATTCATATTAAAAACACGAATAGTCATATTGTGATCACGCGCGAGCGTAAATGCGGCTAAATCCATTACTTTGAGTTCTTTTTCTAATACTTCGTTATAACTTAATTGGCTATATAAGGTAGCATCAGGGTTTTTAACAGGGTCATCTGAGTAGATGCCATCTACCTTAGTCGCTTTTAAAACCACATCAGCTTCAATCTCAATGCCGCGTAAACAGGCTGCTGAATCTGTGGTAAAGAAAGGATTACCGGTACCGGCACTGAAAATAACAACACGGCCAGATTTTAATAAACTGATGCCTTCAGCCCAGTTATAACGGTCACAAACACCTGCCAAGTCAATAGCAGACATTAATTTAGCATTAACAAAAGCGCGATGTAAGGCATCACGCATCGCAAGACCGTTCATTACGGTTGCTAACATACCCATTTGGTCACCAACAACGCGGTTCATTCCTGCTTCTGCAAGACCAGCGCCACGGAACAAATTACCGCCGCCAATAACTAAACCCACTTGGATGCCCATTTCAATCAGTTCTTTAATTTCTTGAGCCATACGATCCAAAACTTTAGGGTCGATACCGAAACCCTCTTCACCCATTAAGGCTTCACCACTAAGTTTTAATAAAATTCGACGATATATTGGTTTTGGACTGATGCTCATAAAAAACATTCCTGTATTTTGTCTATAAATAGGCGAAAAAAATAGCCGTGATCAATTTGACCGCGGCTATTTTAATACGTTTAGCTGACTATCGAAAGTCTAAACTGAAAAAAGAACTGTTTTACTGAATTAAATGCTTAAAAATTAAGCTTTTGATGCAGCAATTTGTGCTTCAACTTCAGCAGCAAAATCTTCTTCTTTCTTAGCAATGCCTTCACCAACTTCTAAACGAACAAAGTTAGAAACCGTAATGCCTTTCTCTTTAAGAACAACACCAACAGTTTTCTTAGGTTCCATGATGAATGCTTGACCTGTCAAAGAAATTTCACCGGTAAATTTCTTCATACGACCTATGATGATCTTTTCAAGTAATTCAACAGGTTTTTTCTTTTTATCATCAAGAGCATCGTTTTCAGCTTTTAAGATATCTAGTTGAATACGCTGTTCATTTTCTACAACACTATCAGCAACATCTTCAGGTGTTAAAAATTCAGGCTTACTTGCAGCAACGTGCATAGCAATGTGCTTTAATGATTCAGCATCGCCTTCACCAGCAACAACAACACCAATACTAGCGCCATGGCTATATGAAGCTAATGCAGCACCTTCAACGTATGAAACGCGACGGATATTGATGTTTTCACCAATTTTAGTCACAAGCGTAATACGCTTTTCTTCGAATTGAGCTTGTAACTCTTCGATTGTCGCTTTTGATGCTAAAGCAGCGTCTGCAACTTCGTTAGCAAAACCTAAGAAGTTAGAATCTTTTGCAACAAAATCAGTCTGACAGTTAACTTCAAGAAGTGCAGCAACGCCATCAGCGCTTTTAATTAAAATAGCACCTTCAGCAGCGATGTTACCGGCTTTTTTAGCCGCTTTTGCTTGACCGTTCTTACGCATATTTTCAATCGCAAGTTCCATGTCGCCTTCAGCTTCTTGTAAAGCTTTTTTACAATCCATCATGCCCGCAGCTGTGCGTTCACGAAGTTCTTTTACCATTGCAGCAGTAATTACCATGAGAGAATTCCTCAAATTTTGTTATCCCCTAAACTATTTAAAGCCGGGCATAAATATTAATATGTTGCCACAAGCGCTAACACGCTTGTGGCAATAGCAAAAAAGATTATGAAAAACTGAAATTATTCAGCTTCTACAAAACCGTCTTTTTCAGCTTGAACAACAATGTTCTTTTCACGACCAGCTAAAACTGCGTTAGCAGCAGAATCAGTGTATAAAGTCACAGCGCGAATTGCATCGTCGTTACCCGGGATAATGAAATCAATGTTATCTGGGTTTGAGTTTGTATCAACTACAGATATTACTGGAATACCTAAGTTTTTAGCTTC
Source organism: Colwellia sp. BRX10-9 (assembly GCF_014077405.1). NCBI lineage: Bacteria > Pseudomonadati > Pseudomonadota > Gammaproteobacteria > Alteromonadales > Colwelliaceae > Colwellia > Colwellia sp. BRX10-9. The sequence continues at coordinate 195,822 of NZ_JACGVV010000001.1, read as the reverse complement.
TTTAATAGAAATGTGTTCGTGATCAGCATCAATGATGAATAAAACGTCAGGTAAACCACCCATGTTTTTGATTCCACCAAGACTTTTGTCAAGTTTTTCCATTTCACGTGTACGCATCAAAGCTTCTTTTTTAGTAAGAGCTTCAAAAGTACCGTCAGAGCTTTGTGCTTCAAGATCTTTTAAACGCTTGATTGATTGACGAACTGTTTTCCAGTTAGTCAACATACCACCTAACCAACGGTGATTAACGTAAAACTGATCACATTTGATAGCAGCATCTTTAATTGCATCGCTTGCAGCGCGCTTAGTACCAACAAATAAAACTTTACCTTTTTTCGCAGAAACACCTGATAAGAAAGCAAGGGCTTCATTGAACATAGGAACAGTTTGTTCAAGGTTGATGATATGAACTTTATCGCGTGAACCAAAAATGTAAGTTTTCATTTTTGGGTTCCAGTAACGGGTTTTGTGACCGAAATGAACACCTGCTTTAAGCATATCGCGCATAGAAACGTTTGGCATGATTTTTCCTTTATTTGGTTTAGGGGGTTAAGCGTTCATACATTCAAATATACCTGACTCTTTATTGTTCGATTATTTGCTTATAATTAAGACAAATTCAAACTGAGCACCCCGACATATTCTTAATAAATGTATGTGAATTTATAATAAGTATTATTATTTTTAATAATACAAGTTTAAAAGCTAAACACTATCGATAACAACAAGTTAGTAATCGGATAACCGAAAACACTGAGTAATACTTAGATAAAATCTAAATAACTATGCTATTCAATCGACAAATTTAACGGCGCACTTTATACCATATTAATTTACCAAAGGCTAGAAATTAACAATTAAAGGTCAATATTTCTTAATTAATATAGTAATAATATTACTGGGATAATTTTACTGTACGCGCTAAAATTAGCGGTTCTATATTTTATTAAATTTTTGACTTAACACTACGGCGATATATGACCATGTCTACTGAACTCTTTTTTATTTATGACACACACTGCCCTTGGAGCTTTGCGACAACTTCTTTAGTTAAAGAAATTGCTGATGCTTATCCAAATATCACTTTAAATTTATGGCACAGTGCTCACTATGAAGGAGATGAGAAAGTCAGCCGAAAAACTATTGATGCCGTTGAAGATGACGCTAACATTGAATTTAGTCACGAATATGTGAAGACACTTAACGTAGAGAAAGACTCAACATTAAGTGCTAATTTAATAGGATGGGTCAGTCAAAAAGTGCCTCACTTAACTTTAGAGCTTATTACCGCTATCCAAAAACAGCATTTTGAACAAGGCACAGCGTTTACGCACGAAAGTGATTTTCAGCCTATCATTGATGAACTTAAGCTATCACCGCCTGCAAAAGTATTTAAAGAAGGTAAAATAGCTAAGGAAGCCGAATTTGTTTTACAAGAAATTTATGACTTTCAAGAGTATATTGGTACAAAAGCGATCCCCGCATTACTAATTGCTCATAATGAAAACCTAACCTTACTCAATCATAACTTATATTTACAAAACCCTAGTGCAATAATAGAAGCTGTTGAGCTTGAACTTGCAAAAAACTAGACCAATAGACAATAACGACACTTTTAGGCAAAATAACAACCGTAGCCTTTACACTAAACAGACAATAGAGGAATAAATGGGTATTACAATTAAAACTCAGCAAGAAATAGAAAAAATGCGTATAGCAGGAAAACTTGCCGCCGACGTATTAGAGATGATCACACCTTATGTAAAAGCGGGTGTGACAACCAATGAGTTAAATACCCTATGCGCTGACTATACAGACAAAGTGCAAGATGCCATTTCAGCGCCATTAAATTATCATGGCTTTCCTAAATCAATTTGTACCTCAGTTAATCACGTGGTGTGTCATGGTATTCCTAACGACGTGCCATTAGTTGATGGCGACATCGTTAATATGGACATCACTGTTATTAAAGATGGCTATCACGGTGATACCAGTAAAATGTTTCTTATTGGCGAAGTAAGTCTTGAAGACAATCGTTTATGTCGTATCACCAGAGAAGCTTTGTACGTCGGATTGAAAAAAGTAAAACCTGGCAACACCTTTGGTGAGATTGGCACTGCTATTCAAAAGTTTTTAAAAAAATCAGGTCGTTACTCTATTGTAAAAGAATATTGTGGCCATGGTATTGGCAGCGTTTTTCATGAAGAACCACAGATCGTTCATTATAAAAATACCGACAAAGAAAAAATGCTTGAAGGTATGTGTTTTACTATCGAACCTATGGTTAACCTTGGTCGTGCTAATACACTACTAGATAAAGAAGATAATTGGACCGTTTACACCTTAGACGGCAAAAAGTCGGCACAATGGGAACATACACTTGTGGTTACTCGCACAGGCTGTGAAATTTTAACATTGCATAGCGATGATACGATTCCAAGACATCTACATAACTAGTTTTATTACTGGTTTTGTTAACAAAGTATAAGTTAGCGATAGTCGTTATTTGCTTTTTAATGGCTAAATAAAGCATGATGTCTATCGCCTTAACTTATTGAGTAAAATATTCAGCTATGCAAACTCTTTTTCCGATAGAATATAGTACCCCATTAGCCGTTAGCTCCCCTTTTATTTCTACTCAAGATATTTGTCAACTTAGCCGCGATTTTCAGCAATGGCAAAAAGATAAATTTCCTTATGTAGAGGTATCCATATTAGTATCAACGCGTTCAGAGTTTGTCGACAAAATTCTCCATAAACTTTGGTGCCAGCACAATTTAGATGAAGATCAAATTAGCTTACTTGCTGTTGGTGGTTATGGTCGAGGTGAATTACATCCTTATTCTGATGTCGATATATTATTACTGACTAAAGAAAAGATCAGTGATGCCTTATCCGAAAAAATATCTGCTTTTATTACTCAGCTATGGGATGTAAAGCTCGATATTGGTCACAGTGTCCGCAGTGTTAAAGAATGTGTAAAACAAGCAAAAAGCGACGTTACCATAGCGACAAACCTGATGGAAATGCGCCAAATTTGTGGCAATGAAGCCCTCACTCAGAATTTATACCCGTTATTGGCAAAAGATGGCTTTTGGACCTCAAAAAAATTCTTCTTGGCCAAACGCGAAGAACAATACGAACGCCACCAACAATACCATGGTGCTTCTTATACGCTAGAGCCCAATTTAAAAGCTAATCCGGGTGGCCTGCGAGACATTCAAACCATAGCTTGGGTTGCCAAACGACATTTTGTTGCCGACTCACTTGAAGAACTTGTTGCCCATCACTATTTAACACAAAACGAATTTTTTGAATTATTAGAGTGTCAAGACTACCTATGGCGGATGCGTGCCGCTTTGCACATTATTGCGGGTCGTAATGAAAACCGTTTACTCTTTGATTACCAAGGTGAAGTTGCCAGTTTAATGGGCTTTGGTGATGAAGGTAAATTTGCTATTGAACGCATGATGAAGCGATTTTTTCGTATTATTGGCCGTGTTGCTGAACTTAATAAAATGCTATTACAGCATTTTGAATATGCCATTATCAAAAAGAATCATCCGGTTGAAAAGATCCCCCTGACTAAAGATTTTATTATTATTGATGGCCAAATAAATGCAGTAAATGACAGAGTTTTTATGAGTTCAGTAAAAATTATGGAACTGTTTTTACTGGTTGCTCAAAATGAAAATATTACCGATTTACACCCTCAGACACTAAGATTATTAAGAAATGCCCGTAGACGTTTAATTTCAGGGCTGATGGATTACGCCGAATGTCGACGAATCTTCATCGAAATTATGAAGCATCCTAATGGCTTAGGATTAACCTTTAGCTTAATGCATCGCCATTCGATTATTGCCGCTTATTTACCACAATGGCGAAGTATTGTTGGGCAGATGCAGTTTGATTTATTTCATGCATATTCAGTTGATGAACATAGCTACCGCTTAATTAAAAATATTTACCGTTTTAGCCAACCTCAACACGACAATGATTATCCGCTTTGTAGCAAGATAATGCAGCGTATTCGTAAGCCAGAAGTATTATATATTGCAGGCATTTTTCACGATATTGCGAAAGGTCGTGGTGGTGACCATGCAAAGTTAGGTGCAGTTGATGCCTTAGAATTTAGCAAGGTTCACCCGATAAGTGATCACGATGGGCGCATGATAGCCTGGTTAGTCAAAAACCATTTAGTGATGTCGGTAACCGCACAACGTCGAGATATTGCTGATGAAGAAGTGATCAGAAATTTTGCTGCTATTGTCAGGGATGAAGCTCACTTAGATTATCTCTATTGTTTAACCGTTGCTGATATGCGTGCAACCAATGAAAGTTTATGGAATAGCTGGAAAGCAAATTTACTGCAAGAGCTTTATTTTAATACCAAAAGAGCCTTTCGCCGCGGACTCGAAAAACAAGTTGATTTACGTGCAAAAACACGAGAAAACCAAGAAAAAGCACTTGAACTGCTCAAAGATTACGAGTGCGATGCTAATCAAATTAGAACCTTTTGGAAAAAGCTTAAAGCCGAATATTTTTTACGTTATTCACCGGTACAAATTGCTTGGCATAGCCGTCATATAATAAAACATAGTATCGTAAAACCTTTAGTGTTGATCAGTCCTAAACCTTATCGAGGCGGTACTGAAATATTTATTTATACCAAAGCCTCAGCAAATATTTTTGCAAAAATGGTGACCTTACTCGACGCGCAGCGTTTATCGATTCATGATGCTAAAATAATTAGCAGTAAGAAAGGCTATACCTTAAATACGTTTGTGGTATTAGATCAAAAAAACAGAGCGATTACGGACAGCAGTCGGGCATTAGATATAGCAAACAAACTCACTAAATCATTAATGAAGCCACTGCCAAAAGTAAAAAACAAACCTGCTCCCGCTTATATTGATAACTTTAAAGTTCCTACTAAAGTGAGCTTTATCGAAACGGCAACCGATAAAACTACGGTATTAGAAATAATTGCGCTTGATCATCCCGGCCTATTAGCTAAATTTGCCAAAATTTTTCAAGAAAACAAACTAAATATTCACTCAGCAAAAATCACAACTTTTGGTGAAAAGATAGATGATGTTTTTACGGTTTCAAACACTGATAATTTAGCGTTAACACAAGAACAACAGCAAAAACTTTCAGCGATGCTATGTGAAAAACAATTTAGCATTTAACACTTTAGACCATAAATTTAAAAGAATAGGAATTACCATGTCAAACTTACAAAGCACCATAGAACAAGCTTTTGAAGATCGAATGAACATCACGCCAAAAACGGTTTCAACTGAAGTAAAGCAGGCGGTGTTAAACGCATTAGCCGCCTTAAATGATGGTTCAGCACGTGTTGCAGAAAAAGTAGCCGGTGAATGGGTTGTTCATCAGTGGCTAAAAAAAGCAGTTTTACTCTCTTTTAGAATTTGGGACAACGCAGTCATCGACGGCGCCGAAAGTACCTTTTTTGATAAAGTTCCGATGAAATATACTGATTACACACAAGCAGACTTTGAAGCTGACGGTGTTCGTGTCGTTCCTGGCGCATCTGTGCGCACGGGTAGTTTTATTGGTAAGAATGTAGTGGTTATGCCAAGCTTTGTTAATATCGGCGCTTATGTTGATGAAGGCTGTATGGTTGATGCATGGGCAACTGTTGGTTCATGTGCTCAAATTGGTAAGAATGTACACTTATCTGGTGGTGTTGGTATCGGTGGAGTTTTAGAGCCTTTACAAGCGGGACCAACCATTATTGAAGATAATTGCTTTATTGGTGCACGATCGGAAATTGTTGAAGGTGTAGTTGTTGAAGAAGGCGCTGTAATCTCTATGGGCGTTTACATTGGTCAAAGTACTCGCATTTTTGACCGTGAAACGGGTGAAATACATTATGGACGTGTGCCAGCAGGCTCAGTAGTCGTACCGGGCAACTTACCTTCTAAGTGTGGTACCTACAGTTTATACGCAGCGATAATCGTTAAAAAAGTTGATGCTAAAACACGCGCAAAAGTTGGTATTAATGCTTTACTTCGTTCGGTATCAGAAGAATAAAGCGATAAATTCTTTGTAAAAATAGCGGTGAATTTATCACCGCTATTTTTTTGACAGCTGAACAGTCTTTGCTATAGCTTGGCTGTCAAAGTTAATGTTCTTTACAAAAACACTTGCTTTCATTAAATAAAAAATTTAAAAATTCTTTATAAATAACAGTTAATTAATTATTCTCACTTCATTTAGCTCAACTGATTTAACAATCAATAAAACACTTGGCATACCATTTGCCATCTAGAGGTATCACTTGTTTTATTATTGACTGATCATGAAAAATATTTTAACTTTGCTTGTTGTTCTTAGTGCTTTATTTCTGACGGCTTGTCGCTCGACCCCTCAAGTAGCAATAGAAAAAAAACCATTGCTCTCTGACCATCATTTGATGATGTCATTGCTTCATCGTCCAGTAACGGAAGATCAGCAAATGATGTTAGCATTTGCTCAGCAACGCGAACGTTATAGTAATGATATTTTTGTTAATACTGTCAATATTAAAGGGCCAAAAATTAGCGACGATAATAGCCAACGAACCACACATGTTTATGCTGCTTTAATTGCTAGAGATGTAAATTCTATTCGTATTATTACCGCTGAATAAGCTAATGTAATGATTACGTTAAGGTCTTTATTATTTTAGTCTCCCAAGATAGTTCATCAAAAACCTCTAGCCATTGCTGATCAAATTCAGCTTCAATTGTCAGCTGTACCTTGGTAATAGGGTGAATAAATACAACTTTTTTAGCGATTAACATCAGCCGCTTAAAGCCAAAATGTTCAATGAAAAATGGATTTTGTTTATTATCCCCATAATTAATATCACCTAAAATAGGATGGCGTAAATGCGCTAAATGACGGCGAATTTGATGTCTTCTTCCCGTGGTAGGCAGTAATTTAATTAATGAATAACGCACACTATCAAATTTACCGACCTTAATAGGTAAACTTGCAGTTAATAAAGACTCGTAGTGAGTAACAGCATCTTGCGGCGCTTTATCAAGGCTAACATTTTTATCACCTAATTTATCGAGCTTCTCTTTAAGGGGATAATCTATTTCGCCTGCACCCAGTAAATGACCACGCGTCAAAGCAAAGTATGTTTTTTGAATTTTTTTATCAATAAACACTTGCCCCATTAATCGGGCTACTTCTTCGTTTAAACCAAATAATAGAACACCTGATGTCGGGCGATCTAATCGGTGAAGGGGATAAACATATTTACCCACTTGGTCACGCACCAATTGTAAGGCAAAATATATTTCATCTTTATCCATATAACTTCTATGAACAAAAAGTCCTGCTGGTTTGTCAACGGCAACAATGTAATCATCTTGATATAATATCGTTAAGATGGGTTTTTCATCAAAAGGCATGATTATCTCTAGGTTTCTTATCTGCTATGCAAAAAGCAAATAGTATTGATCTATTATTATCTCTATAATGCCAACATTATTCGATTATTATTTTATTTATTATTTAAGCTATGAATACTATTTCTTCTATTTCTGAATTATTAAAGCTTTCTGGCTCTCAATATCGGGTATTTGATATTGGCCGAAAAATAGATAAATTATCAAAAGATAGTTTTACTAAAATTGAAGCAAACCAGATCCCTTATCCATTCCCTTCTCAAGGCCATGCCTTTATAGCAATAGCTTTTTGGCAAAAGCAAAACGCTTCACCATATTTATGGTTTGTAAAGATACCTCTTGATGAGCGTGGTTTACTTAACTTAGCCGCAAGGGATCATTTTATAGCTATTATTATTGAAGCATTAGGTGCTGAACTTAGTACGGCGCCAAGCGAGCAACAAGAAGCCTTACTTAAAAGTAATCCTTATCATTTTACTCCGCCACAATACAAACTAGCCTATATGAACAGTTTAATTTCGCTAGAAACAAAAAATAATAGTAGCCAATATTTTTCAGGCGCATTAAGTTATTTATCGGGCGAAAATTCTTGGCAGGATTACCACAACGTAGGCGTGCAAGGCTTAAATGATTTTGCCGTACGTTTATCAGCTAAAGAAATACAAAAAATAATAGTCAACGCTCTTCCTCAATTACCTTCGCAGGTTCTTAAGCCATTATGTTCAGCATTAGAAAATGTTAAGTTATCAGTAGATATTATTGATAGACTCATTGCAGAATTTAAGCTGCGTGAGAGTGCAAAAGATGAAGACAGTAACGCTGAGCTGAGTTTTATATTACGAAGTTTATCATCAAGTTGTGAACACCCTCATGTGGTAATATTTATTAATACCCTGATTAAGCAAGCGTCGCCTGCACAAGGAATGTCTGAAGAAATAGCGATAGTGATTGCTGGGAGATGTTGGCAAGTTTTCACCAGTGAACCGCAAATCATGACTTTTTTGGAGTTATTAGTAACTCAGCATGATATTGCCGTTTTCCAAGCTATTTTTAAAGATTTAGTGGCTATTCCTACTTTACGGCCATTAATATTTCAATGTATGAGAGCGCCAAACCGTAGCAATGAGTTAAGTAAAGCTATTGGTATGTTATTTCAACGCTAATGATAGAGAGCTAGAATGGAAAATATTTATTTATTACTGATTGTCTGTTTATTTTTGTGGTATTTCATTTACCTTAGAAAAGTTTCAGAATTCGCATTACGCCACATAACAGCATATTGTGAAAAAGATGGTTTGCAGTTCATTTCGCTTTCGCGGCGATCAAGTCGCTTAACCTTTAGCAAAGCTTTGGGACCCCATTGGATCAGTATTTTTGATTTTGAGTTCAGCGGTGACGGTGAGTCAAGTTATCAAGGTCAAGCAACATTAAAGGGTTACAAATTAGAAAACACCCATGTGCCCATGTACAAAATATAAGTACTTACCAACGAGTGACCTAGCGACTAAAAGCTAAATAATAAACACAGACCGCCATTGGCCGCTCGGTAACTGCTGCTGTATTACCCTACTCTCTACTCCCTGCATCTATGCAGTTCTGAACATATACGTTCCTTGGCATCCATGCCACCACGTTATACCGTTCATCCTGAACATATACGTTCTTTGGCAGCGAAGGTATCGATACCTAAGAGCTGCCATGACCGTTGACGTGCAAGGATGCACTAATGTATCAAAAGACAGGATGTCTGAGAGAGGCCATCCTGAACAATAAAAGCTAAAGTGCTACTTTTTAGTTGCTGAATTAATATTTTGAGCAACTTGTTGAGAAAGCCCCGTTAATGCATCAACCACTTTAAAACTCGCATTTTCCATAACAGTAAGGGCTTTTAATGCACGAGCCGAGTCTCCAGCCTTATGAGCCTTTAACGCCTCAAGCCCATGACTATGAACATCGATATGTGGGCCTTCTATTTGTTTAAAAGCGCTTTGTGTTGCATATTTTTCAGCGCCCTCCCCTTGATAAAACCATTTCCCTAATCGACACATAGTATGATCAGCAAAATCTTCAAGGCATTTATCAGACATACCTAACATCACCTTATAGACGTCAAGTTTCCAAACAACGTGATCCATTTTAACCGTCTGTAAGAATGCATCGGCTGTTGAATGAGTAATAACCGAATACATATTTTTTGATAATGACACAATACGATTCGCGGTATCTTCAATAGAAGAAGTACTGGCGCTTATTGCTTGGCTCTTCTCGCCTACTTGACCAATACCATTAATAACATCGCCCATTTGTGTATTAACTTGCTCTATTAAGTTAGATATTTCATTGGAAGCCTCCGCTGAGCGTTGGGCTAATGTTCTAACTTCGTCAGCAACGACAGCAAAGCCTCGGCCTTGTTCTCCAGCCCTTGCTGCTTCTATGGCGGCATTTAACGCTAATAAGTTAGTTTGATCAGAAATACCTTTAATGATATTAACAAAGTCATTAATGCCAGAAGTCACTGTTTTCAATTGGTCAACTGATGTTGATGCCGATTGCGTCTCATTAGAAATCTCTGACGTGGAAATAATATTTGTTGCTAACATATCCATGATTTGATCAAAGAGTTGCTGCGACGACTGAAAGGTATCACGATGCTCAATCATACCGGTAGATGAAGATGCTAACTCTTGACGAATTTGGTCAATTAAACTTGAAGACTGCATCCAAAGCTTATTCAGATCTTCATGTGTACGAGCACGACTATCGTTAGTAGACATATCTTCAGCTAACTGAGAATTATCATTTTCGGCTAATAATAATTTTTCTTCTAGTGATTCAATACGATTTTTTAATTGGTTATTCTCAATTTTCAAACGAGAGATTTCTTCTTTGTTTTTTGCACCAAAAATCATTTTATTTTGCTACCTTTAATATCAAGTTTTATACAATTAATATATATTAAAAAACTGCTATGACTAGCGTTTTTTACATCTTTGCATAAAGTATGTTCAAAACAAAAATCATATAAAGTTAATTCGCCAATTGGAAGTACACTAATGAATAAACAAGCAAGCGTAGTTTTTATCTTTTTAATTTTAATGTTCACTTTATCTGGTTTTAGCCAAGCTAATGACGTTAGTGATAAGCTCTCAGCCAAAAATGCTACACAATATAGCCAGCAATTTATTATTGGTGGGCAACCCAGCGAAAATGATCTCATTATGCTGTCAAAAAGTGGTATTAAAACGGTAATAAATTTACGGGGTAATGGTGAATTTGACGATTTTGACGAACAAGTTAAAGTAGAAGCCTTGGGCATGAATTATATTGCGATACCTATTAGTGGTGCCAGTGATATCAATAAAGAAAATCTCGCATTATTTACTGCTGCCATCACAAATAAAGAACAAGCTTTTGTTCATTGCGCCAGCGGTAACCGTGTTGGTGCTATGTTCGCATTAGATTCGCACTTCAATCACAATAAAAGCATTGATGAGGCGATTGTTACAGGAAAAAAAGCGGGGTTAACTAGCTTAGAAGCTACCGTTAAAAAAGTGTTAAAGACTCAATAAGGTTAACAATCCAGCTGTCTTTATGTCGTAAAGGCTCAAGAAATACTTGAGCCTTTACTCTTTGTCAGTTACAGCTAACTAAGATGTTCTATTATAAAAAATTTTTAATAGAACATCTTAGTTATGAGTAAAAACTTACAAAATATCAGTTTTTACTCATTTAACTTATAGCTTTCACTAACTGATATTAACAACCACTCGACCACGCACTTTACCTGCCATTAAATCACTGGCCACATCGACAGCTTCTACCAAGGTGATGTCGGTAGAAATATCTTCAAAAATATCGGGGTCTAAAATATCAGCAAGTCGTTGCCATGCTTCAATCCTGTCTGCGAGTGGGCGCATCACACTATCAATACCCGCTAAAGTTATGCCACGTAAAATAAAAGGTGCAACAGAGGCAGGAAAATCCATGCCTTGCGCTAAACCACAGGCTGCAACAGTACCACCATATTTCATACTCGCACAAACATTCGCTAACGTATGACTACCTACTGAGTCAATTGCGCCAGCCCAACGTTCTTTTGTCATTGGGCGACCAGGTTGCGATAACGTTTCACGGTCGATAACGGCTGATGCACCTAGTTTTTCTAGATATTTCACTTGATCAACGCGACCTGTTGAAGCAACAACTGTATAGCCTAATTTCGCTAGGATTGCGATTGAAAAACTGCCGACACCACCGTTTGCTCCGGTCACTAAAATTTCACCTTTATCTGGAGTGACGCCATTTTTTTCAAGTGCAATGACACAAAGCATCGCGGTATAACCTGCCGTACCAATAGCCATGGCTTGGCGTGGTGTAAATGCTTTTGGCAATGGGATCAACCATTCACTTTTTAATCGAGCTTTTTCAGCTAAACCGCCACAGTGCACTTCACCGACACCAAAACCATTGAGTAGTACACTATCGCCAACCTCAAACTTATCACTCTCAGTGTGTTCAACTGTTCCGACTAAATCGATACCGGGAACCATAGGGAATTGTCTAACTACCGGACCTTTACCTGTGATGGCCAAAGCATCTTTGTAATTAAGCGTGCTATGAGAAACTTTAACGGTAACATCACCTTCTGGCAGTAAGTTGTCGTCAATATCTTTAACTGTCGCGCGGTAACCTTGGTCGTCTTTTTCAATTAAAATGCCTTTAAACATCTGCTATTCCTTATTTAGACCGATCGTCTATAAATGATGAAAAAATTATCGGGGTAAACCGACTATGTAAAAATTCAGGTAATTATCTAAGGGTGAAGTATTTTGAACTAGCTTTGCTCTACTAACCGCGCCTTCCCAACCCATCCAAAAGTATTCAGCCAGTCGATCGCAATCTGCGTTTGGTGAGATTTGACCTTGCTTTTGTGCTGCTCTGAGACATGTAGCCAAGCGATGCTGCCAACAAAGGAATATATCAATCAATTGCTGTCTAAAACTTTCAGGAAGTAAATCAATTTCTTGGCCTAGATTGCCGATTAAACAACCACGCTTAAATTGATAGCGGACCATGCCTACTTTGGCGCTTTCAACGAAATGACTAATACGTGTTAAAGGAGGAAATGCTTCATCCAACAAACATGCATCTAACTTGTTAGCAAAATAATTAGCGTAGTTTTCAATGACCGCCTGACCAAAAGCTTCTTTGCTGGCAAAATAATGATAAAAAGATCCTTTGGGTACAGCCACTTTCTTTAAGATCTGATCAATTCCTGAAGAGGCAAAGCCATTTTCAGTGAGTTGTTCTAGACCACTGCGAATTAACTCCGCTTTGGTATCTTGATTTTCACGCGCTACTTTGGGCGGTCTACCGCGGCGTGCTTTAATTGCTGGAATATTCATTTATTAATAATAGACCGATCGTCTAGTTAATGCGAGTATTATTATTTTAACTGGTGGTTTATTTACATTTTGTTATGTTTTTATCGCTAAATCATTGACTACTAGGTCGAGTAATTCCATAAGTTGGCTGGCTTGTGTGCTGTTAATATGGGTAAATTTGCAACTGATTGTATTAGGAATACTTGCAGCCTTTATTTTTAATTCTTGCCCTTGTTGTGTTAATTGCACTAGGCGCTTGCGCTTGTCGTTGTCGTCTTTAATTATTTCTAGAAGGCGCTTATCAACCATTTTCTTTAAAATTTGTGTCATCGCCCCACCATCAATCATGGTTTTATCTAAAAGCTCAGCAATAGTTATTTTGTCATGCTCCCACAATGCCATCATGACCACATATTGTGGGTAAGTAATATTGAGTTCGCTTAATGGCTCACGGTAAGCGCGAACAATACTGTTTGATGCCATATATAATCGATGGCAAAGCTGGTTTTTAAGTTTTAATTGATCAAATGACATAATACTCTCCTGAAGGTTACATTTTAATTTGCACACAAAGTATTTGCAATCAGTATTTGTTTCCTATATATTTTGCATACAAAGTAAATATTAATAACTTGGAGTTTATTATGAACGTATTAGAAAACATTGCTTACACAGCAAAAGCAACAGCAACGGGTGGCCGCGCAGGTACAGCAAAATCTGATGATGGTCGCTTAGACATAACCTTATCTACGCCAAAAGGTTTAGGTGGAGATGATGGACAAGGTACAAACCCTGAGCAATTATTCGCTGCTGGTTATGCTGCTTGTTTTATTGGTGCACTTAAATTTGTTGCTGGTGAAGAAAAAATCAGTTTGCCGAGCGAAACTTATATTAATTCAGAAGTCTCTATTGGTGCTATTGAAGGTGGTTTTGGTATTGCGGTAAAATTAGCGATATCATTAGGTGATATGGATAAAGCACAAGCTCAAACAATGATAGATAAAGCGCATCTTGTGTGCCCTTACTCAAATGCGACACGTGGTAACATTGAAGTCGTACTTTCAGTAATTTAATATCCGACATAGTTTGACAATAAAGCACGCCTTTATAAAATAAAGCGCGTGTTTTTTGTTGCTATAAAATATCACTGAGTGAGATGCCAATACCAAACCTAGTTTGACTATAGTTATAATCGATAAGGCTTTCACCATAACCAGTAAACACCATTGCGTAGCCCCTTAATTTACCCCATAGCGGAAAAGTAAAACCAAGCTCAGCAGCGCCGTAATGACTACTGAAATTTTGTCGACCTTTGAAATTGAATTCATAGTCACGCCATTTATAGGCCATGCTTAACTCAAAGTTACCCATGTAATCTTCGATATCAGGGTTATCGTCTCCGTCGGGATCTAAAGCAAAAGTTTTTTCCTTCTCAGATAACCTTATCCAAGGTTTAATCGATAGCGCAAATTTTTCTTTCTCAAAAAGGATATGTGTGTAAATACGATTCCAACTACGTGATAAGTCTTGTGCTCGCCCGTTAGACTCGTGCTCTACCCCGACAATAAAGCCTGTATTACCTCCAAACGGATGCCAGTTAAGCGGTGCAAGATAGAATATTTCTGGCTGATAATTTGTTTCTCGAAAGGGTTTAGAAATGCCACTCGCATAAATTTGCCACCAGGCACTTAAGGTAAAAGCTGCGTAAAGCCCATCGCCTTCTATAAATATTTTGTCATAATTTAAGGGGACTTTAAGGCTTAGTTGAAATTTTGCTTCAACATTTTCTAAGTTGTCTTCATACCCTTCAAAGGATCTATATGCTTGCTTGTTCACTTTATTTGTTGTCATTGCTGGCAATACAAAATTCATTCTATGAGGAGTAAGCACATAAGGTTCAAACTCAGTCATTTTCTCACGTTTTATTCTATCGGTAATACCGCCTGTTCTACTCTGTAATTCTGTTTGCTCGGTCTTTTTTTGTTGTCTAGTGATATCATTTTCTTGGCTAGCACAAACAGATCTAATTTCGCCAAGCGTCATCGATTCAGCGCCAAGGGTAAACAACTTCATGACGCATGACGCTTTATCTTGCTTAGCACTTACGTATGTCGAAACAAAAATTAATATAAATGCCAATGGCAGCGGATTTTTCATTAGAGTATTCCTTTAAGTAGACGAACAAAGCGAACATTTACAGCCGTTTTAAAAGCCAATAAGTCGCTAACGCTAAACTTTCTCGATGTAGGCAAAGTCAATGCGCTTTAAAAATTTAGGGCTATCCTGATGATAAAGGCATTGGTAATATCAACAAAAAATGCACCGACCAAAGGTAATATAATGAAAGCCATTGGTGCAGCGCCATGCGCTTTAGTCACCGCCGTCATATTCGCAATAGCGGTTGGTGTTGCCCCCAGCGCAAAACCACCAAAGCCGGCACTTAAAACAGCGGCTTGATAGTTTCGCCCCATTAATGGAAATAAAATATAAATAATAAATAACACCGCAACACAGGTCTGTACACCTAAAATTATAAATAATGGCCCGGCTAAATCAGCTAGGGTCCAAAGTTGCATACTCATCAGTGACATAGTTAAAAATAGGCTCAATGAAAAGTCAGAAACGATGGCCAATGAGCGAGTTCTAGCGGGCCAATGTAATTTAGGTAAGAGATGAGGAACCGTGTTGGACAGTAAAATTCCTGCTAACAGGCAAGTCACAAAAAGCGGTAATTTTAAACCCATCTCCATAAACATCTTATTGGCAAAAAAACCAATAATGATACAAATATGAATAACCAGTAATACCGCCATAAAACTCAGGTGGCTAAAGGACTCTGTATCCGTTTTATGATAAGCAATACCGATAGAAGGCTTTGCTGTTGATTCACTTGAAAGCTGATACTTAGCCAATAAATATTTAGCAATAGGTCCACCAACTAAACTCGCTACAACAAGTCCAAGCGTAGCAGCTGCAACACCTATTTCAAGAGCATTAGGTACTCCAAGTTCAACAGCATCGGGAGCCCAAGCTATTGCTGTGCCATGACCTCCAATTAAAGAAACCGAGCCAGCCAACACGCCAATGGTTGATGGTAAATCAAGAAGTATTGCGCTGGTTATGCCAACAGCATTCTGGATCACAATAAAAGACAGGGTTAATACTAATAATATCAGCAGAGGTTTTCCCCCTTTAACTAAATCAGAAAACCTAGCGTTGAGCCCAATAGCGGTAAAAAAATAGACTAACAGTCGATCTCGGGTTGATAAGTCAAACGCTATTTCGCTACCCGTAAAAATATAGACTGCATAGATAAATAAAGCAGCAAGCAAGCCCCCCGTTACTGGCTCTGGAATATTAAAATCTCGGAGAAACTTAATATTTTTTGTTAAATACACACCCATAAAAAATACCACTATACCTATAGTGTAAGACATATAATTATCAAAGGGCATTTCAATCATAAGGTATATCCAATTTTACTTTTTCTATCCATGGCAAGACTAAAAATAAGCGCGTCAATAAGGCTAATGCTCATCTAACAAAATATCTCAGCTATATTGACTGATATTCTTTACGTGTTCAATAAGCAGTCACCTTAAAAGTTATTAGATTTGCTCTACCGACGACAAAGCACTTTTACACACGTCAATGTAAAGCGACTTGGCCATTGAGAAACACTTATAATTCAAATAAAACATCACTGCGAATGATATATTTAATCCCCTCAGTAATAGGTAGAGAGCTATGAATACATTGTAAAGGATGCATACCATGAGGAAAACATAATATACCGCCTACTGGGGTTCGAACATCGACATTTTTAACCCTGTCATTTCTTGATGCTGGCTGGTTGGGATCATCAGCATTGACTAAAAAACGTGTATCTCCACCTTGAAAGTCTTCACTTAATAAGATTAAAAAAGTCATTTCACTATATCGGTCAGAATAAGCATTAGTGACTAGCTCGTCACCAATAATGCGACTACCCGGCCAAGAGCCATCAGAATGAGGCTTAAAGTAGTCAGCAGGGTTATAACGATAGAATCTAAAACGTGCATTGATCCCTAACGCTTTACGACCACCAAAAATAGCCTGTCGGTCGTCCATTAAATGCGCAATTCGTTGCCAAATAGTGCCATCAGTTTGTTCATCAACTATCCAGGTTAAACTGTCATTGTGTCGAACACTGCGCGGCAAAGAAACGGCAGCATCTGGCAAGAAACCTAATTGTTCACTAATATCGATAAGCTGCGCACACTCATCTTTGCTCAAGACATTCAATAATTGAAATGCTCCAGGCACCTCTATCAGTTCTCGACGTTCAATATGACTGATATCAAAATCTTTGCTCAAATTAGCAGGATTAACCTGACGGTTCCCCCATGCAGGTAAAGCCGGGTGCTCTGCGCCGGCTTCTAATGCGGCGACAAAAAAGTCAGTGTTTGTGTCTATTGTTTCTTTCATATTTTACTCTTTCAATAATGGGTATACTGGCCTTAACGCATTTGCTTAGTTAAAGAGTTGTGCTGACCATAGTGTATTGCTATTGGTTGATAATGCGTAACTGGCTAAACTGGCGATGACCAGCTGCCGTGCCATGAAAACCAAAACCACTTTGTTTCGCCCCAACCCAAGGTCCAAGGCCTCCAGCGCCTTGATTAATAGCGACCATCCCCGCTTCCATTTGCTCTGCAACCTTATTAGCACCATCATGACCAAAAACCACAGCACCTAAACCATATGAACTGGCATTGGCTCGTTCAACCGCTTCAGACAACTCATTAAAGCGACTAATAGCCACCACAGGGCCAAAGGTTTCATCTTGCTCTAAAAGCATATTAGCGGTAATACCAGTGACAACAGTAGGCTGTATATAAGGCAACTCGTAGTGATGTGTCCCTAATAAAAATTTTGCACCTTTAGCGTGTGCATCTTTAAGTTGCGATAAAACATGAGCATGCTGCTTAGGATTAACAATCGGGCCAAAGTTGACATGTTTTTGATCCCAAGCGCCCACTTGATAACGATTAGCTAAAGCCGTAACTTTCTGCTCGAATTCATCGGCGATCTGCTCATCAACATAAATGCGCTCGGTAGACGTACACATTTGCCCGGCATTTTCAAAAGAACTTGCAACAGCAAATTGTACCGCTTTGTTAATATCTGCGTTTGCCATCACAATAAGCGGATCGTTACCCCCCAACTCCATAACTAAGCGTTTAAGCCCTGCTGCTGCACTTGCCATAATATGCTTGCCAGCCGCGAGTGAACCGGTAAAGGCGACCATATTAATATCGGCTTCAACTAAAGCTTTGCCCGTATCTGCATTACCGTGCACTATTTGTAATACGTTTTCAGGTAATAATTTATTGAGTGTATTGACAAAAAGTTCAGCAACCAAAGGTGTTTCTTCTGATGGCTTTAACACCACACTATTACCGGCAATTAATGCAGGTAATAGCAAGTTATTCGCCATGGCCAGTGGATAATTCCAAGGCGATATAACCGCAACTACACCTAAGGGGCGATATTGCATTTGTGCATTGTTTGTTATCGCCTCACTTTTGAGCGCTTGCACTATTTCTTCAGTAAAATAAGAGGCGTTCTGAACGGTGCCAGCCACTTCATAACTTGCTCTTCGGTGATCTTTGCCCATTTCTTTGCTAATTAGTAATGCCAGTTCGTCTTCAACCATAGCCAGTCCTTTATAGGCCTTGTTTACACTTTGTTGGCGTTGTTCAAGAGACAGTGCTGACCAAGCTTTTTGTGCTTGCTTTGCACGTAACACAACCGCTGCCATTTGTGGGGCTTGAGTAACAGGGACTTCGCCTAAAGGCGCTCTATTAATGGGATCGTATGAGATAAGTTTTGGCATAAAATAGTTTCCTAAGATTGCATTAACATTAATGCATCGAGAGAGTAAATTGGCTATATACTCACATTATGCTAGAGTGGTTAATTAAAGCAACCAGTATACTTTTAGTAACCACTAAGATAAAAATAGAATAATGATTACAAAAACAATAAAAACAACAAGTAACGTAAAAAAAATAAATTCACAAAGCTGTGAAGAACCCTGTCTGATTGAGCGAGGTATGCGCGTTTTAGGGGGGAAGTGGAAAGCCTCTATCCTTTGGCATTTAAAAGATGGACCCGTACGCTTTAACGAATTATCTCGCATGTTAGGGGGCGCAAGTAAAAAGATGGTTGATCAACGCCTTAAAGAATTAGAAGTTCAAGGCTTAGTAACGCGTGAAGTTATTAGCGATCGTCCTATTGCCGTCGCGTATGAAATCACCGACTTTGGCCGTACCGCATTAGATATTTTAGAAAAGCTCAAAGATTGGACACAAGCAAACAATATTTAACTATAAAGCGGCGCAGTTGCCACGGCATTACAGTAAATTATAGCCCTTTATATGGAAAAACAGACGGCGCTATGCTTTAACCTGGGCCTGGGACTAATAAACAGAATGCTCCAAAACGCACTAAACCGACAGTTTATTGAAACTCTATTATAAACGACGTGCCAAAACGTTAAAGAATCTATTTGAGTGTTATCTTAAATCCTTGCCTAAACAAAAATGGCACCTTAAAGGTGCCATTTTTATTAAGAGTAAAGCTTAAAAAGGCATTTTCATCCCAGGAGGTAACTGCATACCACCTGTTAGAGCGCCCATTTTTTCTTTATTTTGTGCTTCAACGCGACGAACGGCATCGTTAAACGCGGCTGAAACTAAATCTTCAAGCATATCTTTATCGTCTGCCATTAAGCTGTCGTCAATTTCAACACGTCGAACACTGTGTCCGCCTGTCATAGTCACTTTAACCATGCCAGCACCTGACTCACCAATAACTTCCATTTTAGCTAATTCTTCTTGAGCTTTAGCCATTTTATCTTGCATTTGTTGGGCTTGTTTCATTAAGTTGCCCATGCCACCTTTCATCATAATTTTTTCTCCAAAGTTCTGTTGCCGCCAAAGATAGATCTTAACGCGACAAATATCAAGTAGCAGTTACAATGCTACAATCGAATTTTCATCTAATTGTGCTTGAAAGTGAGTTTTCAAACCAATAATGATTTCATCATTTTGTAATAATTCTTTCGCATAGTCATAACGTTTATCATTAATATGTGATTGAATTTGATACGGATCATGAGAGGTCTCATCGACAATTGTCAATTCTACCGTAATTTTTCGTTGTAAAAAATCAGAGATACATTGTTCTAACTTTTTATGAGCAACATCACTGTTTAAATGTTTAGTCGCTTGATTCAAGTTAAGTAGCAATAAATCGTCGGTAGACCTTTCATCAACGGTTGCATGTATTGCCAATTGACGCAGTCGCCCTGTTAACGACATGGCGTCAATCATATTTGCCCATTTGTCGACTTGATTAGCAGAGCGTATTTTTGCTGGGTCTATCGCACTAACATCAAAAGCCTGCTCAGAAATAGATGTTAATGCAGGAACATCTGAACGAGGCTCTTCTTGAGTTATTGCTTCAAGAACATCTGGACTCTTTGTGTCTTGACGCCCTTTAGCGTCATTTGACTTTTTTGCGCTATTTTCCAACCCTTTTTTTCGACTACGTAACATGTTCCGGGTCGCTATAGCTTTTTCTATAGGCGATTGAGAAGTAGGCGTATCAATATTTGGGGCTATTTCAGCTAAATCTATAGAGGGAGGCATCGCACTATGCTCTTGCTCTGAGGGCGCATCGGGTACAGCAAAATACTCAGGCGCAGTAATCATAGATTGTTCTTCTAAAGGGCTTGCTGTTGCTGGCGAAGCATTGCCCGTCATAAGGTTGGGTCTACTTTCTTCAGCTGAGTCTATAGAGGGAGACATCGCAGGATGCTCTTGCTCTAAGGGCGCTTCGGGTACAGCAAAGTACTCAGGCGCAGTAATCATAGATTGTTCTTCTAAAGGACTTGTTGTTACTGGCGAAGCATTACCCGTTATAAGGTTTGGTCTACTTTCAGCTAAATCGGCTATAGGCTGATCAACTGATGGTTGCTCGACTAGGGGTTGCTCAACTAAAGAAGACGCAATAAAATTATCAGGTTTATTAATATTGCTTTTAGCAAAGCTTACATCGTCAAAGTCGCTGGTTTGACTGACCTGAGTATCGGGTAAACTTTCGCTATTTTTGATTGGTGTAAATGCTAATAATCTCAGTAAAAGCATATCAAAGGCTGCTTGTTCATCAGACGCATAAGGTAAGTCTTTACGGCCATTCAGCACTATTTGATAATAAAGTTGAATATCTTCAGCACTCATTGCTTTACTGAACTTATCAACCAATTGGTTATGCTCAGGTGACAAATCAAAGTGTTGACCAACAACTTGCGTCATAGCAACTTGATGGAGTAACTGAATAAGCTCTGCGGTTAAGCGGCTGTAATTAGGTGCGTATGAGGCTATATCGAGAGAAAGTAGCATTAGCGCTTTAGGATCTTGCTTTAATAAGCTTATCAGTATTTTAAAAACCCAATTTTGATCGACACCGCCCAACATCTGTTGAACATTGGCGAGAGTAATACTTCCCTGCCCTTGCGCGATACTTTGGTCGGTTAAACTTAAACAATCACGCATACTGCCGCGAGCGGCTTTAGCTAATAAGGTTAAAGCACCGGGTTCAACTGAGACGTTTTCAGCGGTAAGAATTTGCTGAGTCTTTTGCTCAATTTGGCCGACGGTTAATGCTTTTAAGTGAAATTGTAAGCAACGAGATAACACGGTTACCGGTAGCTTTTGAGGATCTGTGGTCGCTAAAATGAACTTCACATGTTCAGGTGGCTCTTCAAGCGTTTTTAATAACGCATTAAAGCTACTACGAGACAACATATGTACTTCATCAATTAAATAAACTTTATAACGACCACGTGTCGGTGCATATTGAACGTTATCAAGTATTTCACGAGTATCATCAACCTTTGTTTTAGAAGCCGCATCAATTTCAAGTAAATCGATAAAACGGCCCTGGTCAATATCTTGGCATGTATCACAAACACCGCAAGGCGTTGAAGTTATCCCTTGTTCACAGTTCAAGCTTTTAGCAAAAATTCGAGCTATCGTTGTTTTACCGACACCACGAGTACCGGTAAATAAATAGGCATGATGAAGACGTTGCTGCTCTAGTGCGTTAACTAGCACAGTGACAACATGCTCTTGACCCACTAATTCTGTGAATTTTTTAGGGCGCCATTTACGTGCTAATACTTGATAACTCATATGACTGCCTAATCGCCGTTATATTGCAGTAAAGAATAAATCGATAAGCCAAGATCCGTTAAACGTTTTTCACCGCCTAAATCAGGTAATGAAATAACAAATGCAGCATCTGTAACTTCTGCACCAAGCTTTTTAGCAAGCATGAATGTTGCTTCGACAGTGCCACCGGTGGCAAGTAGATCATCAACTATCAAAACTTTATCATCTGCGGTTAGTGCATCTTGATGAATTTCTAAGGTGTCTGTTCCATATTCAAGTTGGTAACTTTGGCTAATTGTCGCTCTTGGCAACTTGCCTGGTTTGCGGACAGGAATAAAGCTAATACCAAGCGCTAATGCCAAAGGTGCACCAAAAAAAAAGCCACGAGCTTCAGTACCAAGAATCTTAGTAAAACCAGAATCTTTATATTTAGCAGCAAATAAATCTATGGTTAACTGGTAAGCAGCCGGATCATCAAGTAAGCCGGTAATATCACGAAATAAAATGCCTGGTTTAGGATAATCAGGTACGGCGTGAATAGAGTTTTGTAAAAGAGAGAGTTCTGTATCGGTCATCGTTAGCATATCAAAAGTAAAAATTTATCATGGCTAAAGAATAAAGCAAAAGTACGATGATTTACAGTGAATAACGACTTGTATTGGTATTATTTAATTGATTTATTTCATTTACTGCATTTAACAAACTGTTTTCATTAATAGGCTTGGCAATAATGGCATGAAAATAGAGTGAACGAGTTAAAGCGATGACATCAGTAGTGTTTTGAGTAGTCATGAATATTATAGGAGTGTTAACGGTAAAAGGTTTTTTTTGAAGGTTTTTACTTAACTGAATACCGTTCATAAAAGGCATAAGATGGTCAATAATATAGAGGTCAAAATGCTGTTGTTGCGCCTTTTCAAAGGCAGCTAAACCATTGCCTGCAATTTCAACGATATGACCCTGTTGTTCGAGTAACGGGGTAATAAAATCTAAAACGTTCTGCTTATCATCAGCGAGTAATATAACCATAGTATTAATACTTCTTATTTTAATTAAACGAGAAAATACTAATTTGAAAGCAGAGTGAACCAACCCATTACCATAGGCAAAAGTGGCGCTGAAACTAATACAATAATCGCTGCTAATAAATGAAATATAGATGAGCTGTCTTTGAAGTCTTCGCCGTGTGACATGTTGATCTCGTTAACTTGAAAATATTCAGCGCGCATTCTAGCCGACAACAAGATTTATTTCTAGTAAAAGTTGATCTGGATCAATGATAAATCATGGTGATTGTGCATACACATAATGATTGATATTAGACTCATTTACACTTGGTGGTTTTTAAGGGGATGCAGTTAAGATGGCTTTTTGAAAAGACGACTGTTCAGTCATAATACTTGAGATAAACCGGAATATTTAGGATCACTTTGTGCGCATTCCTGACATTAACTATGGTTTGTTCTTTAGGTCACTGATTAGCCAAAAGCGGACAATTTTGGATTGATTTTTAATTGATAAATTTTTGTTGAAATAGCTACCCCAATGACCCAGCTTTTATGTCAGCTATATTCAAAGGTAACTGACATTAGAGGAATATTTCTATGGCGCTAACGCCCCCATTGCGCCATAGCACTTATAATAACTTTGCCGAAAGCAAGGTCATATAATGTTAATCTTCATGTATATAACTGCAATCATCTGAATCAAGACCTAACTGATAGTCTTTTGATTTTCCCTCTAACCAATCGACTAACTCTTTGGCCGCAGGTGAAAGGTTGACTTCAGCTCCTCCCCCTCTCCTTTCCAAAAGGTAGGGGGTATAAAGCTCTGTTTCATTATTAAACTTAAAGCTCAAAAAACGAATACTTCCAGCGTCAGAACAACGTTTTTGCAATTCAGTAAAATTTTGAGAAGTCACCTGGCTAGCAATACTTTGAATGTCCTTGACAGCTTCAATATCTATAGTTTCAAGTAAAGTACCAGCCCCACCCATCACTTTAGTGAGTTCAATTTCTGACTGCTCTGCCACATCATCTACAGAAAGATAACCGTCATTCTTCCCTTTATTATGATAATAATGATAAAAGTTGCCTTGAATATCAACAAAAATTCCAGCATGACTTGCCCCCCATGCGTTGTTATCATAAACCACAGCCAGTAAATATTTTTGTTCAGCTATTGGCTCTGCTTTTTCTTCTGAATCCCCCTGACAAGCAGTAATAAAACAGATAATTACAAGTATCAAAAGATTGTTAATTTTCATTTTATATCTCAATTAGTTTAATTTTAACTCAACCGTTTATTGTAAGTTCAGATGATATTGGTAATTATTATACTCTAGCAAATTTATCATGGGTGTCTTGATAACTTTTGAAAAGACGACGGTTCAGTCATAATACTTGAGATAAACCGGAATATTTAGGATCACTTTGTGCGCAAATAAGGAGTAAAATTTTAAAATGTTGAATGTTTGTTGATGTCACTATACACCCGTTAGTTGTCTTAAGCAGGCAAACAGCTAATTAAATAATCATTGCCATAGCGGACATACCTAAAATCAGTTTTGAGACTGATTTCACGGTATAAAAAACAAAATAAAATTATATAATGAAAACAAAACCATAACGTCTGCAAGTTTATAGTTTTACTTGGCATTCAATATATAGACGCTAAATTCTGCTACAAAATAGTCATTCTGGATTATTAAATAGATTCTAATTACTGCTCAGCTTTTGGGTAAGAAAACTGACAGATAGATATTTCAGTAATTTATATCCAATGGTAAGAAGCAGATATTTGTATGCTAAACTTAACATTAACTTATTGAATGAAGAGTTAAACTTTATAGTAAGTTATAAAAGTTTAACTCTAAATTTTCAATATGCTATTTATTTAGCCGAGCCGACATAAATGATTTTAATCTCTTCATTTTTGTGATTAAAAACGGCTGCGATATCTTTTATTTCAACACTTGTGGTAGGTATTTTATCTTTTTTGGAGGTAAAATGGTTTAAATACGAAAAAGTATCTAACGCATCATATTTATGGGCAAAATGCGCCATTACCATATCATTACAAGTAACAGAATTAACAGCAAAGCGTTTTGAATTAATCGCAGAACTAATCATACGCAATCTCAGTGCATTTTTTAATCCATCTTTATTATTATTTCCAGCAAACACACACATTTTTGTCTCAATATTACTATCTGTTGCAATAAACTCGTACTTGGTAGCATTAGAATTGAAAGCTAATAATACGAACACTACTGCCAAAGTTAAAATTTTCATAATTGACTCCTTTATAGTTGCAAGTACCCGGTACAACTTAACTAAAACTCTCGAATAGTTAACGGGAGATAGGAAGCTATTTAACACATCCTCATCCGTACGGTTATAGGCATTTTTTGCGCCATTCAGAATTGGTAAAGCCTAATTGTATGAATAAAATGCGATTAAAATGTGTAACTAAAAGTAATATTAATTTTGAAATAATAAGTGTAAAAAAAATGGACACTAGCTAATTAAAAACTCAAAATATAGAGCAAAATCTAATGTTAGATTGGAAATATACATATTTACACCTCGGAAATATACATATTTGCAGTGCAATGTATTATATGCTGTAAAAAAAGCTGACATTTTAGTCTACTTTATACAAGGTGGACGAGCTGCAATAAATCATGCAATACAAACATGTCAACGACCGCTATCGGGCACACTCCAAAGTAATATGAATGTTCAATCATGTCCGCGTATATCAAAATATACAAAAAATTTTAGTATGTATTATAAAATGCGAATGTCTTCAAAGTGGCAAAAGTGATCATTAGAAGCCAATCTCATTTAGTGATTGGTAGTCTTAAACATTATGTGCTTTCACACTATACAAGGGCTCAATTATTTTAATGAGGCGGTCAGTCTAAAAATTTATCAAGGATAATCAACTAAATTTAACGAAGTATCTTTTGAATTGAAGGAATTTTAGCGATAAAAAAACCAGCCATAAGGCTGGTTTTTAACGCAAAGACAAAAGAAGTTAAATAGAAACGTTCTTACGTGCTGCGGTATCTTTGATATAAGTAACCCAACCTTTAGCCGTTCTACGTGACTTAGGGTCTTTTAATGCTTTTTGTACATAAACATTGGCTTGCTTATAATTTTCAAGATAAAAGTATGATTCTGCAATACTTTGGTTCAAGCGACCTTCGTTACTAACACCAATCTCGATGGCTTTCTTTAAAGCAACTATCGCTTTAGCAAATTGCTCATCTTGATTTAACAACATACCTTGCTTGCTGTAATGCTTAGATAAATTAGTCATTTTGGCTAATTCACCGTAGTAAGCAGCAGCTTTACCTATATGCTGAGCAGCATGCCAGCTGTTAGCTAAAGTAAAGAGGTTTTTGTCATCACGAGGTACAACGCCCGAATCAATATACTTTTCCATTAAAACAGCTGCTTTATGTGGAATTTGACTTTGAGCATACAAGTTAGCAAGCATCTTAATTTCGTTTTCTTTATCAAGATAGCCTTGCTTATAAGCTAGATCCAATGTCTGTAAACTTTTTGGGTAATCTTCAACCATCGCATAAAACGAGGCTAATTGAGTCCAAAATAGTTTAACTTCAGGGAATAATTGCACTGCTGTTTCTAAAACTTCAACACATTCTTTAAACATCTTACGTTCATAATAAGAGTTTAATTTAAGAACATGTGGGTTTTGGTTTTTCTTATCACCAAAAACCGCGATAGCATTATCGGCAGCAGGAATAACCTTAGCGTATTGTTTAAGTTCTAAATTAGCCTGAGCTATTTTGATCCAAACATTACCATCAGTTTCCCCTGTAAACTTCATCCAAGCATCATAAGCAACAAGCGCTTCTTTATAGCCTTGTACTTGCATCTGCAAGTCACCCACTAGTTTCAGTGAGTCGGCATGCTCTTTCTCATTTAAGATATCAGGTGCAAGTGCTTTGTTAAGGTAGATAATTGCATTCTTTTCGTCACTTTTCTGCGCATACATCACGCCAATAAAACGATCTAAAAAAGCAATATCATAATCTTTTTTTGCATTTATTTCTAAAAGCAAAGTCAGAGCATTATCGATGTTAGAACCATCTTCAGCTTCAACGCCGTAAGCTTCAAAAGCTTTGGCTACCTTTTTACCAACAGTTGGACCAACAAGCTGTGTTTTACGCTCTTGTCTCTCACTCTGTTCTTCCCCTATAGCATAAGCTACAGGAGATAAAGGCAAATGAGCAATCGTTACTGAACCTATGATCAATATAGATATAAAAATCTTATTCATTCTGATTACTCCTTATTCATACTAAAGTCTAGTTGTACCGTTAAACCAGGA
This sequence comes from Colwellia sp. BRX10-9, assembly GCF_014077405.1. Taxonomy (NCBI): domain Bacteria; kingdom Pseudomonadati; phylum Pseudomonadota; class Gammaproteobacteria; order Alteromonadales; family Colwelliaceae; genus Colwellia; species Colwellia sp. BRX10-9. The sequence goes on along the minus strand of NZ_JACGVV010000001.1, from coordinate 168,423 downwards.
CGACGTTGAGCAACACCGTCAACAACTTTTGGCTTGTAACGCCATTTTTTCAAAGCGCGTTTAGCCTCTCTGTCAAATATACGTTTCGGTTCTGAATCGATGACTTCAACATCTTCAACACCACCAAGTTCGGTAATGGTAAATGAAAGCTTAACCCAGCCTTCTTTACCATCACGAGCGGCTTGCTGTGGATACTTAGGGTCAATACGTACGATTGGCGATGCATCACCGTCACGTCCAAAACCAGCTCCCGGAGCAGACATACCTGAATTAGCACCAGATAATTGCACACTAGGCATATTAAACGTTAGTCCACCTGAGTTGTTATTAGCTTCAGGCTCTGGAGCTTGAGGCTTAGGTGGCGTTTTTGGCGGCGGTGGCGGCGGCGGCGGTACACGCTGTCGACGTTCTGCTGCTGACTTAGGCGGCGTAGTATTAACTTCTACAATAATATTATCTAATGGATCTTGTTTCGTCATGTCACCACTTGAAACAAGAAAAGCCATAAAAGAAAATAGTGCAAAAGTAACCGCTGCGCCTAGTAGTAATGAAACTAAAAAGCGAACCATAGACTACCCCTTCGCTGCAGCAATAGAAATTCTATCTATACCTGCATCTTTAATCGCATCCATCACTTTAACAACTATGCCATGTTTTGCATCTTTGTCTGCTTGAATGATAACAACATCAGTTGGTTGCTCTGCTAATAATTTTTCAATGTTAGCAGCAACACGTTCGACATCAACGCGACGTTTATCTAACCAAATTTCGCCATTTTCTCTAACAGCAATAAAGATGTTAGCTGATTTTTGCTTGCTTTGGTTAGCGGCTTTAGGTTTGTTAACTTCAATACCAGCTTCTTTTACAAATGAAGTGGTTACTATGAAGAAGATCAGCATGATAAATACGATGTCTAGCATCGGTGTCATATCAATTACTGCTTCTTCGTCTTCACGAATACGTTTACGTGCCATTCGAATATCTCTCTAGTGATGAGGTAAACTGTCAATCAGTTTAGCCTTTGCTAGTTTAACTTTAGCGTCTAACCTTGTACTGAAAAACACTCCTGATAACGCAGCAACCATTCCCGCCATTGTCGGGATAGTAGCCATTGATATACCAGCAGCCATCAGACGCGGATTACCTGTACCTTGTTGAGCCATTGTCTCAAACACACCAATCATACCGGTGACTGTACCTAGCAATCCAATCAGTGGACACATTGCCACTAAGGTTCTAATTGTGAGCATACGTTGCTCTAGTAATTCTGTCGCTTCGGAGATCCAAGTATCTCTAATCCGATGGGCATACCAAGATGTAGTATCTTGGCGTGCATCCCAACGATTGACGATATCGTCTTTCATTGCAGGATAAATTCTTGATAAGAACCAGTAGCGTTCAATCATCATTACCCACATCAGTAAGAGAGCGAAGGCAACAACATATAATACGTTACCACCTGTCGCAATAAAACTCCTGACAGATTCCCAAAGCTCTATCAGGAATAACATTATTTAGACTCCTTCTCAGCAATGGCAGCAATTAATCCTGCGCTTTGCTCATCAAGCTTTTGCAATACTGACTTACTTTTACCCGCAACAACGCTGTGGATTAAGATAAGTGGTAATGCACAAATTAGACCTAATGCAGTTGTTACAAGTGCAAGAGAGATATCACCAGCCATTATTTTCGGGTCGCCTGTACCAAACAATGTAATCGTTTGGAAAGTCATAATCATACCGATTACTGTACCTAATAGACCCATTAATGGAGCAATAGCAGCAAACATTTTGATTAAGTTGATACCGCGATCGATTTTCGGTGTTTCGCGTAAAATAGCTTCATCAAGTTTAAGTTCAAGTGTTTCAGCGTCAACATTTTTGTTTTCGTGATAAACCTTGATTAAACGTCCTAGTGGATTGTTATCATTAGGCTGTTCAATATTCTTTTCTTGAGTCTTGATGCGAGAGCTAATAGTCGTTAAGAAAATCATACGCTCTAAAGCAATTAAGAAACCAATAACAAGTAATACTGTGATTGCATAACCAACAGTGCCACCTTCATGGTAGAACTCCATAAGAACTTTCTTACGAGTTTCAAGGGCTAAGATACCGCCACGTGAAGGATCTACGTATAGAGGATGATAGCCAGAAGTTTCACCAAAGAAATCAGAAGCTGTGCTAGAAATATAACCCGCTGGCTGTTTAGCCAAAGGTTGAATTTGACCAACTTCATCATTGTAGTTTAAGAAACCGTCAGCAGATACTAAGTTAAAAGTACCAATACGTGTAACAGTTTGCGTAGAGGTTGAACCATCTAAGCTTGTTACTTCAGCGCTAAACTGTGAAATTTTACCCGATTGAGTCATTTCAGTTTGTAAAGCAATCCATAACTCTTCAAGTTGCTCAAGTTCAGGTATTTTCTTAGAGTTGGCAATAACATCTAATGTTGCGCCACGTCCAGGAAATTCAGCACTTACAATTGATGTTACGATTTGACCGTAAGCATCAGCGGCAGCAGCACGAGTAACACCAAACATTTCGCCAAGAGTACCTTTAGCGTTGTCTAATTCAACTGAACGTTGCGCGATAGTAATATCGTTAGCAGCATATTCTTTAGTTAAACGGTCGTTACGTGTATTTTGATTAGCTAATTCTTTCTTAGCTTTATTCAAAAGTGCTTGCTTGTCTGCACGAGCTGAAGTGAACTCTGCTTCGCGCGCTTTATCAAGCTTGCCTTCAGAAATTCGATCGTTTTTAACTTGCTTTAATAAATCATCCAAGTCATTAGCTACGGCTGAAGTTGCTACAGTCATTGACGCAGCAAGCATTACAAAATTAATAATTTTTCTCATTATTTCGCTCCCGCTGCAAATACTGGTAATTTAGTTAAATCTTTTGGTAATTGGTTACGCGCCATAGCGATTGCATCTTTAGTAGGCTTTAAGTATTCATCGCCTAATGCTTCCCAACCGCGTGTTTCATTGTTCCAAACCCAAACATTTTTCATGTCTAGTGATTGAGCAACTAGAGCTACACGGCCCATATGAACGAAGTCAGCAGTAATTGTACGGTCGCCTAAATCAAGCTCACCTTGGTAAGCTGCAAAAACAGTACCGTAGTTTGCTTCAATTTCGTAAGCTTCAAGTACTAAACGAAACTGTTCAGATACCGAAATATCAGAAGCGCCTAGCACGTCACGTAAGTTAGCAACGCGCTCTTTACGGTTTTCAATATTCACAGGAATATCTAACGCTACAAACTTGTCTAACGTATCAATCATCTTATACATAAGAGGAACGATACCTTGTTTAGTTTTGTCAATACCAGCGATCTGATCTTCTAAAGATTTGATATTCGCAAGTTGGTCATTAACCATCAATTGAATGTGATCATTGTATTGAGATAAAGTTTCAGCTTCATCAACAGTTAAACGATATTCACCTAAAAGCTCAATAGTTTGTTCATAAATACTATTGATTTTTTGTTGTGATTTTTTAGAAGCTTGAAAAGTGCTAGCTTCTGCTTTTTGTAGTTCTGATAATGCATCTGCAGAAGCGAAGTTGCTTGCTGTTAATGCTAGTGCGCCAATTATCGTCGAAGCGATAAGGCTTTTCTTGTTGCTAAATTTGGACATAGTTCCCAACCAATTGCTATTGAATGTGGATAACATGGAGATGTTAACGCAAATTTAATAATCTGCCATTTTAAGTTTTTATTTCTCTAGAATAAAACAATGCAATACTCCCAGACGACAGCGTTGCTGTCAACTAGGTACATAAAAAAGGCTGCTAATTACCAGCAAATTACATAAATTTGCTGGTTTCGTTACAAAAAATAAACATTAAGTTAAAAAAATCGTAAGTGATTTGCAGTAACTTTCTGAATAAATTAGGCGACTAAACAAACACAATTTTCTGTAAATATATTTGCTCCTATTAGTTTTACTAATTCATTCGTACTAAGTCAAATTTATTTATTGAAATATTGATAATATTTATAAAAAAAAGGTTGGTAATTTGACATATTTAAAGATTAAAACCGTGCTACTATTCGCCTATAGCACTAATTTACCTATATTTATTTATGTTTATAGATTCAACTTTTAATTTTGAAATATGGTTCACTTTATGTGCCATTGGATTTATCGCAGGACTCATTGATGCAATAGCTGGCGGTGGTGGTATGCTAACTGTTCCAACATTACTCTCGGCCGGTTTACCACCACATCTTGCTTTAGGTACCAATAAGCTTGCCGCTACTTTTGGTTCATTAACCGCTTCAGTGACTTTTTATCGTAAAAAGCTATTTGATCCCAAATTTTGGCGTTTATCGATTTTATATACGGCGATAGGTGCTGTTGTGGGCACGTTTGCTGTTGGCTATTTGTCAGGTGATTTTTTAGAAAAATTTATTCCTATTGTTATCGTTATCACTGCCATTTACACCCTGTTTTCTAAAACCATTGTCACTGAGTTAAAGGGGCTACCTGCGTTAACTTTTCGTTTAAAAATCACCCAAAGTATTCAGGGTTTACTCTTAGGATTTTACGATGGCTTCGCCGGTCCTGGAACCGGGGCATTTTGGACCGCATCCTCAAGTGCACTCTACAAAATAAACATATTACTGAGCTGCGGATTGGCGCGTTCAACTAATTTTGTCAGTAATTTCTGTAGTTTATTAACCTTTATTTATTTTGGTTATGTTAATTTTATTATCGGTATTTCGATGGGTATATTTATCATGCTAGGTGCTGCTGTGGGTGCACATTGGGCAATAAAGTTTGGTAACCGCTTTATTCGTCCTGTTTTCATCATCGTCGTTATTTCTATGTCAGCAAATTTAACTTATCATGCGTGGTTCACTCAATAACAAGGTCAAGAGGTCGTCAAATATGCAATTAGCAATCGACAGAATTACAGCTGTTTTAGATAGTCTAGCTGAGCAGGCTAAAATTATTGATACTGAAAATCAGCAGACTAAATCACATTATCTTTTAAAAGATAAAGATATCTTTTCAGAAGCTTTATTTGCCACCAATAGTGATAAAATAGGCGCATATGTTGATGAGGTACGTGGTAAAACTATCGAATTAGCTCGGTTATTAAAGAGTGGAAAAAAAGAACTATCGCAAAATAGATTACAAGGTATTGAGCAACAAATATCATCAATAATCAATGCAATAAGATCAAACAAAGGGCTTCATCAAGAAGCACAATACCGATTAACAGCGATAAACGCTAGGCGTTATAAGAAAGCGGCAAAAGAACTCTTTAAATCCAGTCAAGCGCTCTATCAGCAATTAGCAGAGCACCACGAGTTTGAGCGCCGCTTACTTGCTATGCTCAATGAAAGAGAGCAACTTCGTCAAAGTGCAACGCCTGCCAAAGCAAAGAAAATATTGGATGAAGTCCTTGCCCTTCACCAAAGGTTAGGTCGATGTCGTCAAGCTATTTCAAAAATAGAGCGCGAAATAGAAGTTTCAGAAAAACCGCGATGATATCTGTTAAATAACTCGCTTTTTGCTTCATCTCGCATTAATCTTAAATAATAACAAACAATAAATTAATCTATTATTTAATCGTAAAAGAGGGCTGGAATGAGAATATCTGATGACATTCATAACTATTATGAAAAACTAGTCGTACAACATTTTGCCGCGCTAAAATTAGAAGAGAAATATGAAGCTGATTTTATTGCTGACCTAACCTGTGTAGTGCTAAATCAACTACCCACTCGTTATATTAGACATGAAGTTGATATGTCATTCTACTTACCTGCTTCAGAACGTTTTGAAATGGAAAACAATGTAAAAGTTGCTATTAGTAAGGCAATAGAGTTTATGAAAACTCATAACACTTAACTACTGTTCTTTGATTTATTAAGAAGGCAAGTGGTCAAGTCAATGCTCACTTGCTTTTCTTTTACCCTTAAGCATTCCCTTTAAATGATGACCTGCCCTTATATTAAACCGTTAAAGTTTTAATACCGATTAATATTCATTTTTTAGCCATTAACTAGCTAAATGCTTTTCACTTCATCAGAAACCAGCTAACCCACTCAAATGGCCTTAAAAGTATAAAGACATAAATAGACCTGCATTATCCCTTTGCACTCATTTTTGAGCGTTTCAGTGCTTACAAGTAGGATTTATAAATGTGTGATGACATTAGCAAATAATTTATTAACGGCTGACAAGTATCATACCCCCTTTAAATGACATTGCTGCCAGTAAAATCATCTGTCGGTAAGTTGATATTTTCTTGGCTTGTTTGTTACGGGATATTCTTGGAACTTTAGATGGAATTATTTCGCTAGCGATAAATACCGGCTCGAATGTATAAATGGGGAATTTTAGTCGTAAAGAGTTGGTACTGAAAGTTGCAAGGTAGCTAAAGATTGTAAGTGATTGATAAAAAGAGTGGTGGCAACCCTAGCAGCCACACCTCGGCACATGAGTCGTCTGCTGCGGTTGCTTCCTTCCGGATCTGGCCGAGTTCACAGAGTATCATTGCGAGGGGACCGAAAGGGTCACCATAGAAAGTTGTCGTTCTCACTTCAACGGCGCGAATTATGGCTAAAGATTTAGCTTGATGCAAGCGCTAGTTATATAAATAAAATCGTTCGCTGTTTTTTTAACCACACTAGCAGGTGTATAGCTAAAATCACCTTAAAATTAGCTTGGAATTACCTTTAAATTATGGACGCTCGCGTGCCAACCGTTCATTAATTTCTAATAAGACTGATTTAATCACCAATAGGTTTTCTTTACCTAAACGTAATAACAGTTTGTCGGCAGCATCAAGGGCTTCTATTTTTTCATCTTTAAAGCGAAACATCACACTGGGGCGAACTAAGTCTAATGATTCTTTTGGAATTTCCATATCCAAGACCTTGGTAATAGCATCATGTAAAACCTCAGTAAAGTTGTCGTCTGGATAGCCTAGCTCTGCATAAGCTTGATCAATCAAAGGCTTCATTTCAAAGTACGACTGCACCAGTGTTTCACTGTCAAATGAACGCAGTAAATCAACATAAAGTGTAAAACGTCGCGCTGCTGACTCATCCCACTTCCAATCACTACTTGCCCCGTTGCTAACCTCATTTGCTAAAAATTTAGTATTAGGTTTAATTAACGGACTATGAGCGTAAGCGATATTACCTTGTGCAAAATTATCAGTGAATACCACAAAACGGCGGATCATATCTTTATCAATGACCAACTTTAACAGTTCTTTACGCCAGGTAAAACTTGGTAGCTTTTCTTGTAACCAAACATCACTTTCATTTAAGGTTGGTAATATCGGTTCAGGCTCAATAGCAACGACGGGTTCTGTCACAACTAAAGGAAAAACTTCTTCTTCAGTTAATATCGGCTCTACTATAGGCTCGGGCGGAATTTCAGCTTTAACGATAGCCACTGGCGCCACTTCAACAACTTCTTGTTCGGTTGTCGATGACATATATAACCAAACTAAGGCGGCTATCACTATAGCAATAATAACGGCAATAATGCCCCAGGAGGTTTGTTTACCTTTTTGCGCTTGATCTTCCATAGGTACCTAATATTCAATTTATCTAAAGAATGCATGATGAATAACCATTGCAACCCGTTTTCATCTAAGTTGCAAGGGAATACGTGATCTAAAATAACTTTTATTTGAAATTGAGTTTTTATCTTTTTATATTATTACTTAACAATTATAAAATAGCATCGTCTTGATTTTCTGGTAGTGCTTTTATAAAAGCGGGTAACTGGTTGCAACGCTCAACAATGGCATTAATAAGCGGAAATGCTGACATATCTACTTTAAAACGATTTGCATTGTAAACTTGTGGAACAAGGCAAAGATCAGCAATAGTGACATCATCACCATAGCAGTATTTTCCTGATACCTTTTGTAGTTTTTCTTCAAAGGCAGCAAAACCTATGCTCATCCAATGGTGACTCCAAGCTAATTTATCTCTATCTTCAGCACCTAGTGTATTGACGAGATATTGTTGTACACGTAAGTTTGTTACTGGGTGTACTTCACACGCGATATCTAAGGCAAGTGCTTGCACTTGTGCTTTAGCATAAATACTTTCAGGATAGAGCTGTGGTTGAGGGTATTTATTATCAAGGTAATCAAGTATTGCCATACTTTGATTTAGCACCAAGTCGCCATCAACTGTCTCATCAATTAACGTTGGAACTAAATGGGTTGGATTAAGTGCAATATAAGCTGCACTGTGCTGTTCACCGCCATTGTTAACTAAATGAACGGGTACAGATTCACAATCAATGTTTTTCAAGTGCAAAGCAATTCTTACTCGATATGCAGCGGACGAACGCCAATAACCAAAAAGTTTCATTTTATATCTCTATTTGTTATCTGTATGAATTATTTAAATTTTAACGGTTTTTTTATTGATGTCATATTCACGTAATTTATTTGCAATGGCGGTATGGCTTAATCCTAATTTTTTCGCTAATTGTCGAGTACTAGGATAAGCCGGGTATAGTTTTCTAAGTAAATCAGCTTCAAAACTTTTAACCGCAGCATCTAAAGTTCCTTCAAATTCCTTTTCTAGATAACCATGTTCACGTGTATATGCAGGTAATTGCAGATGAGAGGTCATCACAATACTGCCTTCCATTAATGATACCGCACGAATTAATACATTTTCGAGCTGACGAACATTACCTGGCCAAGGATAATGTTCGATAAAATCACGACAGTCATCTGACATAGTGACAATCGTTTTACCAATACGTTGACCAAATTTTACAATAAAAAATTCAGCCAGAGGGATAATATCCGAACGTCGGTCACGTAATGAAGGTATATTTAGTCCAAGTACATTTAAACGGTAGTAAAGGTCTTCTCTAAAATCGCCGGTAGAAACCATGCTAAGCAGGTCACAGTTGGTTGAGCTAATGATCCTGACATTGACCCTAATCTCTTCCTCGTCATTGACGCGACGAAAAGTACCATCTTGAATGACACGCAGTACTTTAGTTTGTAATTTAGGTGACATCTCCCCCACTTCATCTAGAAATATTGTGCCACCGTCTGCTGATTCAAATAAACCCCGTTTAGCTTTATTCTCGCCTTTTGAACCTGCACCAAAAAGTTCTGTTTCTGCATCGTCATCAGGTAATGCTGCACAGCTTAAAGTCATAAAAGGTTTGTTACTGCGATCACTCGCGGCGTGACAAGCATGAGCTAACAGCTCTTTGCCCGTGCCCGTTTCACCAACAATGAGCATTGAAGAGTCAAGGAGTGCCATGCGTTTTGCTTCACGAATAACTTTACGCATCGAGCCACTACTTGCTTGTATACCGGCAAAATTATTTTCATTCGCTTGTTTAAAAGCACTTATTTGTTGGCCTAAACGTGCTTCTGATTTTAAAATTAATACCGCACCCGCTAAAACGGGGATACCGCTTTGATCGGTCACATGGATAGGCATGATATCAGCCACAAAGTCATCATCTTGAAACTTTAAGCGACGCGTTTGAGCAAGTACTTCATCGGCATCTAACCAGCGATTAAAGTTAAAGCCTTTTAACCAATTGCCAACATTATCGCCAATAATTTCATGATCTTTACAGCCCATAATACCGGCAGCTACGGTATTTACAATACGGATATCACCTTTTGCATCAATAGATATAAAGGGATCAGGAAAAGTTTTAATGAGCGTGGAGAGTTCATTGCGCTCACGTTCAGAGGGCATAAAAGGTGTTGTTTTTACATCATTCACGCCTTCAATTAAACGTAAACGTGGCATAAAAGTTTGTAATTGGCTAAATTCTAAGTCAGGTATGTTGATAAAAATTTCGCCTGGCTGCTTTAGTTCAATGCCACGTAAATTGATTTCATGTTCAACAAATATTTCTAATACTTCTCGGGCAATGCCGACTCGATCGCAACAAACAATTTCTAAACGCATTTACCTTACCTTAATAGCCAAGTATTCCTGTTCGGTATTGTAAACTAATTTGTACAACAAAAAAAAGCCCCCTGAGGTAGGAGGCTGCTATTATCTAATGTAAGCAAATATTACAAAAGTTTGTCAGTTTTTGCTGCACAAATAAAATCATTACGGTGTAGCCCTTTAATAGCATGTGTCCACCAAGTAATTTTTACTTTGCCCCACTCTAATAAAATCGCTGGATGATGGAATTCTTCTTCGGCTAATGTAGAGACTTTATTTGCAAATGCCCATGATAATTTATAGTTCTTAAATTTATACTCACGTTCAAGCATCATAACCCCGTCACGTACTTCAGGGATCCAGTCTGGTATTTGTGCTAATAGTGCCGGTAACTCTTCATCACTCACTTGTGGCGCGCCAACTTGGCATGCTTCACATTTTTGTACAGATAATTGCTCAGTCATTATTTTTCCTTAACTCACATTATTAATTTCTTTTGCTGGAAACTTCGCTGGGTGTAAGCCTAAGGCTTGTGCTTGCTCAACCAACTCCATAATATCAGCCACTTCAAACTTTCTTAAATCATCTAAATCACTTACTTTATTCAGCATATAATAAATAGGCTGCATAACATCTATTCGATATGGCGTTCTTAATACGTCAAGTATGTTAAGTTTTTCACGTTCAACAATCTCGCTTTCAGTCGCGTGAATGGTTTCGCTCGGTGAAGACAAAATACCACCGCCATAAACTTTAATACCCTCAGGGGTATCTAATAAACCAAACTCGACCGTAAACCAATATAAACGAGCTAAAAATACTCTTTGCTCTTTAGTCGCATTAAGACCCATTTTTCCATAAGCCTCAGTGTAATCAGCAAACGACTTATTGGTTAATAAAGGACAATGGCCAAATATTTCATGAAAAATATCAGGTTCTTGCAGATAATCAAACTCTTCTCGGCTGCGAATAAAAGTAGCTACTGGGAATTTTTTTTCTGATAACAACTTAAAAAACGCACCAAAACCAATCAATGCCGGTACTGGCTCGCACTGCCAACCTGTTGTTTCTTTAAGTACTTTACTAACTTCTGCCAACTGTGGAATTCGGTCATGTGGTAAATTTAATAATTTTGAGCCTAATTTATATTCGTCACACGCTTTGTTTTCAACACATTTTAATTGACGAGTGATCAATTCCTGCCAAACGCTATTTTCTTCATCTGACCAATGAATGTGACCATTTTCATCAGCAACTCGCGAAATATACTTCGTCGCCATCCCCATGATATTACCTTATTTTAATTTTTATCATTATTCACTCACCAATGAGTGAGTCATGTTCTTCACTGATAATAAAACAAGCTTGACGGGAAAAATACCAAACGCTAACTGACTATTATTTAACCAGACAATAATAGCGTATAGAAAAAATTACAAAAATGTAAATACAAAAACAATAACAAATAAAATCAATAAGATAAAAACAACTTATTTATACATCACAAGAAATAAAACTACCTTATTAATAATTTTTTTACCTGACTGAGTATTTTTTTCCTCACTTGAGCTATTTTAGGGGTGTTTTCTTCAAAAGGAATGGGTCGACAAAGCTTAATAGTTTGAATACCCAGGCGTGACGTTAACATACCCGCGCCGAGTCCTTGTGCCATGCGCGCAGATAATTTCCCTAATAGTTCAGCACCAACCAAGTCAGCTCCTAAATCAATGACTAACTCACTCGCGCCGGCATAAGCCATATTAACGAAAACTTGTTTAATTAATTTTATTCGACTCCAGTAGCCAATTTTTAAACCATAAAGGCCGGCAATTTTGTCAATCATCCGTAAATTTCGCCAAAAAATTAGCATCATATCAACAAGAGCAATCGGGCTTAAAGCAACTAATACTACGGCTTCCGTTGAAAACTTAGCGACTTCATCTAATGCTTTCTCGTCAACTTTTGAGAGTATTTCACGGGAGTATAATTGGAGTAACTCTTCATCACTGTATTCCTCTTTGACCAACGACTGCCAACTTTTTTCATGCTCAGACATCAAATCACAAGGTAAGTTTGCTGAAATGCTTTCACATAAAGCTTTTGCGTCAATATGTCGAGGGGAAGCTAAGTCAGTTGCTAATATATCTTTTGCTTTTGCTTGTGTACTTTGCTGGCGTTTAAATTGTCTTAATGCTGAATACTCTCGTATCGCCGTTGAACCAACAATAACTGACAAACCAAAGAGCAGAACACCATACATACCAGCTAAAATAGGAGATTGAGCAAAGCCCTGTTGAAAAAATGTAAAGGTTTCTACCATAACAACGCCAGCAAAAACAATGCCTACAACCCGCCATAACCAGCGAGGCCTAGTTTTTTCCTGTGGGTTATCATCATTTAAATACCCTTGCTTAATTAATGATAAATCTTCTGATGCCTGCCAATCGTCATTACCGACAATAACTTGTTGCCCATTTGAAGGTAAATGACTTTTCTTTGTCGTTAACTCATCATTTTCAAAAAGAATTTGCTGTTGGTATTTTTCATCGAGTTCATTCATCTATTTTATCTCCAAGCAAAATTGTATTACTTGCTTCATTCTTATATTTATCAAGGTCGATCATTTTATTTATCACCGGGTAAAAACTGCATCACTTGATCCATGCGTATCGATGGCTGGTAAGCACTATGCTTAGCGGCCAACACATCAACAATCATTTCATTTTATCACCAAGTAAAAACTGCATTACTTGGTCCATGCGTATCGATGGCTGGTAAGCACTTTGCTTAACGGCCAACACATCAATAATCATTTCATTTTATCACCAAGTAAAAACTGCATTACTTGGTCCATGCGTATCGATGGCTGGTAAGCACTATGCTTGACGGCCAACACATCAATAATCATTTCATTTTATCACAGGGTAAAAACTGCATCACTTGATCCATGCGTATCGATGGCTGGTAAGCACTATGCTTAGCGGCCAACACATCAACAATCATTTCATTTCATTTTATCACCAAGTAAAAACTGCATTACTTGGTCCATACGCAGGTGAGGTAGACATTCATGTTGTCCAATCGGATCCATCGGAGCAAAGCTAATAAAATTAAAAGTCTCTTGCTGCCAATAATCTTGTTCGGGTAATTTACTCGGCACCGCACCCGGAAAAACCGTAATTAGCTCTCCATTTTCAGAGCGTTTGCCACGAAGCACAGGAATGTCTTGCCCTTGGTAACGACTCGTTCCTGCTTGTGTCGTTTTAACAGAAGCTAGCGCCAGTGTTTTCATTTCAATAACATCATAATTTAACTGATGTTTAGTTTGATAAACAAGCTGGTCGAGTAATTTTACTAAGTTATGGTGTTGCTCTGGCGTAACATGGTCAGCTTTGGTCGCAGCAAATAATAACTTATCAATTTTTGGCGCAAACAAACGAGAAAACAAACTACTTTGACCATAGCTAAAGCTTTCCATGATCATGGTCATCGCTGTTTTCAAATCAGCAAAACTCTCAGGACCATTATTTAACGGAGTTAAACAGTCTGCTAATACAATTTGTCTATCGAAATTAACAAAATGTTCTTTATAAAAAGCTTTAACAACACGTTCTTTATATTCAATAAACCTTGCTCTTAGCATACCGATTAAACAGTCATCACTGGCATTTTGATAAGCATTTTTATCCATTGTTTCAAAAGCAGTGAAAGGGAAAAATTGCAAAATGGGCGCATCTGCTAATTCTCCAGGTAAAATAAAGCGTCCGGGCTGAATAACCGACAAACCAAGTTCGTGACGAAAGTGTAATAAAAGCTCAGTATATTCTTTTGATAAGTCAGCCAACCTTTGCTCATCGACCTTGGCAAAGGGATCTATTTGATTCACTTTTTCTATAAAGCTTTCTGCTGATTTAAACCTAGGTTCGGTAAGCAATAATGCTGTTGTTTGTTGTGACCACTGTTCAAACGTTTGATTTAACATCGGTAAATCAAGTAACCACTCTCCTGGATAATCAGTAATATCTAGGTATAAAGTTGCTGTATCACTGGCATATTTCAACAATGACTCTTTGGGCTTATAACGAATAGCAAGTCGCATCTCACTAATACCATGGGTCGGCTCAGGCCATGTTGGTTCATTTTGCGAAAAAGCTGACATTGCTCGGTCATATTCAAAACGGCCAATGTGTAAATGCTTTTGAGGCACTCGTTTAGCGGCAATGAAGCGCCCTTGATGAACAACATTAAAAAAACCAAGCTGTGAATGATTGCTTTCATTAACGAGTTGGTTGACTAAAGAAGTAATAAAGGCTGTTTTGCCACTACGACTGAGACCTGTAACGGCCAAAGTAACGTGTTGGTCGAGCGTTCGATTTAATAAATCACTCGCTTTTTGCTTTAATTTATTCAGCTTTTTTTTATTTATAAATGCCATGAATTATCTTACTGAAAGTTATATTAATATTTAATGGATACACTTAATCACAAAGACAAGTCGTACGCTTAACTATTTGTTAAGCGAACAAGCTAAAAAAGCGGCAAAAGCCGCTTTTTAATTTTTTGTTGATCACAACTTATTGATTTCTCGAGAAACAGTAAACTCAGGTGAGGTAACATAATGCTCCATCGCTCGAACTTCCCTTTCTAGGGATTTAAATTTATGTCTAATATCCTGAAAAGCTTGTTTAGGCGGCTCTCCAGATTGCCAAATACGCGACTTCACCTTGATAGACTCAGAAGAAAGTTCTTCTTCTGTGTGCATGGTAGCTGATGCATATTGTGATTGTGCTGGTTGTGGTTTTTTAGCGGTAGCGCCTGGTTTTTTATCTAAAATAAACCAACCAGCAATATAAATAACCACAAACCAACCCATACCTAGTAAAACACCCGAAACCACTAGAATACGCACTAACCATGTTTCCCAGCCAAAGTAATCAGCTAGACCAGCACAGACGCCAGCAATTTTTCCTTGGCTCGAGTTTCTGTATAATTCACCACGGCGCTTGTCTGTCATACCTTGCTTCTCCAGTCAGGTGTTTCAGCATCTAAAATAGCTTCAAGCGTTTTAATTCTCTCGGTCATTTTATCGGCTAATTCAGAAAGTTCAGATAATTGCTTGTACTCTTCTTCACTAAAACCTTGGGTTATCTGGCGCTTACTTCGGTAATGTAAAATCAACCAAATAGGGGCAACTAACAACATAAAAATGATGACAGGAACCATTATAAGTTCTTCCACAGTACTTCTCCTTATAAGTTATTCAACACAAACTGAGTTATTTAGTTTTTCTTATCTGATTTCATTTTAGCTTTTAATTGCGCTAATTCATCATCAATATTTTCATCAGATTCTAAATCAGAGATTTCATCTGCTAATGATTTGCTCCCTAAATCAAGGGACTCAACTTGTGATTCGATATCATCAATTTTACGTTCATAACTATCAAAGCGACTCAGTGCGTCATTAACTCGACCACTATCGATATTCTTTTTCACTTTTAAACGAGACGTCGCTGTTTTTTCTCGCATGATAATTGCTTTTTGTCTTACTTTTGCATCCGCTAATTTTTCTTGTAACTGAGAAACTTCACTTTGTAATTTAGCAATATGATCATCAACGTGGTTCAACTCATCTAAAAGTGACAATGCATTCTCAGCACACTTTTTCTTTTCAACGAGCGCCGCTCTTGCTAAATCTTCACGGCCTTTGCTTAAGGCTAGTTCAGCCTTTTCTTGCCATTGTTGCTCATCTTTTTCAAAACGAGTCGCTTGACGAGATAAATCTTTCTTATCTGCTAAAATTTTAGCAGATGACGAACGTACTTCAACTAAAGTATCTTCCATTTCTTGAATGATCAATCGTACCATTTTTGCAGGATCTTCTGCTTTATCTAACAGGTTGTTAATATTCGAATTAATAATATCTGTAAACCTAGAAAAAATACCCATAACAACTTCCTCATTCAATAATTTAATTTAATGTTACTGATATCCTTTATTCATGTTTTGCGCCAAGTTTTACTATTAACTTAACTTCATGTTTTAAATAAAGTTATTATAATTAAAAAAAACACTTCAAACCTGGTGATTAATAAAATACACTATTTGTTAGTGAAATAAACCAATTATTAGGTCAAGTAATGTCGCGTTTTAACCAAAAGGATAACCTTCTTGGACAAGCAAATAATTTTCTTGAAGTTTTAGAGCAAGTCTCACAAGTAGCGCCTTTGAGTAAACCTGTGCTTATTATTGGAGAAAGAGGGACAGGTAAAGAGCTTATTGCGGCTCGGCTTCATTACTTATCTAAACGTTGGGATCAAAATTATTTAAAGCTTAATTGTGCGGCATTAAATGAAAATTTATTAGAAACAGAATTATTTGGCTATGACAGTGGTGCATTCACCGGCGCGAGTAAACGCCATGAAGGTCGTTTTGAGCGTGCGGACAATGGCACCCTCTTTCTTGACGAAATAGCCAATACCTCGGGGTTAATACAAGAAAAACTATTAAGAGTCGTTGAATACGGTGAGTTTGAGCGTGTGGGTGGCTCAAGAACTATTAATACCAATGTGCGCTTAATTGCCGCAACCAATGAAGACTTACCCACCTTAGCCGATGCGGGTGAATTTAGAGCAGATTTACTTGACCGACTTGCTTTTGATGTTATCACCCTACCACCACTTCGAGAACGTACTGAAGACATCATGATGTTAGCTGAAAGCTTTGCGATTAACATGGCGCGCGAATTAGAGTTTGAGCTCTTTAGTGGTTTTACTGAAAAAGCGAAACGTGCCATGCTTGAATATCATTGGCCTGGAAACGTACGAGAATTAAAAAATGTTGTCGAGCGTAGTGTTTATCGTTGTAATAACCCACACTTACCCGTGCATGACTTAGTCATTGACCCGTTTGAGTCACCTTACCGACCTTCTCAGCGTATTAAAACCCAAGACAGGATATCGGTAGCAGCGCCGAGTGTTGATAAAGAGAACAACGAAGAAAAACGCCAAGAGGTGATCCATCAACAGTTGCCTGTTAGTCAATCATTGGTCTTCCCTTTATCATTAAAAGACCTTTCTCAAGACTATGAGATTGATTTGATTCAATCAGCTTTAGAAAATTGTCAGTATAACCAAAAGAAAACTGCCGACGCACTCAAATTAACCTATCATCAACTAAGAGGTTACTTGAAAAAGTATAACTTATTAGAAAGTGCAGTAGACGAAGGGTAGTTGAGTTATATGTCGATATTCGCTGTTAAAAAACATTTATTGAAGATAATGACCTTGCCATTTTTATGTTGGATAACGGCATGTGATATTGATAATGATCCCTCATTAACTGACCATAGTATTGTCTATTGCTCTGAAGGCTCTCCTGAAAGTTTTAATCCGCAAACGGTTACCTCTGGTACCACCATTGATGCTACGTCTAATCAACTCTACAACCGATTAATTTCATTTAGAGGCGAAGAAAACACTATTGCTCCGTCGTTAGCAAAGTCATGGCATGTGACGCGTGACGGTAAAATGGTTACTTTTTATTTACGCAAAAATGTTGCCTTTCATCAAACCGATTATTTTACCCCAACACGTTTTTTTAATGCCGATGATGTACTGTTCAGTTTTAACCGTATTTTATTACCTAAGCACCCTTTTCATCAAGTTTCGGGTGGAAAGTACCCTTTTTTTCAAAGTGTAAGTTTTTCAAATGTCGTTGAAAGTATTGAAAAAATCAATGAATACACTATACGTTTTAAGTTCAAATACGCAGACAGTTCAATTTTGGCTAACATTGCCAGTGACTTTGCCGTTATATTATCAAAGGAATATGCTGACACCTTAGTGTTAAAAAATATTAAGCGAGAAATAGACACGCTGCCCATTGGCACGGGTCCCTTTAAACTAAAAGATTATCGTCCCGGCGCCTATATTCGCTATGCTCCCCATAAAACGTACTGGGATCAACCAAGTACTTTAGAGCAACTTATTTTTGATATAACGCCGAGTAATACAGGGCGATTAACAAAATTATTAGCGGGTGAATGTGATGTAATTGCTTTCCCCATTGCTCATAACAAAATAAAAAGTAAACCTGAATTAGAGCTACAAGCGGTGACTTCTTTTAATGTCGGTTATCTTGGCTTTAATACCTTAAAGCCACCTTTTAATAATGTAAAAGTACGTCAAGCCGTTGCATTAGCCGTTAACAAGCAAGCCATTATTGATACTGTCTATCAATCTAGAGCCGATATAGCACATAGTTTATTACCAACAACCTCTTGGGCTTATGATAAGAATACTTTACCGCAAACATTTGACTTAGCTGAAGCTAAAAGATTACTAACTGAGGCTGGCTTTCCTAACGGTTTTACTATGAATCTCTGGGCGTTACCGGTACAACGGGCATATAATCCAGACGCGGTTACTATGGCAAAGTTAATTCAAGCCGATTTAAAGAAAATAGGTATTAATGTGTTAATTGAAAACTCTCTCGATATGGGCTCTTTTCTTGAACAGCTGTCAAAAGGTGAGCATCAGAGTGTTTTATTAGGCTGGTCGGCGGATCACCCAGACCCAGACAACTTTTTTACACCACTGTTGAGCTGTTCATCAGCTAGAAGTGGTAACAACAGAACATTTTGGTGTCATAAAAAGTTTGATAACTTAATACAGCGAGCATTAGAAACAACAAATGTGGCCCAACGTAAAAAGTTTTATAGTCAAGCGTTAGCGATTATTTCAACTGAAGTGCCGTTAATTCCCATTGCTCACTCTAAACGATTTCAAGCAAGGAAAAACATTGTTAAAGGTGAACTATTATCTCCCTTTGGTGGCATCGACTTTAGCAGGGTGAGTAAAAACTAATATGCTGATATTTACCCTACGCCGTCTAAACTTATTCATTTTCACCATGTTTCTACTGACATTGCTGTCTTTTAGTTTGAGCTTTTTATTTCCTGGTGAACAGTTAATCAATATTTCTGGGCAAATAAATGCGACACCTAAGCAATTGATAGTTTTAGCTGAGCAGTATCAAACAAATAATAATATTGCTCAGCAATACTTTTCGTATATAAGTCATCTTTTCCAGGGAGACTTAGGTATTTCAATGGCCAGCCAATTGTCTATAAGTAACGAGATCATGCGCTTTTTACCCGCGACAATTGAACTGTCTTTAGTGGCACTTTTCATTGCTATGGTCTTTGGTATTCCTATTGGCTTTATTGCCGCCATTAAACACCGTAAAGCTACCGATAATATTATTTTAACTATTTCTATGCTGGGTTATTCAATTCCTGTTTTTTGGTTAGGCCTATTAGCCATTCTTATTTTTTCTATCCAATTAGGTTGGTTACCATCAGCAGGACAGCTCAGCTTAGTGTTTGAAATAGAACATGTTACTGGCATACAGTTTATAGATATTTTATTAAGTGACAGTCCTTATAAGTGGCAAGCCTTTCAAGATGCCAGCGCACATATATTTCTACCTGCGTGTGTTATCGCCCTAGCTCCAGCGACCATCTTTGTACGCTTAGCTCGCACGGCAATGATGGATGTGCTCGACAGCCAATACATACGTGCGGCTAAAGCAAAAGGGTTAAGCTTTAAGCAAATTATTTATCATCACGCGATACGAAATGCTATGGTGCACGTTATTCGAGATGTTGGTTTACAGTTTGCTAACTTAGTAACTATTGCCATGGTGACTGAAGTTATCTTTAGCTGGCCAGGCATCGGCCGATGGTTAATAGAAAGTATATTTCAGCGTGACCATACTTCAATTCAAGGTGGGCTTTTAGCGCTTTCTAGTTTTATTTTTATTGTGCATATTGTCATCGATTTTATCTATGCAGCACTTAATCCTTTAGCAAGAGAGAGTCGAAATGGCGCGTGATAAAATATACTTAGAGGAAGAGTTTCCTTCACCATTACTGCAACTTTGGCATAATTTCAAAGTAAAACCCGTAGTGATGATAGGTTTTAGCTGTTTTATTTTCTTAACAATTCTCGCTTTATTTGCACCTTTTATTACACCTTATACTCCCGTTGAAAATCACTTAGATTTTTTATTACTGCCACCAGCATGGCACGAAGATGGTAATGTCAGTTTTTTATTAGGCACCGATAATTTGGGTCGTGACATGTTGTCTCGCTTAATGCACGGCACATCACTGACTTTTGGCTTAAGTTTTGTTGTGGTGCTTATTTCTTTAGGTATTGGTGGTGTTATTGGCTCGGTATCTGCTTTAACATCAGGAATAAAATCAAGTTTTCTTAACCATTTTCTTGATGTGATTTTATCTATTCCTTCTTTATTGCTGGCAATTGTTATTGTCGCTATCTTGGGGCCAGGGTTGAGCAATACCTTATGGGCGATTATTATCGTGCTTATCCCACAGTTTGTTCATATAACCCGTAATGTCGTTACTCAAGAGTTCAGAAAAGACTATGTTCTGGCTTCGCGATTAGACGGCGCAAGTTCATTTAGAATTTTATATCACTCTGTTTTTCCTAATGTTTTAGAGAAATTAATTAGCCAAGCAACGTTAGCCCAGTCTGCTGCGATACTCGATATTGCTGCATTAGGCTTTCTTGGATTAGGCGCACAAATTCCCATGGCAGAATGGGGGGCGATGCTAAAAAACGGTATCGATTTATTCTATATTGCCCCGTGGACGGTTTATCTACCTGGTTTGGCGATTCTTTTTGCCGTGGTGGCAACTAATTTAGTTGGTGAAGGCATGAGACACGCCCTTAAAATCAGTAAGGAAGCTTAATGAACCTTCTCGATATCAGAAATTTGTCTATTGTGCTGAAATCAGCGACTAACCCTATTTTAGCGGTTGATCGCGTCAGTTTAACCATGAAAGAGGGTGAAGTTCGTGGTTTAGTTGGAGAGTCTGGTTCAGGAAAATCTTTATTGGCTCAGGCTATTATCGGCGTACTTGATGAAAAGTGGCATGTTGACGCTGATAGGTTTCACTGGCGAGGAAAAGATTTAATGCGCTTATCTGTTGATGAACGCAAAGCCATTATTTCAAAAGATGTCGCGATGATATTTCAAGAGCCGATGGCGTGCTTAGACCCAACAATGACCATAGGGATGCAACTTACCGAGGCGGTTGATGGCGAACAATTAACGGGTTATTTTTGGCAAAAAAATCAACAACGTAAAGAAACCGCGATTAGTCTCTTACATAAAGTCGGTATTAAGCAGCATAAAATTTGTTTAAAAAAATATCCTCATCAGCTTAATGAAGCGTTATGTCAGCGAGTAATGATCGCAATGGCACTCGCTAAACGCCCTATTCTCCTCATTGCAGATGAACCCACCGCGGCAATGGAGAGTACCAATCAAGGGCAAATTTTTCGCCTATTGGCGAGTTTAAACCAATTAAAAAACATGTCGATATTATTGATAAGTCATGACCTTGAGAATGTCACACATTGGACAAATACCATTACAGTGATGTACAGCGGACAATTTGTTGAAGCGGGTACCACCAAGCACATATTTGAACAACCGTTTCATCCCTACACTCGAGCACTCGTTGATAGTAGCCCAAAGTCAAATAGTGGCTTGCCAGCAAAATCACGGTTAATGGCGCTACCTGGCAGTATTCCTATTTTACAACATTTACCTATAGGTTGCCGATTAGGCCCAAGATGCCCTAGAGCTCAACAGGCCTGTGTTGTAGCACCTAAGGTAACAAACTATCATGGTCATCAATTTAGTTGCCACTTCTCGCTAAAGGGAAGTTATTAATATGCCAATATTATTACAGGTTAATAACTTAAGTAAGTCGTTTAGAATAGGCAGAAAATGGTTTAATCAAAAATATTTTACCGCACTCGAACCGATTTCATTTGAGGTACAAGCTCACCATACCTTGGCTATTGTTGGAGAAACCGGATCGGGTAAATCAACCTTAGCAAAATTATTGGTTGGTGCGGAACTGCCTTCAACGGGCAGCATAAAACTTAATGGCCAAACATTACAACCTGGAGACTTTAAGCAAAGATGCCAGCATGTACGGATGATATTTCAAGACTCTGGGACAACATTGAACCCAAGCTTAACCATTGGGCAACTACTGAATGAACCTTTGTTGATCAATACCAAATTAAATGAAGAAGACCGCCATTGTCTAATACGAGAAACATTACAAAAAGTAGGTTTGCTCGCTGAACATATGAATTTTTATCCACATATGTTCTCTGGTGGTCAAAAACAGCGCATATCATTAGCTCGGGCGATAATATTACAACCACAGGTGATTATATTAGATGAGGCCTTAGCTTCTCTTGACCCTTCGTTACGCTCGCAAATGATTAACCTGTTGCTCGATTTACAAGAACAGATGGGACTCGCTTATATTTTAATTTCTCATAACTTAGGTATTGTTAGGCATTTTAGCGATAAGATAATGGTTTTAAGCAAAGGACAAGTTGTAGAGATGGGCGACACAGCAAAAATTCTCAGTCGACCAAAACATCAATATACCAAGAAACTTATTCTCAACCAAAGATTCCAACTGTTACACCGCTAACAACTAACCTAATGGTTAGATCAATAAAGCCAGCAAATGCTGGCTTTATAAAAGTGGAGATAAAGTAAACGAGACTTTATTTCTCAGCGCGTCCCATAAATTTACGTTCTTCAGTGTTCACTTTGATTTTATCACCGATTGAAATATGTTCAGGCACCTGTACGGTTAAGCCCGTAGATAAAATTGCCGGCTTAGTGCGAGCTGTTGCCGAACCACCTTTAATTGATGGGTCTGTTTCAGTAATAACCAGTTCAACACTCGGGGGTAAATCAATACCAACCGCAGCACCATCAACAATAATAATTGATAAACCTAAGGTATCTTCACAAATAAATAGAGCTTCGTCAGCAATACTTTCTTTGTTAAGGTTGTATGGCGTGTAATCTTCATTGTCCATAAAGACATATTCATCACCATCGATGTATGAAAACATCGCGGGACGTCGGCTTAGGTCAGCGAAGTTCAGCATATCTGAGTCTTTAAACGTCTCGTCAATCTTACCGCCAGTGACAACATCGTACATACGCATACGGTATAAACTACCACCGGCACGACCTTGAGGAACTGAACGCTCTATATCTCTTACAATAAATACTTTTCCGTTATGCTCTACCGCAGCATTTTTCTTTATATCACTGGCCTTTGGCATGGATAATAATTCCTAAAATTAAATGTCAGAGAAAAATAGCACGAACTTAGCATTATGAAAATGTTTTAGTGTGCAAATTTTTCGGTTTTATCAGGTTATTCACTTTTTAAAATATAATCTAAACCACCCGTTATAGCAGCCACTTGCGCTAGAATGCAGTTTTCATCATCAACTTTTGGGCTGTCGGGGTAAACTTCGGTGGTGGTCAAGAATTTAGCATTGGTTAAGCCCATACATAATCCTAACTCGCGCGCAGCATAATTAATAACGCCCGGCTGCTCAAGGGGTACACCGATCAATTTACCGCTTTCGTCAGCAGGCGCTATATGGGTAACTTCTTCAACGGCATCAATAATCGCTTTTTGAAAGTCAGCGACTGGCTTCACGCTATCGGCGACTAAATAAAAGCCATCAGGGATTTGCCATTCTTTTTCTTCTATCGCATCTCGAGCACAAAGTGCTGGTCGAAATGTTGAATTATCGGTGTCAGTCGTTTCGTGTAAATCTATATGCACAAAAATATCACTGTTGAGCTCGGCAACATACTTCATTATCGCTGCTGACTCTTGGGCTGGGCTGTTTTGATAGAAAGAACGATTGGGATCTATCGCTTTGCAATTCCAACGGTTAACTGTTTCATAACCCCAAGGGCTAATACAAGGCGCGACGACAATATTAAAGTGTTCCGCATATTTGCCGGCTTGTGTTTGGGCAAAGCGTAATGCCCCCTGCACTCCACTGGTTTCATAGCCGTGAACACCACCGGTCACTAAAACTGTTTTTTTATTGTCTTGCCAGTTTTTTGTTTTAATCACATACAAAGGATAACGACTTTCATCAAGCGATAATGCGCCATATTGAAGAACATCAAAATCTTCTTTTAACGCGTTTATCTTTTCAACGACTTCATCTTGATATGAACGGGTTACCGTTTGTGCTTTAAACCACTGAACATTTTCTTTTTCAGTCCATTTTTTGCCTAGCGTTCCAATCGGATAGTTTTCTTCTTGATTCATATGATTTTCTTTTGATATTGTAAATATTATCAGCAAGTTTACACGCACATAGCGACAACCGTAAGGTCATTATCAATAAATACGTTGATTCGACCAGAAAAAAGGATAAAGCTCAACAATCAGCCTTATCCTTATCCTTTAAGTTAAATAGACTACTGCGGGCATTTCAATGGCGCGCTAGTCGCTTTATTTGGCACTAATCGAATATGGTTAACAGATAAATTAATCGCGCCCGAGGTACGCAATTCAAAAGGCACAGCTACTTTACTCAGCTGCAGACCTTTTTCAGCAAAGCAATGTAAGCTAATAGCAATATCTTGCCACTCACCCTGCTTAGATGCCGCTAATTGTGCTTGAATATTATAACTTACCTGACAATTTGCGCTGTCGCCAAGCGTTTCACAATTCATGGTGATATAAACAGGCGCGTTAATATCACTGTCTCTTTTAACTGAAAATGTTAAGTCAGCATTTTTTTCGAGTTCACTAGTAAGATCTTCTCTAAAACCGTTGCTGTTAATAAATTTAACTCCCGCACTCGCTGCGCCAGTGGTCTTAAGTCGAAATGAATCTTCTTGTATCTCTTTATCAACCGTTCGATAAGAAATTCCTTTAAGTGATTCACTACTCGACTCTATTTCAATGTTTTGTTGTTGAGAAAACAATAACATTTTCCAAGGCGCTATCGCCTTACCTAAGAAAATATCGGTAATTAAATGCGTATTAAGCGCCACATTAGATTGCTCAGACAAGTCAGCTAATAAAGTGTCATCTTGGTAGGTTAAACCATAGCCATATGAAAATAATGGTTGGTAGTTTTCGTCAAAACGATTGACAATTTGTGTTGGTAATTTAGGCCAAGAGAAAGACAATTTACCGGTAAAGTCGTGTTGGATATTATCAGCTGGGCTTTTCAATAAAACATCTGCGATTGCCTTACCCTCTGAGCCCGGTAGCCACGCAGCGACAAATGCATCGCTAGCATTGAGTTCAGCATTGACCCACATAGGTCGACCACTAATAAAAACAGCAACAACAGGTACTCCTTTTGCTTTAAGTGATGTAAGTAACGCTAAATCTTTTTTATGACCGCGCTGATATTCAAGGTTATCAATATCACCATGCCCTTCAGCATAAGGTTCTTCACCAAAAACGACAATCGCTACATCGGGTTTATTTGTGTAACTGCCATCAACACTCAAGGTTACTTGACCACCTGCGGCACTGACTTGTTGTTCTATCCCAGAATAAATAGAAGAGCCACCGATAAAGTCTGAATTTTTATTACCAGTTCCTTGCCAAGTAATACTCCAGCCCCCTGACTGTTTACCGATATTATCAGCGACATCGCCCGCTACTAAGATATGTTGCTTAGGTGATAAAGGTAATAGCTGTCCGTTGTTTTTTAACAGCACTAAGGATTCGCGAACCGCCTGACGAGCAACTTCGCGGTGCGACTCCCCACCAATTAAAGCGATGTTCCCTGATAAAACACGCTTGGCAGGACTGGGCTTTTCAAAAAGCCCGGCGCGGACCTTTACCCGTAAAATACGCGTTACCGCATCATCAATACGTGACTGCAGAATATCGCCTTGCTTTACTTGTGCAATTATATTGTCATAAAGTGGTCGCCACGCTTCTGTTGGCACCATAAAAATATCTAAGCCAGCATTAACCGCTTGAGCGCAATTTTCTTTGATACAGCCTTTAACTTGCCCGTGACCATTCCAATCACCGACAACAAAGCCGTCAAAACCCATTCTATTTTTCAAGACATCGGTTAGCAAATATTTATGACCATGGACTTTATCTCCATGCCAACTATTAAATGAAGCCATTACCGACTGAGCACCCGCAGTTAAACCGCCAACATAGCCTTGGGCATGCACAGTAAAGAGCTCTTGCTCGCTCGCTATGTTTTCGCCTTGATCATCGCCACCTTGCGTACCGCCGTCACCGATAAAATGTTTAATGGTACTGATCACGCGTTTATCACCTAAAAAATCTTTATTGGCATGACCTTGTAAACCTTTGACGACTGACGCTGCGTATAAGCGAACAATTTCAGGATCTTCTGAGTAGCCTTCATAGGTTCTTCCCCAACGATCATCTCTAACCACGGCAACAGTTGGAGCAAACACCCAATCAATACCGGTAACCATGACTTCGGTCGCGGTTATTTCTGCTATTTTCTCAATAAGTGTCGGATTATTTGCTGCGCCCAAGCCAATATTATGAGGGAAAAGTGTCGCCCCGATAACATTATTATGACCGTGCACCGCATCAGTGCCCCACATCGTTGGAATTGTTGAACCGTCGAGTGAATCATCAACAGATGCTTGATACATTTTCTCCGCCAATAAAACCCAATCTGCAGGGGTAGAATGCTTATTATTATTGGGGAAACCCCCACCACCATTTAAATATGAGCCAAAACCATAGGTTCGCATATCCTCGAGGGTAATATCACGAATTTCTGGTTGGATCATTTGCGCCACTTTTTGTTGCAAGGTCATCTTAGCGAGTAAGTCAGCTACTCTTTGCTCGACTTGCACATCTTTTTTAACGTCACTTTCAAGTTGAGGCCAAATCTTATCGGCTTTATTGCTATCAATAGCTTGTGTCTCTTGCCCCGTTAACGTCGAATTTTCAGCAGGGCTGCAACCAAGAATTAATAACGAAAGCGTGATAAGAAACCAATTTTTTTTGTTAAATTTTAAGTATTTCATTGTGTTCATATTCATTATTTTTCTGTGACTACCTTGCTACCCTTCAAACCATAAAAGACGATATAGACGTAACAAAACAAAGGTAAGATAAAAGCAAACTGCACACTAACACTATCCGCTAACAGGCCCTGTAATACAGGGACGATGGCGCCACCAACGATCGCTAAACAAAGAATGCCCGCTCCCTGACTGGTGTGCTTTTTAAGGCCATTTAACGCCAAACTAAAAATAGTTGGAAACATAATAGAGTTAAATAACCCTACTAATAAAATTGCCCACATCGCTATGGTGCCAGAGCTTAAAATAGTGATGGCAATTAAAACCACTGAACAAAGCGCATTAAAGGCTAAGGTTTTACCCGCATCAATTTTTTGCATGACTGCAGCGCCAATAAAGCGCCCAACCATAGCTCCGCCCCAATAATAAGTAAGGTACTTTGCCGCTTGAGTTTCTTCTAAACCGGCGATATCAGTTTCACCTAAAAAGCTCACCAAAAAGCTGCCAATTGACACTTCTGCGCCAACATAAACAAAAATACCGATAGCACCTAAAACTAGATGGCGATACTGCCATGCCGACCCTTCAATTTTTTCGCCATCAACCACCTCAGCACTTTCAATATGTGGAAGTTTTAAGAAAGCAAAAATAGCAGCAAGCACTAACAAGGCCGCCATCAGTCCTAAATAAGGTAGTTGTACCGATTCAGCACTATTTGCTGACATTGAATCAGTGACTTCGTTTAAAATTAATAACGCGCCAAAATAAGGTGCGATAGTTGTGCCTAAAGAATTAAACGCTTGGGTCATGGTTAATCGTGACGAAGCGGTTTCTTTCTTACCCAGTAAGGTCACATAAGGATTTGCAGAAACTTGCAAAACGGTAATGCCACTAGCTAAAACGAATAAAGCCGCCAAAAAAACAGGATAACTATGTAAAGAAGCGGCGGGATAAAACATTAAACAACCCAAAGCCGCAATCACTAAACCGACCACAATACCTTTTTGATAGCCCATTTTTTCGACAAACCACCCTGCAGGCAGAGAAACCAAAAAGTAAGCACCAAAAAAGCAAAATTGCACTAGCATAGACTGTGCATAACTTAACGAAAAAATGGCCTTTAAATGGGGGATCAAAATGTCATTTAAACAGGTAATAAATCCCCACATAAAAAACAATGATGTCAGTGAAATTAACGCAAAGCGAGTAGAGTTATCTCCACCAAATCCATTAGATGAATTCGCTTGTGAGGTTTTGCTTTGATCTAAAGTAAAAGATGTTCCAGCCATTGTGGTGAGGTCCTATTGCTTAAAAATAAACACAAAGAATTTAGCTACTTCAAGTAGCAAGTTTATTCTTTATATCGCTTAAAATTGGTGTTGTTAATAACAAACCTATATCAGGCTTTATTATTTATCTATTTTTATTATAATTTGGCAGTAAAACCGCGAGACCACGGCTTACTGTCATTAATTTATCTTGAGTGATACAACAAATAGTTGCAATTTAAATGAGGTGTAGTGGGTAATCAATGCGTTAAAAGCGAATTTAAATAACACCGTAAGTTGAATTAACACGATAGCAGACAAAATTAAATCGCTTAAGGGTTTAACTAATTACCTCTGAGCTAAGTTAACATGAAATCAGTACTCTTCTGGCTGCAAAGTGGCTTTATATTGTTATCAAAACAGTGTCTCGGCTTTTGTTAACTGACGATTCAAATAATCTCGTTGTTTTTTAATTTTCAAAGCTTTAGGTTTCACTTTTTGTACTTCTGTAACAATTTTATCGACTGGCCAACCTAGTGCTAATAGTAATAGAGCAATAACAGTTCCCGTTCGGCCTGTGCCGCCTTTACAATGAATAGCCACCGTACCTTTATTCTTCAATTCATCGACTATGGTCGTTTTATTTATTGCCCATTGCGCTTCAAAAGCAGTACTCGGCGCTTCATCATCAATAATTGGCAATTGTAGCCAACTAAGCTGATACTGGCGACAGAGTTCAGGTAAAGAAAGTACCTTGTTACTTGCCATTTCTTCATCAAACATTAATGTGATCAGCATTGAAACACCCTCTTGCTTCAACTGCTTAAGTGATTGTTCAAGGCTAACTAATTTAGTGCCAGGACAAGGGGTAAATATCAGCTTAGCACCGTTATCCAGCGCTATAACTTCAAAGGGATGTTTATTCACTTAATCTTTACTCTTATTAATTATATGGCTTGTTAAAACGATTAAAAACTAAAGCTTAACACGTACTGTTTGCACGGCATTAGCGGCAATAGTTACTTGCGCATATTGACTACCAATTTGTAATGAATAATTTATTGGTGCTTTAGTGGTATTAAGTAACTGTACACTGACCAAACCATTGTCATTAATCGCAGCGCTGGCGTGTAAAGCATCTTTGTCTAAGCCTTCTAACTGCTGATTAACCTGTAATGCCGTATCACCTGGTCGAATGGTTTTACTAAATTGTGCTAATACATAATAAATCGGGGTGTAATAAACCTCACCTGTCTCAGTATCAATCATGATAGGTGCACCACAAAAGTTACCTACGTGATTAGGCCCACCATGCTTATCGAGTACGATATTCCAATCTATCCAGCCCTCTAACCAATGATCTAAACTAACAATAATATTACGTGCATAACGATGAACGGGGGTGTATATCGGATGATCCTCAGGTTTAGGTGCCCAAGTTGCGGTGTACGCCCAGTCGGTCGCATTTTCGTTCCACCAAAAATCATCATTATTGAACCAGTTACTTTCTTTAAAGCGGACAGGATCTAAGATACCTGCTGGTGCATCTTTACCTAGATCATCAATCGTGCCTTCGGTATGTATAATTGAAAACTCTGGAAATTTTTCATGAACCCGGTCAAACACATCTTCATTAACTTGATTACTGCTTTCGTACCAATGAACGGCTGTACCATAAACATACTCAGACGTTTCTTTATCCCCGAGTATTTCATCAGTCCAATGCTCCATTTCATCACGATTTTGGTCATAAATAAGTAATTTAACCGCTTTGTGCGCACTCGCTTTTAATTTTGGTCCTAAATGGTCCTTAATAAAAGTATTTTGGCTTTTAGGCGTAAAATGCATACTTTCCCATTGACCACTGTTGCCATGCGGTTCATTTACTGGCGTTAGTGCCCAGAGTTCAATACCTTCTTGCTGATATGCATCGAGGTACTTAATAAGATAGTCTGCATAAGTAGCGACGTACTGTGGTTTTAATTCGCCGCCCGTGCCTTGGTGATTATTTTCAGGTGTTGGCTTAACATAATAGTCTTCAATCGTTTTCATCCAAGGTGGCGCAGTCCATGCGGAAGCGACAATTTTTAAATCTTTATCGACTTGCTGATTTTTTATCGCGTAAGCTTCTTTTATCATTGGCAACAAATCAAATTGCTCATCTTTAATACCAGGGTAATCTTGAGCGCTAAAACCATCGCTATCTACCGCGATACTGAATGATGTTAAGTTAGCGTCATCTTTACGTTCTGCATATGAATAGCGACCGTCCACGGCAAAGTCTGTTGCACCAATATGCGTGCGTGCTATTGAAAAATTAGCGCCCTTTTCGCCATAAATATTTTCCATCACCTCTGCACGCTTATCTTTAGGTAAGTGTGCAAGCACAAAAGCGGAAGATTCAGTGAACGATGTACCAATACCAACAATCTTTTGTTTTTTAATATCTGGTCTTACAACAATAACCTTGCCCGTAGCTGTACCTTGTTGAAAGCTTAAATTCTGCTGTGGCGCTATTTTATCACCGGCTTCGCTAGTCAGTAATATTTCTTGGGTCATTAAAAGCTGGTAATTAATATCGGTGGTGTCTTTATTCATTTGAGTTGCCTGATTTACCGGTGCACAACTCATTATGGTGAGAGAAGTGATTGTTATAACAAATAACTTATGGATGAATTTTTTTTCAATATTGTTCATTTTATAATGCTCATGTCTAGGAGAGGGAAAAGAAAAACTTAACGCTTATCTAAGCGATTATTTAGCCAAGATAAGCTTACCGAACATACCCGCATCTATCCAACCACGATCGGGCGCTCCACCCTCTGCAGACTCAGAGCCAATAAAATTTTCACGTAGTTCACTGCCGTCGTTATCACAATAAGCCACCATGAGTCCCATCACTTTGCCAGCAAACAAGGCGACTGGTTTGTTAATACTGCTTGAGTCTGTTGTGGTATCTTGATATTCATCGTTATAAATATCGATGCTTAGTTCCCAAATAACCGTATTGCCTTGTTGTTTCCAGTTGCTTTGAACATGATGTGAATAGTTCTGCGGCTTTTTGTTGGTACCTATATCTATGGCTTGGTTATCAAGAGACATGTGGTAGGCAAGTGCATTATGGTTATATTGGTGATCACCGCCAGAGAAATCTTCATCTATAAAAATCTCTAAGCAATCGTCATCCCAATATTGGCTCAAGGGGTCGCGATGGGTATCAATGAGAATGTCATCAATAATTTCAGCCATAATATATAATTTAGCTTGCGTCCAAACCACCTTGTATCGGCCTTGAAAGTCTTCTTTTGAAAATTCTGGACCTAACCAACGTTGATCTAAATTTTGCCACTGTGCCAATTGCCAAACACTTTCATTGGCAATACCATCAACACTTGGTGCTTTTTCAGCATGTGGTGCATAATAATTAAGTCGATTAGCCGCATGACTATCGGCTGCATAGCAAGGCACTATTAATGCCATAGAAAAAATGGACGCAATAATTATCTGTTTAATACTTAACATTTAATATCCCTTAATTAACAATGACTGTTTACCCAAGTGAGTAACATCTACAGTTATATCAATCATCTAATGAGCGGCTATTTTTAACAACCGTATTACGATAAAGGGGATTTTAGAAGCGGTAGGCTGGTCAATATAAGGCAATAACAAGATCACTTAGATAAAAAATGGCATATTGACCACGAGTCGTCGTCAATATACTACATGTCAGTTAAAAAACTCTTGATCACTTCTCGATAATTACGGCTCACTTTAACTTGGTCATATTCACCTAATTTAAGAAAAAACTCACCTTTGGTATGCGGGATCACTTTTTGAATATAATTAAGATTAACAATCGTTGAACGGTGCACACGTTTAAACATTTCAGAGTCTAAATCTTCTAGCAAATTTTTCAAGGTGCAGCGTTTAATATGAGTAACGCCTTGCGCATGAACACAAACATAATCTCCTGCTGCGTCAACCCATTCAATATCGGTTTGTTTTAACAAGGTTATATCGTCTCGGTCTTTAATGACGATTTTACGCTCAACTTTGTCGGTATTAAGCTTAGGAAGGCTGATACTCTGCGAAGAAGCATTATCAGGGTTTTCCATTTCATTGATTGAGTCTATCGCACTAATAATGCGAGATTTGTTTAAAGTGTCTTCATCACTTTCACAACGAACCAACGCACGCTGAATGGCCCGCTGAATTCGTTCGTCATCAATAGGTTTAAGAATATAGTCAACGGCATGCACATCAAACGCATCTAAAGCATATTGCTCAAATGCGGTCGTGAAAACCACCATAGGAACAATATCAGATTGTAATTTTTTAATAACGCCAAAACCATCAACACCTGGCATCTGTATATCTAAAAAGAGTAAATCAGGTGCTAAGGCCATCGTAGCTTCAATCGCTTCACGGCCATTTTTACATTCTGCAATAATTTCTATTTCAGGAATTTTATTTAACTTTGCACGCAAGAGATTAAGCGCTAAAGGCTCATCATCAACAATAATTGTTCTTAACTTATTCATAAATTTAACTCACCGTCATTGAGTTTGGTACTGGCTAGCAGGTGTTATTTCATCAAGCGTTTCAAAAGGCAGCTTAATGATAGTTTTTAAACCACCTGATGGGATAATATTAAGGTTAAATACGTAGTCATCTGTATATAACACTTTAAGTCTTTCATCGATATTACGCAAGCCGACACCTCGACTCCTTTTTCCTTTCATTTTACTACCGTCAACCGCGGTTCCAGAACCGGTATCACTTAACTCTAACACCAACATTTTATCAACAACGTCAGCCCATAGACTAATAGTGCCACCCTCTTCATTTTGCGCGATAACATGTTTCATTGAGTTTTCAATAATAGGTTGTATTAATAAACTCGGTATTAAAGCTAACTTTGCTTTATCAGAAATTTTAAAATCTAATTTAAGTCGCTCGCCAAAACGGGTTTTCTCTATTTCTAAATATAAGTTAAGTGCGATAATTTCAAATTCTAACGCAATTTTAGTATCAGGGTTATTGTCTAATGAATAACGTAAAAACTTACTTAATTGAACGGTCATCCGCTGAGCTTTCTCTGGAGCTTCGCATTCGATCAGAGAATTAATGGCATTGAGGGTGTTACAAAGAAAATGAGGGTTGAGTTGGTAACGTAACATTTTTATTTTTGCATCTCGGGCTACCGATTGCGCGTTCACTCTTTTTAATTGCTCTTCTTTAGCTTCCGCTGCCTTTGAAAGCAACATTTTATGCTCAAATTGCAACAATTGATAATAGCGAATACCATGAAAAAAACCGGTCCAACAAAAGAAAATAAAAATACTACTAAAATACCAGCCGCCAAACTCGTCCCAATTACCGGCAGAGCTGGTCAGTTCTATATAAAGTTTGACTCGGATAAGTGTCCAAATAAAGGAAATACAAATCACTGAAACGATGGTTATCAGTACGCGGGTAAAAATAGGTGAGTGCCAACACCTCATGAAAATCCAATAGAGTGGCAATGAACAAAATATCCCCACAACAGACTGCCAAAAAGTGTGATTAAGGTGCTCGACATCGATTTGGACATACCAAAGTGTCAGTGATATCAGACTAATTAATGAAACGAAAGACCAAAAGCAGATTTGTAAAACCCAAAATAGATACTCTGGCTTTTTTGAAATAAATTTATTGAAACGTAATAGTGGGTTGTCAGACATATTTGCTCCGAAATCATCTGATATTATACTACCCCTTCCACCACTGATGGTCGAATAAAAATTTCCTTACTATCGTTGCTAAAGACCGTTTCATCTCATTAAGGTAAAAATAGCTTAACTTAACTTAACTTACTGAGTCATTAAGTCAGTAAGTTAATCGATAGTTCATTGTCATCAAAAAATATTTTTGGTATTTAAATAAAGTGATTTTATATTTAATCAGCTGAAATAATTAGCTATCTTGAAAGAAAGTTAAATTGTTGTGGTTTTAAATGGTGCGACTACATGGATATGTTAAGCTCAAGCAAATTGAGAGCGAATCTATTTTAAAACCCTTATAAAAAGGATTTTATGGACAAATCGCCGTAACCGAAAAGTTTGTGGAAAACTTGCAAATAGGATCTATTTAATGAGATTTTTAACCACCCTTTCTATCCGATCTAAGTTAGTCATTGCCATGTTAATGGCCGTTATCATATCGACCAGCATTGTTGGCTTTGTTGGCCACTCAAAAGCCAAAGAACTGCTTATATCCAGACTACAACAATCAGATTTACCTAATCTCCTGCTGCGCGTTCGTAATGCAGTCGACGGTGAAATTTCTGAAATGAAAGTGTTAACAAAATCTATTGCCACTAACCCTTTTCTACTTGATTGGATAGAGTCTGGTGCCAGCAAAGACAATGAAGCTAACGTTATTAGCATGCTGAGTAACATCGCTAAAGATAACAATTTAAGTAATGCTTCCTTCGCCGATCGAAAAACAGCTAAATATTGGAACCAAGATGGCTTTCTTCGTGTTCTCAAAGATGACAGTCTTGATGGTTGGTTTTTTTCATTTACCAATAGTAATAAAGAAGAGTCGGCAAGTACCTACGCTTATCCGAATGGTAATGTAGATGTTTTTATCAACTATCAACAACTTAATGGACGAGGTGTTTCTGGATTATCTAAATCATTTAATGACATGGTTAGTTACCTAAACAGCTTTAAAATTGAAGAGTCAGGTTTAGTGTATCTTGTTGATCACTCGGGGTTGGTAAAAATCCATCAAGATAAAGCAAAAAGTGAAAAGGCGAACTTGACTGATATATATAAAGATATAAATTTTCAAACGCTGTTATCAAAAGAACAATTTTCTTTTCAAGAAACAGAAAGTTTAATCGTGGCGACAAGCTATATCTCAAGTTTGGGTTGGTATGTTGTTGCAGAAGTGCCAAAGGCTGAATTGTACTTAGCGTTGAACGAGTCACGAAATTATATGCTGATTTGGTTTGCCATTATTGTCGTAGTGTTTATTTTGATCAGTATCATTTTTGCAAAAAGTTTAACGCAACCTATCAATGACCTTGCTGGATTATTTAAAGCCTTGGGTGATGGTGAAGGCGACCTTAGTTACCGACTAAGTGAGAGCGGCAGCGAAGAAGTCTCACGTTTGGCCCATGGTTTTAATACTTTTATCAGTAAAATACACTCGGTAGTTAATGATGTCGCTAAAACATCAAAAGATGTCCGCCAAGCATCGTTAGATGTTTCCCAAGATGCAGAGCAGTCAAAACTCGATGCTGAAGGTCAGCGTGACATCGCCACACAAGTTGCAACGGCTATTAGTGAAATGGGTTCAACCATTACAGAAATTGCAGCAAACGCCGCACATGCGGCTGACTCGACCAGCGAAGCGATAACCCAAGCTAAAAATGCACAAGTTGTTGTTAAAGAATCAACTGAGAATATTTACCAGATGGCACAAAATATGGATTCTGTGTCTGTTACCATTGAATCTTTAGCGAATAAAAGCAACGCTATTAGCAGTGTGCTTGATGTTATACGAGGAATTTCAGAGCAAACAAATTTACTGGCATTAAATGCCGCGATTGAGGCTGCTCGTGCAGGCGAACAAGGTCGTGGTTTTGCGGTGGTCGCTGATGAAGTTCGTAACTTAGCGAAGCGCACCAGTGAGTCCACTGATGAAATTAATAAAATGATCAACCTTTTGCAATCAGAGTCTCAGCGAGCCGTTGATAGCGTGAGGGAAAGCAAAGTGACCGCCGAAGTTGGCGCAACGGATGCTCAACAGACAACAGAGGCACTTGAGGAAATTGTTGCTAATATTCAGCTCATTTCAGATCTAAATACTCAGGTGGCCACAGCAACAGAAGAGCAAGCAGCCGTTGTTGGTGAAATTAATATTCACGTTCATACGATAAGCGATAGCACAGAAAACAGTGCGCAAATATCAACCCGTATAGCCTCTTCAAGTGAATCACTTACTGCAATGGCAATGAATCTTGATAGCTTGGTCAAACGCTTTAAAATATAAGGGAAAGGTTAATGGCTTGGGTGAATAAGGGATTTTCAATCATTTAGTC
This sequence comes from Colwellia sp. BRX10-9, assembly GCF_014077405.1. Classification (NCBI taxonomy): domain Bacteria; kingdom Pseudomonadati; phylum Pseudomonadota; class Gammaproteobacteria; order Alteromonadales; family Colwelliaceae; genus Colwellia; species Colwellia sp. BRX10-9. The sequence continues at coordinate 132,194 of NZ_JACGVV010000001.1, read as the reverse complement.
TTTAATTTGACCAATAAAATAAAACCCAACGACTTTGACCGAGCAATATTTGCTGACAAAATCCTTGGGGTATTACTTTTATTGACAGTTAAACTTTAACGAAAACTAAGCAAAAGCATTGTTTTTGTTAATGTTTATAACCTCGTTTGGATAAATATTTTTCATCACTAACTTAGGCGTACGGTCGACTTTAAAGAGTCCCCAATGTTTTTCAGGTTCTAATTTATCAGGAGATCCTTTCCATGGTTCATCAAAGGCTTCAAAGACAAAGGTCAGTATTTTTTCTTCTGTCGTCCAAGCAAGTAGTTGCTGATAATATTCTGCCTGTAGTACTTCGTTAGCATTCCAAGGCTCTATGCCCCGTCCATTTGATGCCGTTGTCCAACCCGCTTCGGTAATTATCACCGGTTTGTCAGGATAATGATGGGCAACACTGTAATAATTTTGTTTGGTATATTCGAGTGCATCTTCCATCGTTCTGTATTCCCAGGCAGGGTAAGTATGAATGGAAATAAAATCTAGTTCAGCAACCAAGGGCTCAAGTTTGTATGTCCAAGGGACATAGTTTTCACAAAAAGTTACCGGTTGATGAATTTCTTTTTTAATTTGTTTTACATAGTTTACTAAGCTATCGACAGGTACCATATGGTCTGTCCATTCGACACTCGCTTCATTACCGACAGAAACTGAAAATACGATATCATCATACTTTTTGGTAAGTGCGATCATACTATGAATTTCATCACAATTTTTCTGACGATTTGCATTAATAACTTCTTGGCTAAAATCAGCGCCCCAAGGACAGTTAGGGTTACTCATTTCTGCTGCCATATCGACGCCTAGCATTACTTTGAAATGCAGTTTTTCAGTTTTAATAACATCAAGAACAAGTTCGGCGTGTGGTCCACAATCGTAAAGTCGAAGGTAGCTCCAGTTTTTTTTCAAAATAAGTAAGTCTTCTTTAACTTCATTATAACTTGGGTAAAGACCTTCTCTTGGATTTTGCCCGTCACGATAGCCAGAATAACAAATAGCATTTTCATGAACTAATTTCATCGAACTGATTGTTGCTATTTTATCACTGTGTTTTTTAAACATACTTTAATTTCCCGTTTTTATCCCAAAGACCCCAATGCGCGCCAACACCGCCTTCATCTTTAACTTTCCAAACCTCATCAAATGATGAAAAATAGAAGACCGCTATATTTTCTTCTTCTGCCCACTGATAAGTACCTAAAAAGTACTTAATGGCGTTTTCATAAGATGGCACAGCACCCCACTCTGCTGGACCTTCGTTCGGCCAGCCAGTTTCAGTGATAATAACTTTTTTACCCTTGCCAGCTTTAATAGCACGGCGATACATGTCTTTCATGTAAAGAATGGAGTACTCAAGGGCACAGCCTTCCCAAAAAGGATAACAATTCGCTAAGATCAAGTCGCAGGCGTCGGTAACCTTGGGATGTTCTTCAAATTCATAGTAAGCGTCAACATAGCCTACTTCGATACCCGGTAATGCTGCTTTTACACGATTAATGTAAGCGATTAATTGTCCTTCACTTAAGTCTTCACGCAGTAGGACTTCATTGCCAACGGCAACAATATCGGCATAACCTTGTTGTGCAACCGCTATCAGGTTGTTGATTTCTTTCTCATTATTTTCTAAATCATCATCTAGCCACGCACCGACTAAGGTTTTTAAACCTTGCTGCTTTGCTATCTTGGGGATATTTTCATTACCATCAGTACAAGAAAAAGAACGGATCCAGTTAATACTAGGAGAAATAATCGCCATACGTGCCGATATCTGTGCCTCGCTTATCTTAGTGCCAGGCCCTTGCCCTTCGGTATAAGGGCTAAAGGAAATACCATGAATTTTATTATCAAGTACCCCATTAACAGCACTTTGTAAGTCTTCTCTAGAAGAATGACCAAGATTCATTCCAGCCAATGACATATGCTTATTGTATTTACTCGACATGCTCGTCTCCGATAACCATCGTTATATATAATTGACGGGGTATTGATACCCCGCCTTTAATCAAACAACCAAAAAATTTATGCTAAATAATGATTAATAGAATAAATTATCAGTTGATATCGTTAAGGTTAATTGCTGTATTTGACCACTTCTAAGAAACAGTTCAGTGCTCTCTTTAGCAGGTAAACTCAACGCTGAAAATGTGTGCTGTGTACCGTCTTTATAAGTCACCATTAACGAAGGTTCAACTTCATCGTTAAGCTGGTAAACAATTGGAACCTGACACCAAGTAAAGGCGAGTCCCATTGCTGGCACCGTTATTTCTTGCCAATTTTTGTTCACATCTAGGTAGCGAAATGGCTTTGCTTGTTGAATAAATTCACATGATTGCAATAAGCTTGGTTCAAACGAGACAACACCTGCGTTAACGCGCAGACCTAACTCGCCAAAACGTGAAAGTATTTCTTCTTTCACTTGTCCGGTCATACCCGGTTGTTGCGCACCCGAATGTTTAGGGGTATGAGAGTATGGGTCCATTGGAAATGCACCATATTCAAGTGGCGTTTTGTTGAAACCAATACCATCACGAACTCGATAGTATAAACTGGCAATTTGTCGTCTTACCTCGTCACTTTCACCTTGATCAACACAGTTAAAAAAGTTTTCTTCTACCGCTAACATCAGCTTAGAAACCATGTGCCAATAGATACAGCCCAATCCTTCAAAACCAAACATACCACCAGAGCGGCCAGTAAAAGCTTGATGATTAAAGGTTTGCTCATAAAGATCAAAAATCGCTGTTTTATCAGTTGTCAGTGCCTGAGGATATTCTTGACTAAGCTCTGTTAATTTATCTTGTAGAACATTGCTATTAGTAATATCAGCATTGAAGCGATATTGACCATCAATATCTTGCAAAATGATACGTTCATCAGCTTGTTTAAGCATCTGTTGCAGCGAAGTGTTTTCTTGTACCTGCTGGGCATCAACACAATTTTTTTCTAAAAAGCTTGGTAGCTTTCTATCGGGGTAAAGCATAAAACTTTTTTGATCGGGGCGATAAACATCACTCGCAAAAAGCGCTTCGAGTACATCAACCACTTGTTTTGGTTTAAGTGCACCAGAACTTAAGGCAGCAACCTGTCCTTCGAGCATTGGGTACAGATTTTTAACCTTGGAGGTCTTATTTTCTAGGCTCAATAAATTATAAGCGTTATATAATCCGTCGGCGCGTTCATTGGTCTCAATCGTATGTTCAATCGCTTGTAGGGCATCACTTAACATCGCACTGATCTGACTAATCTGCTGATGCGTCTTACCACTAAAACCTTCTTGGCTATAGATAGCTTGACGGTAATGGCTTGCTGCCATGCCTAGTTCTGCAGTACTTTGATAGCGTACCTCAGCAGTTACTGGCTCAGGGGTTAACGTTGAAACTAAATGTGTTAATGCGTTTGCCGTATCAGTCAACCATAAGTTAACTTCAATAGACAACTCAACATCTTGTGTTTCATTAGCAATTAACTCTTGGAAAAAACAAACATAACGACGCAAGTAACATAAGGTCACCATAGATAAACCTTGCCCAACTAAAGCATTGTTTGCATCATTCCACTCGGGTCTTTGGGTATTTAACCAAATGCCGCCATCAACCACTAAATTACCCAATTTAGACAATAAGGGCACTAATAATTTTTCCAACAAGTTAACTTGATAAACATCACCCTTGGCGTCAAGGACCAGTTTGCCATCAGCCCCCATTGTTTTAACACGTTGCTCAATGTTAAGCGCGAGCGACTCATCATAGGTGACGGTGCTTTTAGCATCTTTAACCAAGTCATCAAATGACTTAATGCGATAAGGCACATTGGCATAACTGAAAAGTGTTTGGCGCAGCATCGCAGTCAATTTTTCTGGATGAAATTGCTTCGACAGCTCAAGCATCTTTTGTAAGTAAATTATTTGATGATCACCCCAATAGCCAATATAGCTCCACGGGTCATCAGGTTCTTCTACTTCCCAGTCGATGCCTTCTTTGGTAATTCTATAAGGATTATAACCATCCATCGTCGAAGCATTAACAAACTTGGCAACAACACTTTCAATAAATTGCGGGTAGCTATACGTTAATGCCTCCCAGTTTTGAAAAATATCTCGCCAATTTCCTTGGTAAGTTAACAAACGCTTATTGTTTTCATCCACTAATTTAATAGCGAACTGGTTCCATGGACGACTCGGATCGCCATGACGACGACCAAATGAAATAGGTAAATATTCAGAAGCTAAGCGCTCAAGTTGACTATCGCCAGACGTTTTAATTTCTGTCAGTAATTCCACAAAATCTAACTTTTCCGGCAAGCTGTCTAACAGCGCTTGATTGCGTTGATAAACCTTATGGTTAAATAAATTAATCGTCTTGGTAAAATCATCTGCAGAGATCTGATACTGATCGTCAAAAATACCACCACGCAAGGCATTAAATAAAACATTAGCATAGTGATGCTCGGCAACACTCTCTTCACCCGTTAATTGAAAACCATCAACAGAAGCCATAATACGTGCTAATTCATCAGAGCCATTCGCTATAGAATCGTTGATATTTTCGTCGAGTTTATTTCGTTCGCCTAGCTGACGACGCAAGACAACAGATTGACTTTGAGTCTGCTCAATATTAGCAATAAATTGCCATTTTTTATCACTGTGCGGCTTAAGTTCAAGGGTAGTATTCACTAAATATGCGCCACGAATACCTCGCTTTGTTGTTTCCTGTTCAACCTGTTCGCCACGTCGAAAAGCACTTAACTGCTCAGATGAGAGTAAGATATTAGTGTTATCTAAACCAAGGCAAAAAACCGTATTGGCTTTTAATGACTCACAAGGCTCTGCTCTATCGGTGATGCCCGAAAACAAAGTAAAAAAGGCAAGACCTGAACTTTCATCTAACTCGGTCCACTTATAGGCATCCACTAAATTGCTTGAATTTGTTTGCGTAAAGCGCGGTGTACCTGCAGGTAAAACATTCTGAAAACCATCAATAATTTCAACACTTAAAGGTTTATCTGATAAGTTCTCTAATTCACACTTCCTTACAAAACCATAAGTGTCGCTCGTTGCCCAGGTATAGCGAAAGGCTAACTGCAAATCATTATGAATTTCTTCAAAACACAGTTTATTGCCTAAAACGTTCTTGTATAAGTTTCTGGTGATATTAAAACGAAGTTCATGCTCACGATTAAAGGGTTCCCAATCAACCTTTTCACTACCCGTATTAACACGTAGTAGGGTTTTACACCCTGTATTTAACTCACTTTCATGAATTTTGTCTACGGTAATATAAGGAAATAAAGGCGTCTCTGGCGATACACGCCCCGCGGTTAATCCACCCGTTGATGAAACGAATAGCCAATGGTCACTATTAGAAATAACGCTAACAAAAAAAGGAGCCATCTTATTAACATTGTTAATGGCATAAAAACGTTCGTCAGCGATAGTGACAAATTCACCGGTCACTTGATTGTTGTGGGTATTACATATTTTCATTTTTAATTCCTACCTAAACTCAAGGTACTTTACTGTTCTAAATAATTGAATAAATTGATAGATAAACGTTTAAATTCATCTATTTCTAAAATTTACGGTTTACTGATTTAAGGGTTTAAATATTCTGACAAAGTCAACTTCCATTGATACCGGAAAAATACTGTCATCTATCGGGCCACCTGCTTTGCCCCACATACCGCCAATCGCGAGATTTAAAATAACGTGGTAAGGATGATCGTAAGGCCAAGCGCGCCAGCCGCTAGATTCATTGCTATAAAAGAAATAAGGCACATTATCAAACAATACGGTAATACTCTCTGGCGTCCACTCAACGGAGTAAAGATGAAAGGCTTTTTCAACATCTTGACCTTCGATACTGCCCTTTCGTTGTTCCCAATTCGCCCAATAATAAGCTTTATTATGTACGGTGCCATGAATGGTTTGCATGTCGTAACCAACGTGTTCCATGATGTCTATTTCACCCGAGTTGGGCCAAGCATCACAGGTTGCACTGCCTTGCCAATCTTCATTTTCTTGACAGGTGCTTGAATATTTAAAAGGATCACTAGGCAACATCCAAATAGCTGACCAAGTGCCTTGCCCTGCCGGTAACTTAGCTCGAACGTCGACACGTCCGTAAAGAAAGTCGCCTTTACCTTGTGAGTGAATACGGCCAGAGGTATATTTTGCATCATCTAAATTTTCTTTGTAGGCGGTGATCACTAAATTACCGTCTTTTACATGGACATTTTTGAGGTTATCGGTATAAGTTTGATCTTCACTGTTCACCTTACGAGCAGGCCAAATATCATAACTCCATTTATTTGGATCTGGCTTACCTTGATAATTAAATTCATCACTCCAAACTAATTGCCATTGCTTTGACTCAATTTCTTTTTTACGGACAATTAGGGCACTAAGGATTGGCTGCCCGTTGATCGCTTCAAAGTTTATATCTAGCTGTCCATCGGTCACTTCAACATTATAAACAGCTCGTGCTAAGGCCGAGATATGCTTACCATCTCGAGCAAGCCTGACATTTAAATCGCTAATAACCAGCTTGTCCTCAGCAAAAACATTGAAGACTCGGGCATCCATAGCAGTATCTTCAGGTTCAGCAAATTTAAAAATGATATCGTATTGGCCATTTTCCATGGGTTGCTTGATGCCAATATTACCAAAGCGAAAAGATTGATAAATAAAACTATCTTGTGAGCCTTTGATATTTTCAATCGTACCTATATCACAGGAAGTTATCGATTGATCTGCTTGATAGCTTATACCGTCAACACCAACATATTTACTGCCACCAACATTAATTGCCCAAACTACCGTGTTATTTTTTTCACTATGATCACTTTGCTTGTCGCCCTGATGAACAGAAGATAAATGAGCATCATCGGACTGATAACGTTCATCGTCGCTTATCAGTGCTCGGCCAATAAGTAATACAGGGATCAAGATTAAAACCAAGACCAGCAATGATTTTTTGTTACTTTGTTTATTCTTCATGGTATTGAAGCTCCAAATTCATAACGTTATCTCAGCTACGTAGCGTTATTTATTAGCAATATTAAGAGCAACAATAAGGGAACTAGAATGTATCGCAATCAAAACAAGGCAAGATGGACTAGCCTTGCGGTAAAAACGACACTTATCGCTTAACGACTAAGCCCCGTGAGTCTTTAAGGCTAAATGTATTTGTTCAACTTTTTCTTTGTTAAGCACGTACTTTCGCATGACCCAGGCAACAAGTATTGAACCTAATGCGGGGTAAACAGTGAATGATAGTAAAATCCCCTCTTTAGCCGTTTCTGTTTGTTCAACGTCTGCTTGGTAGCCATAATAAGCCAGTAACCAACCAGCGAAAGCGCCACCAAAAGCGACACCTAATTTGATAAAAAACACCACCGAAGAATAGACCATGCCGGTTATGCGAACACCCGTTTTCCAATGACCATAATCAATGGTGTCAGCCATCTTTGCCCACAACAAAGGGGTTGCCATTTGTAAAAAGAAGCTCCATAAAAAAAACAATGCAAAAGCGGTGTTCACTTGATCTTTGGGGACAAAATAACTGATCACACAGATAAAAGCGGCGATGAGCTGTAAACTAATATAAGCCTTAATCTTGCAGACTCTTTTTGCAAGAGCTTGAGCACAAGCGCAGCCTAAAATGCTACCAATCATGCCCAGCGACATAAATAAAGTAATTTGCGCTTCGAGACCGAGCACATATTTAACATAATATATCGCTAATGTGGCTCTTAATACTTGGCCTGTTAGTAAAAATAAACCAGCCAGCGACAATATTCGCCATTGATCATTTTGCCACAGTGCTTTTAAATCGTCGAAAAAGGATGTTTGCTGATTTTCAGGTACGCACACACGTTCTTTAGTACCACTAAAACATAATAGAAACATCGCCACGCCTAAAAGGCTCATCGCGACCATAGTGAGCTGATACCCTTTGGCTTTATCACCACCACCAAAATACTCAACTAAAGGCAAAGTGCCTGCGGCAACAATTAATCCACCGAGCATCCCTAAAACGAATCGATAAGTTTGCACTGATACGCGTTCAGCAGGCTGCGTCGTTAAAACACCACCTAACGCAGAATATGGGATATTAATTGCGGTATAGACCATCATTAACAAGGTATAGGTAACAAAGGCATATATAACCTTAGCGTTACCCGTCAAGTCTGGCGTAGTAAATGCCATAATAGAAATAATGCCAAACGGCACAGCGAGCCAAAGTAGATAAGGTCGAAATTGTCCAAAACGTGTTCTAGTGCGGTCAGCAAGTGCCCCCATCAGCGGATCAGTTATCGCGTCAAATAAACGCACCACTAAAAACATAGTGCCAACAACAGCTGGCGAAATCCCCACCACATCAGTATAAAAAATCAACAGAAACATCATTACCGTTTGGAAAATAATATTACTGGCGGTATCACCCAAGCCATAAGCAATTTTTTCGCGAATTGTTAACATAAAACGTCTCTTTTGATTATTGACTCGACTAACGAGCTTATACATATAAGGTTATAAAATAAAAAAGGCCTATATCGCAAAACAATATAGGCCTATTAGTTGAAACTCACTAGATTACAGGTTTACTTAAAGCTGTAACGAACACCTACAGTATATCTAGTACCGTATTGTCTAGCGGATAAAAACTGCTCTTCGTAACGACCAAAAGATTGCTCGGTTTCGTTATTAAGATTTAACCCTTCAACAAATACCGTAAAGTTTTCATCAATGTCGTAGTTAATACTCATATCTACTTGACCAAACTCTTTAGCAAATTGTGGTGGCGCATCAGAAGAACCTTGAGCTTGTCCTACACCAATAAGGTATTCGTCACGCCAAGCGTAAGTGACTTTTACTGACAAACCTTCTTTTTCATAGAACAATTGAAAGTTAGCCGAATCACTTAAACCAGTTAGTGGTGTTTGCGGCTCTAAATCAGCAACACTATCAACTTTAGTTATGTCCTCAACATCGAATTTAACATCACCATCAACAAAGGTCGCATTAGCACCGAAACCAAAACCACTCTCGCCAAAAAAATGTTGAACAGCGACTTCTATGCCGTCAACCATCTTGTCATCAGGGGCATTGAATGGACGGGTAATATCCCATTGCATTAATGGATCATCACCTGCTGGTTCAATAAAGCCTTGAGCGTTTAACGTCGCTCCGTTAGCTTGCATTTGTGCAAAAATTTCATCACTGGTTGGCGTGCCACCGAGGTCAGATACCGCTTGATTCCAACGTGGTCCCTGATAAATATCACGCATATCATCAACTGATGTCGTTATTGTTTGGCTACTAATAAAATTCTTTACGTCTTTTCTAAAATAACCAATAGCAGCATAACTGCCTTCTGCGTAATAATATTCTAAAGAAATATCAAGGTTAGTAGACTCATAAGGGTCAAGGTTAGTGTTACCTTCACCACCTATACGAGAGTTAGGACGCGTACTTGCCCCTAATGAACGGCCACCAGCTAAGCTGCCTAAAGGAGCACGAGCTATCGTTTTCCCCCAAGATGCACGGGCAACAAGTTCCTCACTAAGATCAATTTTGGCATCAATCATAGGTAAAAAGACATCATGCTCACCTTCAAGCGATAAAATAGTATTTTCACCTGGTTGATATTGAGTAAGCCACTCACTGCCACCTTTCCACCAAACTTCGGTAGGTATAGGTTGCAAGACATTACTGGTTACATCTGTTTGCTCATATCTAAAACCAACATTTACCTGCACGGGTAATTCAGCAACTTCAAACTCAAATAAAGACGATGCATAAACACTCGTTGTATCTTCATCTACTGAAGATTGTGATTGAACACTACCAGGGCGGTAAGCATCGGTACTAAAAAAGTCGTCGCCTAATACATCACTGTTCAAATAATACGCTGAACGAGCAACCGCTTCATCAAAGTCAAAACTATAATAGTATCCAGCACCCATAGGGTTGTCGCCATTTGAAAATTCATCCAAAAAGCCATCGGTTGTATTGTACTCAAACATTCCATCAGGAAATGCCGCTGAATAATTGGGGTTAAACAAGAAACCACCAATCAGGCCACTCCATGAACGTGAGCCACCCATGGTTTGCTCAGTACGAGCAACACCAAACTTAACTGACTTTAATGACGAGTCATCTGGGTTTTCCCATGAACCATCGATTTGCAGTTGATCAATTTCAGACTTTCCAGGAGTATGCTCAAATTGGCTAAAATGTGAATCTATTTCACTAGGTGCAAGCGTTGTAGAGCCATTTTTCCAGAAGATTGTCCCTTGTGGAATATCACCTTGTCTGAAGTCATAATGTTTATTAACCAATTGATCTGAGCCAAAAACTAATGATCCCGTGCCATTCATGCCTTTATCTTTGCCGTTATCAGCTTTATTTTCTGAGCTATGGTAATCGACTGAAAAAACAAAGTCATCGGACGGTCGCCATTCAACATTAAAACCTAATGAGCTTTCATTTGTTTCAGTTGTATTTCGATTGGCCGTATAAGAGCCATCGTTACCAGACAAATCGGCAAAGATAACCGTACCATTTTCATCTAATTCGTAAGCATCAATGTTGCCGCCAAAATCGTGCCATTGACCCCAACCAATAGAATTAGTCCCTGTTGTTGACTCTCCCATCGTATAATCAAGTGTCATAATCACACTTTCAATAGGCGCATATTGGAAAGTAACATTGGCATTGGTTCTTTCACGCTCAACGTTAGCAATACCATAGTTCATATCACGAGGGAAAAAAGCACCCGCTGCCGCATTTGCATCACGGTTATCAATGACTTTGTCATCATCTAAAGTCGGAAGCTGTGCGTCTGGCTGAAACTGCCAACCTTGAATATTTGCCGATTGTTGTTGAAAGTCACGTTGTTGATGAGAGAACGACAAAGCAAAACCAAAGGTGTCATCAGCAAAAGTATTACTGTATAAGCCTGAAAATTCTGGTGTAACATCATCACCTTCAACATTAGACGAGTCATAAATACCTTTTCCTGAAAGAACAAATTTCTCACCAGGGCTAGCAAAAGGTTTCATGGTAATAATATTCACTGTCGCGCCAAGACCACCACTTGGGTTTTCTGCACGCGCTGTTTTATGTACTTCGATAGCACTAACACCATCAGAAGACAAATTTTCTAAACTGTATGAACGTGAATTACCTGTACCCGGCATTTGACGACCGTTAAGTGTAATTAGGTTAAACTCTGGACCAAAACCGCGCACGGTTATCTGGCTGCCTTCGCCATTTGAACGACTGACCGAAACACCGGTAATACGTTGTAATGACTCGGCTAAGTTAGTGTCTGGAAATTTACCCATATCTTCAGCAGATATGACGTCGACAACGCCAGAAGCGTTTCTTTTTACTGACATAGAGCGAGATAAACTGCTCATGATACCTGTCACTTGAATAACTTCTATCCCAGCGTCTTTTTCACTATTATTGACTTTATCTGTTACTGCTTCTTCGGCATAAAGCTGACTGCTCAAACCGGTTGCTAAAACCGCTGATATACAAACGGCTAGGCGCTTTTTATTAAAAATTGAATGTTTCATGGTTACCCTACTTTCTTAAAATTAGTTTTAATGACGGCGGCTGTTTAAAGCCGCTCAACCTTTGCTAATATCGTGGTTACAGTGCCGTTATCATCACATTGTCAAGACGAAAAACAGCCCCTTCTCCAGTTCCCCAAGCAGGGAAAATCATTAATACATCTATCTGACTAATATCCAAACCCGCATCAAATAATGTTTGCAGTGGGAATGTGTAGGTTTGCCATTCACCCGTAGTCGGTGCTTTTCCTTCTGTGCTGCCTGTTAAAGGAAGCTCTGCAAAAGTTTCGGCTTTATTTGACTCGATTTTAAACATCCAAACACTTGCCGCATCGTTTGGTGGTGTAACAACTTTAACATCAAATTTCACCACACCATTGGCTAAGATACCTGAGGCATCAACAAAAACGCCATCTTCAGCATCAAGCCCAACAACCGTTGGCTGTGAACCAATAACATATTCAGCCGTTACGCCATGAGCGGTATCATCGTTTTCAAGTGTAGGTGTTGTGCCACCACAACAATCCCACATTGACCAACCTGTAGCAGGTGCATCAGCAAATAAAACATCATTGTTAACAGATGTTGCTGTTGGGTCATAAATTTTAACGTTATCTAGACGGTAAATGGCACCTTCGCCAGCACCCCATGCAGGGAATACCATTAAGACATCAATCGCACTGACATCTAAACCAGCATTCGCTAAATCAGATAAGTTAAAAGTATAGGTTTGCCATTGATCTAGAGCCGGTGAAACACCTTCAACAGAGTCAGTTAAGGTAAGTTCTGCAAAAGTAGCATTATTGTCTGCTTCAACTTTGAACATCCAAGCCGCATCACCAGGCATAGCCGTTACTTTCATTTCAAATTGAATTACACCGTTAGAAAGAATTGCAGAGGCATCAAATGGCGCAGGTGAATCTGTGTTATCAGCTCTAGATATAAAGCCCATTACCGTTGGCTCACCGCCGATAGAAAATTCAGCTACGTTACCGTGAGCATCATCGTCTAACTCAACAGTAGGCATAGAACCGCCACAACAATCCCACATTGGCCAGCTTGGATTTTCGTCATCGGTAAAGACCACTAATTCAGGCGCTCCACCAACGTCACCTTCAATCGCGATATTAGTAATTAAATATTCAGCACCTTCGCCTGTTTGCCAAGCTGGGAATATCATCACCACATCAATTGCACTAAGATCTAGACCTGCGTCTTGTAAGACTGATAATGGGAATGTATAAGTTTGCCATTGACCCACAACAGGATCTGCACCTTCATTACTGGTGTTAAGCGCAACATCGCCAGTATTAGGTCCGCCGTCACCGGCTTCGACTTTTAATAACCAAGTAGTCGCAGAAGATGGCGGGGTAACCACTTTCATTTCAAATGACAAAGTACCATTTAAATCAACTAATGGTGATGCATCAAATGGGCTAGACTCGCCAGAAAAATCATCTCCAAAATGTCCGCCTCGCGTTGAAAAACCTAATACGGTGCCATTGTTATCATTAATATTAAATTGAACAGCATCGCCTTTATCGGCATCAGCGATAATTGCAGGTGAAGTACCACCACAACAATCCCAAGCAATCCAGTTAGCATTTAAAGTACCGTTAAAAATATCTAGGTTTTTAGCAACACCATCACTTGGGGGCAATGGAACTGGCGCTTTACCTTCAACAAGACCATCTTCTAAACTATCGTAACCAGGTCTTACTGTTTCACAGCCTTTACCGGTATCAATATTTTGCTGACACTGGTAAACACGTACATAGTCAATTTCAAATTTGTTATCTGCACCAAAAGCTGTGGCATCAACACCTAAGTCATTAACATTTTCAGGCCAAGTGCCACCAACAGCAAAGTTAAGTACTAAATAAAATTCTTTGTCGTAAGGAGCCTTGCTCCAATAGGTTTTTAATTCACCCGATAATTGGTCGTAGTATTCAGTAAACCAACCTCGATGTGCTAAGCCTACTGCTTCATCTTTAGAGTTGTAGCGAATTTTGGATTGTCGCTGTGTTGCATATAAATGGTCATCCATGTACCAGCGAATTTCACCTTCTTGCCACTCAATGGCGTAAGTGTGAAAATCATCAGCTGGGTTAGCGCCACTTGCTAGGCTATAAGCTTGTCCTGATTGAGAATTGTTAGGCCAGCTTTTACCATAATGAAGTGTTCCGTAAACATGGTTTTCTGCGGTACCGTCTTCTCTCGCTACACCTAAGTTAACTGATTCAAAGATATCAATTTCACCCGAACGTGGCCATTCGCCATATTCTTCATCGGTAGGCATCATCCAAAATGCGGGCCAGCTACCTTGTCCTGAAGGCGCTTTTGCACGCATTTCCATACGTCCATATTTAAAATCGGCTTTGTAACGCGTCATCATACGTGCTGATGTGTAAGGTAAAGCGGCGCCCTCGGCTGCGGGTAAGGCTACAATGTTTAATATGCCATCTTGTATATATGAGTTTTCAGCGCTGTCGGTGTAACATTGTTTCTCTTGGTTACCACCACCGTCACAGTTAACTTCATGCGTCCAGTTTTGACTGTTTATTGTGCTTGCATCAAACTCATCATTCCACACCATTTTCCAATCAGAGACAGGTTGTTGTGGATCAATAATATCTGGTTTAGTTTCGGTGGCTGCACCACCACAGCCAGCAAGTCCTAACGTAACCGTTAGCCCTATTAACGCGGCCAAGCCTTGTGTTTTAAATTTAACACTGCTTTTAGTTTTCATGTCTTCTCCCCTAGAGATATCCAAATCAAATATTTATAATCATTTTTATAATGTCTATACGCTACTTTTATCTACAAAGCTCACGTGAATACAAATACAATCGTAAACAAAATACTGTTATTAACTAAATATCTTTTAGCACAACGATTTACTAATTAGCATTTAAATACGGTCAGATGGGATAGTGCAAAGTTGAAATGGACAAAACAGGGTCAAACGACTTTTTTTGATGACCTTTTTGGCTTTTATAATTACCGCTTTACTTGGGTTTTGTATTAAGAGGCTAATACAACTTTAAAGCAAGGTGAGTCATCATCTATATAATATGATAAAGACTAAGCTCAGTGCTCTCTTTACCCATTAGCTTTTTAATAATTAACACCAAAAAACACCCAATTGATAAGTGTTCAACCTTAGTATCTTGCCATCACACTAATAAATACTCCGTATTATATTAAGGGTTAATTGCCCGATAAAATCGCCCATCACGTGTAAAACACCGCTAACAATTAGCGGATAAAAGCTATTATTTATCTCCTTACACCAACAAATCAGTACACTTTAAAGTCAAATCGCTCAATAAAAGCCCGATTACAGTGCAAAATTTAATAAAAACCCACTTGACCATGAAATTAGGGACGACTCACCGTTTCCTGATTGTTTGTATCACTTTTTACTGTAGTTTATTTTTGGCTTTTCTACGATTAATCTCAGTTAAATTTAACTAGAAATGCATCATAAAATAATAAAAGAAGAACAAGTTTGGCTATTTAATTAGCCAAGTGAGTACCTTCAACTAAGCAGCACGGCTGCTATATACAAACCTAAGTATAACGACACAAGCTTGGTTTTATATTGCCAATACTGCAAATAATCAAATGACAATTGAACAGTTTATAGGGGATCTAAATGACTAATATAAAAAATAAAAAAAGCTTCAACAAAAACATAATCGTCCTAAGCCTAGGTTTAGCTTTATCTGCATGTGGGGGAAGTTCAAGCGATGATAAAGTTGCTGACGTTATAGAAGTTAACTCCGCACCAACTATTAGCAGCACAGCGGTCACAACAATTGAATCAGGTTCCACTTATAGCTACTCACTAGTCGCTGCCGATGCCGATGGTGACACTTTAACAATGTCAGCCACAAATTTACCCGCTTGGTTAACGTTTGATAGTGCAACCGGAAGCTTAACGGGTACGCCAGCGGATAGTGATGCCGGAGATACGGCAATTACTTTAACCGTAAGTGATGGCACTGATGAAATCACTCAATCCTTTACTGTTTCAGTCACTGTTCAAGCACAAGCTAACAATGCTGCTGTTATTACAAGTACTGGCGTTACAAGTGCTACTGTTGGTGAGTCATACTCCTACACACTTATGGCAACCGATGCTGACAGCGATACATTGACAATGTCAACAACTGTCCCAGGCGCGCTTTCTTGGTTAACGTTTGATGACAGTACAGGCATATTGTCAGGCACACCGGCATCGGGTGATGTTGCTGCTACAGAAATCACCTTAACAGTGAATGATGGCACTGTAGATACAATGCAAACATTTACCATTACCGTTGCTGACGCTGCAGTTGAAAACACCCGTAATATGATTGCTTTTGAAGGTGCTGCAGAGACCTATGCTTTCAATAATTTTGATGGCGGCATGTCAACTGTGATGGCTAATCCACAAGCAATGGGCATAAATACCAGCAACCAAGTCGTAGAAATGCAAAAATTGGCTGGACAACCTTGGGGAGGCAGTACATTAACCTTGCCTACAGCATTAACCTTGGCTGCGGAAGATAACACCTTCACAATGAAAGTTTGGTCGGCGCGTGCAGTACCTGTGTTATTTAAACTTGAAGGCATTAATAAAGAAATATCAATGGATCATGCAGGCACTGGCTGGGAAAATCTTAGTTACGATTTTGCAGATGATGTAACCGGCGCCTTAGACAGCGTTACGGTAATATTTGATTTAGGCACTATGGGCGACGCAGAAGGAAACGCGGCAGATTGGACCTTTTATTATGACGAAATAACAACACCTGCAACCGCTGAAGAAGAAGTCGTAGGTGGTGGCTCTACAAGTACCACTGATTTTGAAGCTGATCCACAAAGCTACACCTTTAATGATTTTGATGGAGGTGCAGCCGTTGTGCTAGCCAACCCAGATGCAACGGGTATTAATACCAGCGCTCAAGTGGGTCAAATGACAAAATCTGCGGGCCAAACTTGGGGTGGTTCAACAATGACATTGGCTACACCAGCGGCAATTCCAGCTAATAGCATGATTACCATGAAAGTTTGGGCTTCGCGTGCTGTACCCGTTTTAGTTAAATTTGACGATATGGATGCAGAAAGAACAGCAAACCATACTGGTTCAGGATGGGAAGAGTTGAACTTTGATTTTACTGGCGCGACTAGTACAAGTGAAACCAGACTTACCCTAATTTTTGATAATGGCGTGATGGGCGATGCCGCGAGCGATGCCGCTAACTGGACTTTCTACTTTGATGATTTTACCACCCCTGCTGCTGAAGAAGTCTCTGCAGGTAACTTTGTTGCCGTTGGAACTCCATATGACTTTGAAGCCACAGGTTTAGGCAGTGATTTTGTTTGGGCGGTATTTGAAAATGATGATAACCCTGCACTCGAATTTGTTGCTAACCCGGCTTCATCAACAGTGAATGACTCAACAACAGTTGCTATGTTTACCGCTAGAATGGCAGGTCAGCCATGGGCTGGTACTGAAACAACGGCGGCCAATACCACACCATTTACGATGGACGCAACCAATAGCATTGTTAAAATAATGGTTTATAAGTCTGTTATCAGTGATGTGGCATTAAAGTTCTCTGTAGGCGCTGCGGCACAAGCAGAAATCAAGGTACCTAATACTAAAATCAATGAATGGGAAGAGCTTACTTTTGACTTTTCTAGCCGTATTGGTATGGCTGAAACCATTAATATTGACTCGGTGATAGTTTTCCCTGAATTTACTGACGGCAGAGCTGCAGATACCGTAAGCTATTTTGATAATATTACTTTCGGTCATAATGAATAGTGTTGATAAAAAAATAAAACTTAGCTTGTGTTTTAATTAGCTAAGTTTTACATTAATTGTTAGTAAAATAAAAAGGGTTCTGGTTTACATTGCTAAGCCCTTTTATCTCGTTTTAATAGACTTATTTGAATAAGCGGAGAGGTTTTATGAAAATATCAAAAATGTTACTCAAGAGTGAACTCGTGTTGAATATAGGATTTGGCTTAACCGTATTGTTAATTGGCAAAATAACCCTATATTTTATCGCCTAAGAAAAGCACTAAAGGTCGTACATAATGGACAAAGCCTTTAGTAACTTTTAAATAACCCCTTTTAATCCCCGCAAAAAAAATAGAATCTAGCGATGTAAAAATCTTTCAGCGATGATGACTCTTCCCAAAATAAACAGTAAACCCAATATTTTTACCGTCAGCTAAGATATAAAATTCATTACTTTATTAACAGATAACAGCTTAAATATTATTGACTCGTCTTTATCGCCCAATGAATATTAAGTGAAACTATAGCATTTATCAGCAAGTAGTCAGCGTTAGGCATTTAATGAAAGACTGACTTAATCAGTTCGCATTATCTCATCATTAATTTATTTAGTTTTAATTGAAAGTAAACCATCATCCAACACATCTCGTACTACTTAATAATAACTTCTCGACACTATTTATTAATAATAATTAATGTTGAGGAGAGAATAAAGTTATTCGAATAAGTGGAGAGATTTTATGAAAACACTAAAAATGTTACTCAAGAGTGAACTCGTGTTGAATATAGGATTTGGCTTAACCGTATTGTTAATTGGCAAAGTAACCCTATATTTTATCGCCTAAACAAAGCACTAAAGGTCGTACATAATGGACAAAACCTTTAGTAACTTTTGCTTAAATAGCGTAAACAGCCTATCTCTTTTATTGTTTTATCTGATAACCACTTTTAAATATCCAAGTAACCGCTAATAAGCAAAAAGCTAAAAAGCCACTCATCACAAAAAAGCTTGTTAGTAAACTTACGTCAGCCACTTCATAAAAACTCCATCGAAAGCCACTAATCAAATAAAAAACTGGGTTAAATTGCGTTACTGTTTGCCAAAACGGCGGCAGCATACTGACAGAATAAAAAGTGCCCCCTAAGAAAACCAAAGGCGTAATAACAATAAGTGGGATCACTTGTAGTTTCTCAAAATTATCTGCCCAGATGCCAATAATAAAACCAAACAAACTAAAGGTTATAGCGGTCATCACTAAAAAGAACAACATCCAAAATGGATGGGCTATTTCCAGAGGCACAAAGAAATGTGCTGTTGCGAGAATAATCAATGCTAGCAAAATGGATTTTGTCGCTGCCGCACCGACATAACCGAGCAGCACCTCAAAGGAAGATACCGGAGCAGAAAGTAGTTCATAAATAGTGCCGGTAAATTTAGGAAAATAAATACCAAATGAGGCGTTGGAAATACTTTGTGTTAATAACGAGAGCATAATTAACCCAGGTACAATAAAAGCACCGTAGCTCACGCCATCTATTTCAGTAATTCTAGAGCCAATGGCAGAACCAAAAACAACAAAATAAAGTGACGTCGAAATCACTGGAGAAATAATACTTTGAAAAATAGTACGTTTAGTCCTGGCCATTTCAAACTTGTAAATTGCCGCAACAGCATAACGATTCATGTTTTTTCCCTTACTAATGAAACAAATATATCTTCTAACGAACTTTGATCTGTTTTGATATCTTTAAAGGCAATACCCGCTAATGACAATTGCTGAAGTAAAGCAGATATTCCTGTGTGTTCATTGGTGGTGTCGTAACTATAAATTAATTGCATCCCTTCATTTTGTAGCTGTAAATTGAAATCAGTCAATTGCGCAGGCATTTCAATTAACGGTTCTTTTAAATCGAGGATCAATTGCTTTTTACCCAATTGATTCATTAACGCTATTTTATCTTCAACTAAAATGAGCTGGCCGTTTTTGATCACACCAATACGGTCGGCTATTTCCTCAGCCTCTTCAATATAGTGTGTCGTTAAAATAATGGTGACACCGTCGTTGCGTAATTCTCTAACCAGTTGCCACATATCTTTGCGCAGCTCTACATCGACACCTGCGGTTGGTTCATCTAAAAACAAAATAGCAGGTTCATGAGAGAGCGCTTTAGCTATCATCACTCGTCGTTTCATACCACCGGATAACTCAATCATCTTGTTATCTTTTTTATCCCAAAGTGATAATGATTTTAGCGTTTTTTCTATAAAAGCTGGATTCGGTTTTTTGCCGAATAAACCTCGACTAAATGAAACTGTTGTCCATACTGTTTCAAAGGCGTCAGTGGTTAACTCTTGTGGTACTAAGCCAATAAGACTTCGGGTATGTCGGTAACCGGTGACGATATCTTTGCCATCAACGGTGATTTGCCCAGACGTGGCATCAACTATGCCGCAAATAGCACTGATCAGTGTAGTTTTACCTGCGCCGTTTGGTCCTAGCAAGGCAAAGATTTCAGCAGGTTTTATTGATAAGTTAATATTATTAAGTGCTTGAAAACCACCCGCATATACTTTGTTAACATCTGTGATTTTAATAATGGGTTGCAAGGTTATTTCTCATCAGTATTTGAATACTACTAAGGTATACGACATACCCTATTGATGGCTAGGAAAATCAATAAATTAGTTGCCCCGTTTTTGTATTAGCTGTATTCAGGTCTTGTTTGGCATAGCTAATATCAAACGCTTGGTTAGGTGTTACGCTAAAACGGGTTAAATAAAGTGAAATTTATATGAATAAATGTCGCTTGTTAACGTTTATATTTTTACTACTTTGTCATCATTGATTAACGTATCTGTAATCTTTATTTTATGCACTATACTGGTATAGAACAAAAAACAAGCAACTGACTTAGTTTCTTGATCATCGCAACAAAAGGATTTCACCCATGATAAAGTTTCCGCTATTGATTACAATAATTTGCACAGGACTATTACTCTTTGCCTGTTCTAAACCCGTCGAAGAGGTAGCTAAACAAGCCGTTATCGAAGAAAAAAAACCTGTCTTTGAGACCTATAGCGCAGAAGAGTTCTTTAAAACAACCTCAGTCTCTGGCTCATCAATTAATGCTGATGCCAGTGCGGTTTTGATCAGTAATGATAAAACAGGTATTTTTAATGCCTACAAAATGCCACTTGATGGCTCAGCCCCAATACAGTTAACTCAGTCAACAGTTGACTCTGTTTTTGCAGTAAGTTGGTTTCCTAAAGACGACAGAATTCTTTATACCGCAGACAAGGGCGGTGACGAATTAGATCATTTATATGTAAGAGAATTATCAGGCAGCATAAAAGACCTTACCCCAGGTAAAGACTTAAAAGCTTATTTTGTTGGTTGGCATGAAGATAATAAACAGTTTTTTGTTGCCTCTAATGAAAGGGACCCTAAGTTTTTTGATGTATACCGTTATCAAAATGATGATTATTCAAGGGATCTTATTTATCAAAATTCTGCCGGCTATTCAGTCGAAACTATCAGCCCAAATGGTCAGTATATTGCTTTGAGCAAAACGAATAGCAATGCAGACTCCAATTTATATTTAGCCGACTTAAATAAAGCAGACGAGTTAACTGCACTTATAACTGAGCATCAAGGTGATGTTGAACACAGTGCCTACACTTTTACTCGTGATAGTAAGCGGCTGATATATTCAACA
This sequence comes from Colwellia sp. BRX10-9, assembly GCF_014077405.1. Lineage (NCBI taxonomy): Bacteria > Pseudomonadati > Pseudomonadota > Gammaproteobacteria > Alteromonadales > Colwelliaceae > Colwellia > Colwellia sp. BRX10-9. The sequence continues at coordinate 111,061 of NZ_JACGVV010000001.1, read as the reverse complement.
GACGAATTTGGCGAATATAAACAGGCTTGGGCTTATGATATAAAAGCAAAAACACAAGCACTAAACTACGCTGCAGATTGGGACGTTAGTTTCACTTACTTCTCTAAAGATGGCCGTTATCAAGTCACTGGTGTTAATGCCGATGCGCAAACTAAAATAGAAATTATCGACCTGAAAATAAAGCAACCGTTAACACTTCCTAAATTGCCCAGTGGCGATTTACGTGGCGTAAACTTTTCAGCTGATGCCAGTTTAGTTATTTTTTATATCAATTCAGATACGTCGCCTTCTAACCTCTATGTTCATCAATTAGGATCAAAGCGTATTAAGCGCTTAACTAACACAGGTAATCCTAATATTATTGAAGAGAACTTAGTTGTTGGCGAAATTGTCCGCTTTAAAAGTTTTGATGGTTTAGAAATTCCTGGGATTTTATATAAACCCAAACAAGCCGCTACACAAAAAGTCCCTGCTTTAGTATGGATACATGGAGGCCCAGGAGGTCAAAGTCGTAAGGGTTATTCCGCTACCATTCAGCATTTGGTCAATAACGGCTACGCTATTTTTAGAATAAATAACCGTGGTTCAAGTGGCTATGGTAAAACCTTCTTTCATTTAGATGATAAGAAGCACGGTGACCATGATTTAAAAGATGTTGTCTATAATAAATATTATTTACAGACTTTAGATTGGGTCGACAAAGATAGAATAGGGGTTATTGGCGGAAGTTACGGTGGCTATTTAACCATGGCCGCAATGGCATTTACCGATGAATTTACTGTCGGTGTCAATATCTTTGGTGTCACTAATTGGGTCAGAACGCTAGAAAGTATTCCACCCTACTGGGAGGCATTTAGACAGTCTCTTTATGATGAGTTAGGAGATCCCAGTACAGATAGAGAACGTTTACGCAGTATTTCTCCAGTATTCTTCGGTGATAAAGTCAAAAGTCCGGTACTTGTTGTACAAGGTAAAAATGACCCTAGAGTATTAAAAATTGAAAGTGATGAAATGGTTGAGTCTATTCGAAGCGGTGGGACTTTCGTTGACTATTTGGTCTTTGACGATGAAGGTCACGGCTTTAGTAAAAAAGCTAATCGCATTGAAGCATCTAATAAGTACTTAAGCTTTTTAAAAACCTACTTATAGTCTGTTAACCTAAAACTCGTATGTAAAGGTAAAGTCTGTTGTAGACTTTACCTTTTTTATAAGATGTTATTGCTAAAAAAAGCTAATACAGCCTTAGCCGTATTAGCGATATAGTTTAAAAATAAACAAGCTTACTTTAAATCAAAGCGGTCTAATTGCATCACTTTAACCCAGGCTTTAATAAAGTCATTAATAAACTTTTTGTCAGCATCATCTGAGGCATACACTTCGGCAATGGCTCTTAATTCAGAGCTCGAGCCAAAGATAAGATCAACCGGTGTCGCTTGCCACTTTACCTTGCCTGAAGCGCGGTCAGCACCGATATAAATTCCAGCTGTAGATTCATCTTTAGTCCACACGGTAGACATATCTAATAAATTTACAAAGAAATCATTCGTTAAGACACCAGGAGTATTTGTGAACACCCCAAAAGATGAACCATCATAGTTTGCATCAAGTGCTCGCATACCGCCAACCAACACGGTCATTTCAGGGACATTTAAACCAAGAGAATTGGCTTTATCCACTAACATCTCTGTTGGCGATAGGTAACTTTCATCCGTATAAAAATTACGAAAGCCATCCGCTTTTGGTGCTAAATAATTAAATGATTTAACATCAGTTTGTGCTTGTGTTGCATCAGCACGGCCAGGCATAAAGGGTACAGCTACTGTTGTGCCTGCTTTTTTGGCTGCACTTTCAATAGCTGCTGCGCCACCTAATACGATTAAGTCTGCTAGTGATACTTGCCTTTTAGCTGATTGCTTATTGTATTTAGCTTGAATAACTTCAAGTGTTGTTAATACTTTATTAAGTTCGGCTGGATTATTAACCGTCCAACTATTTTGTGGCTCTAGTTTAATGCGAGCACCATTAGCACCGCCGCGCATATCGGTGACACGATGACTCGATGCTGAAGCCCAAGCCGTTCTCACTAACTCAGCAGTGGTTAAATCTGACTGTGTAATTTGCTTTTTCAGCTCAGCAATATCTTGCTTGGTAATCAGTTGATAGTTGACCGCAGGAATAGGGTCTTGCCATGTTAGCACTTCACTCGGCACTTCACTGCCCACGTATCTTGCACGAGGTCCCATATCACGATGTGTTAATTTAAACCAAGCTCGAGCAAAAGCTTTTTCAAATGCTTCAGGCTCTGCTCTAAAACGTTCAACAATTTTACGAAACTCAGGGTCTTCTTTTAGAGCAAGATCTGTAGTAAACATAATGGGTGCATTACGTTTATTAGGGATATGGGCATCCGGTACTAAGTTAACCGCAGCTTTGTTTTCAGGTGTCCACTGTTTAGCTCCAGCAGGGCTTTTCGTTAGAACCCAGTTGAAGTTCATTAGGTTATCTAAGTAATTCGTTGACCATTGTGTTGGCGTCGTTGTCCAAGCACCTTCTAAGCCACTGGTTATCGTATCTGCGCCAACACCGCTGTCACATTTGTTTTTCCAGCCTAAACCCTGTGCTTCAATATCAGCGGCTGCGGGCTCTGCACCAACACAATCACTGGGTTTTTTCGCTCCATGTGCCTTACCAAAAGTATGACCACCAGCGCTTAAAGCAACAATTTCTTCATCATTCATCGCCATACGACCAAATGACATTCTGATGTCTTGGGCAGCTAAGAGAGGATCAGGTTTACCATGGGGCCCTTCTGGATTAACATAAATCAAGCCCATTTCTACTGCAGCAAGAGGACCTTTCAATTTACCCTTTTTATCGCGACGTTTATCAGTAAGCATGGTCGTTTCAGATCCCCAATAAACTAAATCAGGTTCCCAATCATCCGTTCTGCCACCAGCAAAACCAAAGGTTTTAAAACCCATCGATTCTAGCGCTACATTGCCCGAAAGCACCATCAAATCAGCCCAAGAAATTTTACGACCATATTTTTGTTTAACCGGCCATAATAATCGACGCGCTTTATCTAAGTTAGCATTATCAGGCCAGCTATTAAGGGGTTCAAAACGTTGTTGCCCACCCGACGAACCGCCGCGCCCGTCATGTACTCTATACACACCAGCACTGTGCCAAGCCATGCGGATCATTAATGGGCCGTAATGCCCCCAATCTGCAGGCCACCAAGATTTTGAGTCAGTCAGTGTGGTTTGAATATCTTTTTTAAGTTGGGTTAAATCAAGACTGGCAAATTCTTCAGCATAATTGAATTGTTCGCCGTATGGATTAGATTCAGCGCTATGCTGGCGTAAGGGGCTAAGATTTAACATATCTGGCCACCAAAACTGATTGGTTTTTGCTTCATTGGCCGCGAATGCAGTTGTAGGTATTACCATTGCAGATAAAGCAACAGAGATTGCCGCAGCAATCGGAAGGGTTTTATTAAACATGTGCAGTCCTTTTTTATAATAATGGGTTTATAAAATGTCATCGTTAGCATAAGAACAATAAGGAGAATTGAATAGTTGATTAAATTGAAGATAATGTTCTATTTTACATAATGACTGGTTTAATATTTTCAATTAAAAATTATTGAAGACCTATCACATAGACTTGTTGAAAAGGTACCTGCCAGTGAAATTGATGCCGATATTCTTGCATTACCCTACTCTATTGAGGGATTGATCAGTTTCAATTTTTGGCAAGAAGGCTTTTATTGGGTCTGTCATAAAGATGAGTGTCCAAATAAAGTTCAGGGAATTACCAGTGAAGCGTTAGAAATTGATAAGCTGATGTTTTTAAAAGAAGGCCATTGCTTAAAAGGTCATGCCATAGCAGCTTATCGCTTGCAGCCTTCACACAAAAAGCAAGACACTGATGTTGACTCGGCGAGTCCTCATACTTTGATACAAATGGTTGCAGGAAAACTTGGTACAACACTTTTGCCACAGATAGCCTTAGAGCCATTGACCTTGAACGAGTCAGAACTTCGGGCGATTCATGTAAATGAACCCGGGCCACACCGCACCATTGTCTTAATCATTAGACTTAACTATGTCCGAACTAATGAATTAACTCTACTTAAAGATATTTTCACCAAACAATTAACTAACAAGTATAGTTAAAGCGAAATGCTGTTTAGTTTCATTAAATTAACGATAATTCGCTTCTGCTAATAACGCCAATATCTTATACTAGGCAGTCATCATTATTGAGACTGAAATGACAAATAGACAACTTTTACCACTGCTGATTTTAATGGTTATTTTTAGCCCTTTAGCCATAGATATATTTTTACCCGCTTTACCCATTATGGCTGAAGAACTTCTTGTTCCCATGAAGGAAATTCAATGGAGCATAACGATATTCATTCTAAGTATGGGCTTTGGTCAACTGATAAGTGGCCCACTCGCTGATAGATATGGTCGTCGCCCCGTTGCGATGGCTGGTATAATTATTTATGGCTTGGCTTCTCTTCTTTGTGCTTATGCAGATAACTTAACGTTTTTTCTCCTTAGTCGTTTAGTACAAGGCTTTGGTGCTTGCGCCATTGTTGTAGCCGCCTTTGCCAGTGTCCGTGATAAATACAACGCAATAGAAAGTGGCGTGATGTACTCTTATTTAAACAGTGCTATATGCTGTATTCCTGCGCTTGCACCATTACTGGGTAATGTTTTAACCGAGTATTTTGGCTGGCGAAGTAACTTTCAATTTATGACAGGATATGCTGTTTTTGCCGGTTTGATTTTGTTTTTTACCCTCAAAGAAACCAGGCCCACACATACCATACCCTCTAAAAATCTTATCAGCTTGGGGCATTTTATTACGGTGGCGAAACACCCTGTCTTTCTTTTTAATGCTTTAGTAGTAATGTTATCAATGGCAATTATTATTGCCTATGTAACGAGTTCACCTGCTTGGTTAATGGTGAGATTGGGGTTAGATCAGCAAAGCTTTGTTTATTGGTTTAGTCTCAATGCTGTCATTAATATTGTCGCTTGTTTTTTGGCTCCTCAGGTTTTAGTTAAATTTGGTGCCCGGGTGACCATAGGTTTTGGTATGGTTTTGCTGATTGTAGCCGGATTGTTAATGTTAGCTTTATTAACTTGGCAAACACCTGTCGCTTTTATGTTACCAATAATGATCAGTTCACTTGGTTTTTCATTACTGATGGGAGCTTGTGCAGGACAAGCTCTAGCACCTTTTGGTGAAAAGGCAGGTTCAGCTTCAGCGCTGTTAGGATTTGTACAAATGAGTGGTTCAGCAGTTATTGTATATTTATTACAACTATTGCCACTCAATGAAGCTGAGCAATTGGTGTTATTAATGTTGTCAATAATTCCAGTGTATTTCATCTGGAAGTTGCCTAAAGTAAAAGCCCGTATCATGTTAGATGGTTAGCAATTGGTGGTGATTTTTGATTTATTACCACGATTACCACTAAATTTAGATATACGTGACTTGAGACTCTGGCACAAGAAAGTGTAATCGCTGACAAGTATTGTATTCTCGATCAATATCAATATTTCACAGAGTAGATTAATTTTGACTTTGATAAATATAAACTAACCTTTCTTGTTATTTTTAACTACTTGCATAACGAACGCTTAATATTCGGGTAGCCAGCGTTTCAATGCCTCTTGTAGCTTGTTAGGGTTCACAGGTTTAGCAATAAAGTCGTCCATTCCTACGGCTAAGCATTTCTCTCGGTCACCTTGCATTGAATTGGCAGTCATGGCGATTATCGGAATATTGCTATTAAGTACCTTAGATTGAGGAAGACGAATTTTTTTAGTCGCTTCATAGCCATCCATTACCGGCATTTGACAATCCATAAAGACTAAATCAAAAGGTAAGTTTTGTAACGAATTTAGTGCTTCTTCACCGTTAGCCGCTATGTCGACTTGCACACCAAATTTTCTCAACAAACCTTGTGCAACTCTTTGATTGATAGCATTGTCTTCTACAACAAGAACCCTTGCTTTGAACTGCGGAAGTGCACGAGCGCTAAACGCCGTGATCAAAGGTTGCTGTTGGGAATTAACGCCAGCAATGGTCATTAAGGTATTGTAGAGAATCGACTGATCAACAGGTTTGTTTAGATATCCGTTAAAGCCAGCCGCTTTTAATCTTTCGACATCGCCACGTTGCCCTTGTGAGGTCAACATTAATAAACGAGTCGTTGAAAAAATATCGCTATCGGCTTTAATCTTAGTTGCTAGTTGAAGCCCATCCATTTCAGGCATTTGCATATCCAAAATAGCAATATGGTAAGGAGTTCCTTGTATTCTAGCTTGGGTCAGTTTTTCTAATGCCTTATCTCCACTATCTACTAGGGTATGCTCCACTTGCCACTTGGTCAGTAATAAACCTAACAAAGTCCGGTTAGTTAAATTATCATCAACCACCAGTATCTTTTGATTCTGTAAATTGTCATAAATTTTCTTGGGTCGCATGTTATCAGCATTAGCAATATTTATACTAAACCAAAATGTAGAGCCTTCTCCGTCAACACTTTTCAGTCCGATCTCGCCGCCCATCAATTCAACTAATTGTTTACTTATAGATAGCCCCAATCCGGTGCCACCATATTTACGGGTCGTTGAACCATCGGCCTGGCTAAAACGTTCGAATAGCTTGTTTTGATCCGCTAACGTTAGACCAATGCCTGTATCAGATATCTCAAAGAGTAATTTAGTGTGCTGCTTAGTCTGCTCTTGTACTTTGCAATGGACTGAAACCTCGCCTTGCTCTGTAAACTTTATCGCATTACCGATAAGATTATTGAGTATTTGTCGAATACGCCCAGAGTCTGCAATAAATGACTGAGCGGGTAAAATATTAGCCGGACAAATTAGCTCTAAACCCTTGTTATGCGCTTGAAAAGCGAGACTGGTAGCAAGGTCATGGAGCAATACTTCTAAATCAAATTCAAGTGGTTCAAGCGCTAACATTCCTGCTTCAACTTTTGAATAATCAAGAATATCGTTAATAATACTCAGTAATGACTCGGCACTATTTTTTACTGTTTTCGCAAAATTGTGTTGTTCTGGATTAAGAGCCGTATCAAGTAAGAGGTTAGTCATGCCAATAACGCCATTCATCGGTGTACGGATTTCATGACTCATGTTAGCTAAAAAAGCGGTTTTTGATTCATTAGCAACATCAGCTTGTTTTTTGGCTTCAGCTAAGCGAATAATCGTCTCTTTTTGATGGCTAATATCAGTACTGATATAAGTATAACCACTGAGTAATTTATTTTTATCGTAAAGTGGTACAATCGTAGTGTCTACCCAATAGCATTGTCCCTCTTTAGCTTTAATACGCACCTCATCATGCCAATATTTCCCCTTAGAAATCGCCGCAAAAATCTTATGCCAATAATTTTTTGACTGGTTATTAGCATTGAGAATACTATGACTTTTACCGATGAGTTCATTACGATTGTAACCAGTAATGGCGCAAAACTTATCATTGGCGTAGCTAATAATACCGTTAATATCGATTACAAGGACCAACGAATGTTCGTCCATCGCTTTTTTTTGTGCAGCCAAATCTTGTTGGGCGGTAATGCGTTTTTCTTCATTGATCACTCGTGCATCAATTTCTATTTTTAGTTTTTTATTCATGCGAAAAAACACTAAAATAATAAAAATGAGCAATGAGGCTATCGGTAATGCCCAGACGAGAATAGTTGATAATTCAGTACCCGATTGAACGTGTACCGATAACCAATTATTTGCAATAGCAGAACGTTTTTTTTCATTCATCGCAGCAAAGGTTTTATTTAAAATAGGAATAAGGGGTTCAAGCCCTTTTCTTACCGCCATCGATATTTCAAGTGTATATGGGGTAAAGGAGGTAATAATTAGATCATTAATTTTATTTTTGTTTATTTCATAATTAATCGCAGCAATAGAATCAACAAAGGCATCAATTTCACCCAACTGTAATTTTTTAAGTCCGTCTTCAACCGATAAAACATCTACAATTTTAATACTGGGGTGATCTCGACTAATCAATTCATTATAAACATAGCCTTTAATTAGGCCTAACTTCCTGCCTTGTAATGACGATAAACTTTCAGCATAGAAAGCGTTTTTCTTGCTAACAATGACGAGAGAAATTTCAAAGTAGGGTTCAGTAAAATTTATATATTCAGCTCTTTCTTTTGTATAAAAAATTGAAGACATGACATCAATATTGCCAAGTTTAAATTCCTCTAGCGCTTCCCCCCAACTCTTACCTACTGTTGGTGTTAAATTTATTTGTAGTTGTTGTTTGGCATGCAACATGTAATCTGCTGATATTCCGCTATGTTCACCCAATTCATCATTAAATTCAAAAGGAGGAAATGCAGAGTCAGTCCCCAAACTAAAAGAATTATTTTCTGACAGCCATTTTTTTTCGTTATCCGTTAAACTAGCAACAGATGATGATTTTTGAAAAAATGGTTTTAAGGTGGGGAGCCACTGTTTTTCTAATTCAATAATTTTATTAACGGGCATGTTTTCAATACCAGCATTAATTTTAGCTAATAATTCAGGTTGACCTTTTGCTATCACCCCAAAGACATTATTAGAAACAATAATCTCTTCAGAAATAGTGAATACTCCACTTAAGCCTTTTTTCGCTATTTGTGCAAAGGCATTAGGTAACTCAGCAACAACAGCCTGAACCTCATTATCTAATAACTTCTCAAGAGCATCATCAAAGTTTTTATACGTTGATTGCTCAAAACTTGCAAAGTTTTCCTTAAGGTAGGACTCTTGAAAGCTAAAATATTGACTGATTATCTTAATATCACTTAATTCTCTTAGCTTAGATTTTTTGTCAATTGAGCGATTATAAATGATACCGGTTTGTACATTATGGATAGGTAAGGAAAAATCAGCCCACTGTTGTCGTTGCTGATTCTGAAAGAGCCCAACATGTAAGGTATTCTTTTGTTTGAGCAAGGCTATACTTTCTTCAAAGGGCAATAAAACAAAGCGAATAGGAATATTGTTAGTTTTAGACCAGAGCTGCCAAAACTCAACATAAAGCCCACTAGGATTGCCATTGGGAAGCTTAAAACTAAAGGGCAAGTTATCTTCAGTGGCAACAACAGTAATAACACCTAACGGCTCATTGCCCAGCTCTTGTGAAACTGATGGAAAACTATGAATAAATGCAAAAGTTAATAGCAGATAAAAGGTAATTCTTAATTTCATATTATTAATTTTTATTCTTCATGTCGTGAGTATAAGTTAAGTATTATCTTGAATATCTTACCGGGAAATTAATAAATCTCAGTCAATAGCATTACCCGTAATATATCCATAATAGAGTCGTGTGTTGAGAACACATTTCATTAACTGATGATTAGAAAGCTTATCGTTATACAAGCGCATTCTATCAACAAAACTTAGCACTAAGTCGCTTTAAAATCAATCAGCACTAACATCCCTCTCCGTCTAAAATGTGCGCTTTGGCTATCCAACTACAGATATTAAAAACTATTTTTGCAATTCAACACATATCAGTTTATTCACGTCGTTTAATATCACCAACCGTAAAATTAGTCTTTGCGATGATAGCGCCAACTTAATACCTCATAAGCTTGACGAATTTCGATAAAATCCGCCGCGCAGCCACCTTTATCGGGATGGGTAATGGCAATTTTCTTCTGATAGGCCCGACGTATCCCAAACCAATCAATATTTTTATCTACCTCTAACGTCGTTAGAGCAGCAGCAACCTTATCTACTGCACGGTATCTTTGCCAAAAACGGGAAAAGAGTGACTCCACTTCTGCAAGGGTAATGTTATTCAAGTTAGACCAGCTTAAATAGTAATGGGCTAGATCAGTATCGCGCATAGCCAAGGTACCTTTTGCTGCAGCATGATTTGGTACTAAACAAATTTCTAATGGAAAAATAGTCAGTAAAAAACCCTCACTTTTAATATCTCGTTGAATTTGATAAAGCGCATTCATAACAAAAAAATTCTTTTGAAATATGGCAATTTGAGGGTCAACATCCTTTTTTATCAGTAGCAAAAAATCCTGTTGGCAAAGATTGACTAAATCAATTATGGAACAAGCACAGTTTTGTTTTTTTAAATATCCCAGTATGTTAATAATCAAAGGATTGGTCATGGGTTCATTCCTTGTTGATTTAATACTTTTAAGCCAGTAGATAAATTAAAAGCTAACGTTAAACGGTTGTCTTCTGATGACAAGTTACCTTAACGGCTACGCGATCACTCGCGGGTAAGTTTAGTAACACACCTGCAATTGAAGACATAAACTATTTTCATCTCTTTTCAAGAAAATAAGTAATAGCTCACATGTAACGTCAAAAAATAATAACTAAAATTAATGATAGGCGCGTTAGACTGATTTGTTGATATTAGGGATACTATTTATCTACTAGACAGCAAGAATCCACAAAACTTTCTGTATACCTTGTTCACCAAAGCTCTGCAATTTATTATTGTGCAGCAGTAAAGTATTAAACAAGTCATTACCTCTCACATATCAGGAGTAATGACTTGTTAGTATTATCTATCTTAAATTTTTTCGAATACAGTCACTCTTAACTTCCGGTCAACATTATCATCGGGAAAATCACACTCACTGGTAAAGCGTTCTGACATTTTCAAACTATGGCCAGATGATTCAATAATCTCGGCATCTGACTCATCCCACGTTGCATCATAACGATGAAATAAACAAATCAACCAACCGCCCTGACTTAAAAGCTTTGAACACATACTCACCAATTTAGAAAAATCTTGCCCTTTAGGCTGATGCTCTGCATAAGGTGATTTATAAACGGTTGGCGGTGGATCTAAAATAATGCCTTCGAATTGTTGACCACTTTTTATTGCCTTAGGTAAATGCTTATAGATATCACCCTTTATAAAACTGCGAGTGCCAAATTCCATAGCATTTTTTTCGTAGCTTTTTTCAATACGTGGTAATAACGCTTTCGATCTGTCCAGGTGAATTGCTGCCTTCGCGTTCCCCTTTAAAGCCGCTATACCCAAACTGCCCGTGAATGAAAATAAATTCAATACGCGACGGCCTTCACTATTATTAGCTAACCACTTACGAACGGGACGTGCATCCAGATATAAACCACAATTATGCATCGTATCGGCAAGCAAACTATAATAGACCCCGTATTCTTTGGTAAATTCTGGCGCATCAGCAATATCGCCATGAAGCGAGAACATTCTATTCTTCAAGCGTAACCCGAGAGTTTGATCACCTTTTGCCATAATAAGCGTGAAGGGAAAACACTGTAATAGTGCATCTTTGATTACATCAAGGTCATCACGAATATCGTCTTTAAATTCGACCAAGGCCATAGTGCCAAATTTTTCAATAACTACACCCGGCGCTCCTTCGGTGTAACCATGGAAAACACGCCAAGAATCAAATTCATCTGATTCATTTAAGACTTTTCTATCATTCCATGCTTTTTCGATGAGATCTTGCCACTTTATAGTCAAATCTATGTCCTGCCCTTAGGTATATTTCTAGTGTGGATTGTCTATATTCGTTAGATAATAAGTTAACAAAGAACACACTATCGCTTAAAACTTGTCAGTACGAGTTACTTTGAAAGCAGAACATCAAATAAATAAAATAATATAATGCTGCATCAGCAACTTATTCAATCAATATTATAACTAACCACTGCCGGTGTTAATACTGATATCCTAATAAATCAACCTTGTTATTAAAAGTTCTCCTAATTGAACATATTTTGTTTAAGATACTTCTGCCTAAATACTATCAACATCAGCAGTAGTAAATAACTGAATAAACCACCACTACTTTTTTCCCTCTTATCATCACCAGTGTCAAGCGGCATGTTGTTAACGCTAAATTTAATAGTGTTGCTTACTGAAAGTCTTGGGTTACCGTTGTCAGTTACGGTCAAGTCTACTTGATATGAATTCCCGCCGGCCATTGAAGAGGGATCAAAACTAACAAGACCACCGTCGATAATAGGTGATGGAATAGTACCGGATATAAGCCAAACATAAGAAAGGATATCGTCAGCATTTTCATCGGTGGCGTTAGCAGATATTGTGACTAAACCTCCGCTAATATCAACTGATGACACAGCCACATTATTCTGTGTTATCGACAAAGAAACTTCAGGAGATATATTAACCATCTCTTCGAAACAGCCCTTTTCATCAACACTTTCTCCTGATGGAGTATTTGGACACTGATCAAGGTTGTTCTCTATGCCGTCGTTATCATCATCAGCATAAACAGCGGGCGTATTTTCATTACAGCGCTGGGCATTATTTTGATTGGTAGCAGTACAATGCGCCAAATAATCCACTTCCATGGTGACTTTACGCAGACTTGGGTCTATCGCCCCACCTAGATTTCCCCCCATAGCAACGTTGAGTAAAACAAACATCGGTTCTTTATATTGTGGACAGTTCGATACATTATGCGCAGTGACTAAGGTATCATCCATATAAAATGATATGCTATTTTCATCCCATTCAATGGCGTAATCATGCCAATCGAGTACATCATTAGCGCCATTTGGATAAGTGAATCTCACTTCACTACCACAAGATCCCCCTCCGGTATTAAAAAAGTTAGTTATATAAGTGCTAGGACTATTGGCAAACCATTCCCAGACATCAATTTCGCCAGCGCCTGGGTTGGGCCAGTTAACAAAGTCATCATCATTTTTACGGGGGCTTTCAGCGATACGATTCTCTAACATCCAAAACGCCGGCCAAGACCCCCTTTCAAGGTTATGAAAACGAATTCTTGACTCTATTCTGCCATAGAGAAACTCACGTTTATCTTTACCGTTAATTCGACCGGAGGTCCAACCTCTAGATTGATTATTCAAGCCTGCACAATTAGTTTGCTGCTTTCTGGCGATTATTTTTAAGGTGCCATTAGAAACATCAAAATTCTTATTAATGGAACTGTCATCATCGGTATAACATTGAACTTCATTATTAAAGTTAGCATCGACTTGGGCCGTCCAATTTTGCCAATTAACACTGTCCCCTGAAAAAGTATCTATATAGTTAACTTCCCAACCTGCCATAGTAGGTGTCGTTATTAACAAACTCAGCAAACTCATTAAAAACAGTCGACTTTTAAAGCTGATATTCTTTAGCATTGAATTAACATTGCACGGATAAACTGAATATTGGTTCATTATTATTCTCTTTTTTCTTAAAAGAACTTATTAAATCAATCGACAATCGATTTAATAAGTCACTAATTTTATAGTGATTTTAAAAAGGCTATTAATGAAGCTTCGTCAGCATCAGAAAGTGCTTCATACTTAACTTTAGAAGCTTCTGATTCCCCACCATGCCAGAGAATTGCTTCATCAATTGTTCTCGCACGTCCGTCATGTAAATAACTATGCTCGGGCGTACAAACTTCATTACCTTGGCCGCCGACTGGGTTTTCTACACCTCCAGTAACGCAAGCCGACAAACCTATGCCCCATAGCGGTGTTGTTCGCCATTCAGCCCCTGTAGCGTTGCCCTCACCTAAGTTGTCAGCAAGACCTTCACCCATATCATGTAACAGTAAGTCGGTATAAGGATGAATAGTTTGATCTCTTAGTTCTGTAAACGGATGATAAATACTGGTTTGCAGTGTTGCGGTATGACAATCCACACAGCCAATACTTGAGAACAACGCTTGTCCTTGTTGTACCTGAGGATCATCAAGGCCACGTTGCGCTCGTACACCCAACAATGCGATGTATTTCACTAAATTGTTCAAGTGCTGGTCGCTTATTTCAGATTGGTCATGACCACATTCATTTCTTTCTTGTTGAGCAGAACCACAATCTGGTGATGGTAGTACAGAGGTCATCACCCCCATATCAGTATTAAACGCTGCCGCAACTTGATGCTTTATGCTTGATGTAGCGGCTTTCCAACCAAAACGTCCAAGGCGAATATCTTGGGTTTCGGGATCGATAGCACTTTGCGCTTTACCTGAAATACCAAAGGGAGCAAATTCATCATTGACATCAGCCATCGCTAAAATAGTTTCTTCAGGAATTGCTTCTAATAATCCTAGGCCAACGAGTTGAGGTGCAATGCGTGCTGAGAATTTTTCTGGCGTACCCGTTGAAAACTTATAATTAGGTGAACGTAAACCATTCACCTCAGTCCATGATTCAATAGCTACCGTTCCTTCACTTTGTACGCTTCCCGTATTCGATGGCTGTAAAACATCGCCACGCTGGGCATCGGGTTCACCATCAGCATCAGCAATTTTAAAGACCCATTTGTCTAATGCCTCGCCAATTGGTGCTGGAGCTGCCCTACCATTACGTTCATGACAACTTGCGCAACTATGATTAACAAAATGCGTACCTGACTTACCTACCATTTCTGAAAAAACACCATTGGCTGGGTCTTCATCATGTTTACCATCAACAAAAGAGGTATGATGAATACGTCTTCCTAAAACGAACGCTTGCCCATTTAAACTTGATAAATTAGTCGCCATTTGCATGAAATGGTCATTAGGTTCATTAGTATATTGATAGGAAAGCGTAGTATTACCGCCTAACCAACCTTGTTTAGCGATAGGATGTGAGTTTTCACGCTCTGATGATTTATCATCAAAATCTCCGACTGTTTTCCAAGGAGCCATGCCACCTTTACCGACTTGGTAAAGATAAGTTGTGCCGTAATAATTTGACCGCCCCTCTGGAACGCCTAATAAAAACTGACTGACTTCAATTTCCATGTGTTGGCCAATACTGAGGGTTTCTATGCTGCCATTAAGTCCGCGAAACTCATTAATGGTTACTGAATATTTATATTGATCGCCATTTGTACTTGTTTGCACAAGGTCGTCGTCGTAACTACCGTGACCGACCGTCACAACGTTAGGCTCATAATTACCATGGTATTCAGCAACAGTATTCATTCCTGAATACCATGCTCTAAATTCTAACGCCTCAAGCTGCCATTGTGTTACCCATTCAATTAAAATAGATGAGCCGCCTTTAGCCACATAATCGGTGAATTTATAACGTGCTGTTCTATGAGTCCAATAATGAGAAAGGTAATGGTCGTATTGCTGAAATTGATCTTCTTTAGCATGACGATCACGTCCTCTGTCAGCAAACTTGGTGACCACAGCATCATTAGTTTCATAAATTAAAGCATGTTCTTGTGCCGTGCTAGAGGTATAAAGTGGCACGATATCACCAAAAAGTCCGTATGCTTGAAGGTTCCAACCCGCTATAGCCGCACCTTCAGTGGTTCCTTTTTCGGTGTCACCTTTATAAAAGTATAACGGTTTACCCTGATAGGCAGCTTGTGTTGTGCCATCATTTCGATTAATGATTGATAAATTTGGCACACCAGAAGCGACACCATCAGCCACTAAAAGTGGAGGCCAATTAACCGCACAACCGTCGTTGCAATTACTGCCGTCAGATCCAATGTCATTATCAAAGGTATATAAACTAAAACCTGGCTTTTGGCTGTCTTCACCACCAACAAGAATATCGTTGTTAAACGCCACTTCAATTAACTGTTCTACGGCTTCACAGCCGAGAAAATCCACAAAGGTCCCGATAGGTGTATCTGGACAATTATCCAGATTATTAAACACGCCATCACCATCTGAGTCAGCGCACCCGACCTCATTAATTTCTGCATTTTCAAGCGTATCAGGACACAAATCTAGGTCGTTACCAATACCATCTAAATCATCATCAATAACCGCTGTTATTTGCAGCCAATTAATATTGAATGAACCTGCGTTTATCGCTAATCGTAAGGTAAAAGTACCGCTTGTCGTTAAAAACGAATTAACCACATGGGTTTCAAAGGTTTGCCATCCCCCCGTGCTAGCAACATTGTCACTACCAATTGTATTGCCATTTATCGACAGCGTATAATTACCACCGCCTGAATCTGAAGCCACGCGGCTGCTAATGGTATAAGTCCCAGCACTTAAGGTTACCGGGTATTCTAGCCATTCTGTTGCTTGGGTATAACCAATATTGTAACCGCCGCCCACATCAGTGGTAACTTCGATATCTACAGCGTCATTACGGTAACTTGCTCCGCCTTCATTGCTCGCCGTGGTATCAAAATAGCTGATGTAATCTTCTGCTTGAACAAGCACATCAGCAACCTCTTCAATGACCGCACAGCCAGAGCTGTCTACCCTTGTATTGTCTGGAGTTTCAGGACAAGTATCATCTGCATCTTTAACACCATCATTATCACTGTCCGTATCGACACTAACAATAATGATTTCGCAACCACTCGCGTCTACATTGGTATTGGCTAATGTATTAGGACACGAATCGACTTGGTCGAATACTCCATCATTATCAGTATCTACATTGATAGTCTCTTTTTCTGTTGGAGTTGACCCACCTCCACAACTTATTAGCGTACTGAGTAATAACAATGAAAGCATTTTTTTTGAAAAAACACTTAAAGCTCCTGTTAGTGCGCTAAGATTTAATGTTAATTTGCTCATTATTTTATTATTCTTCTCTTAAAATATTCAATTAAGTCACTGATTAACCAGCTTAATGAATAATTTGGTTTATAACGATCCCAAAAGATAAACAGTACTGCTGCACTTATATCAATAAGCGCTAACTCTGCATTTTTGAATTATCTTACTGTCTAGCATCCTATAAATAGTCATGTTCAGACTTGACTATTTTTAGCACAATTATTGGCCAAACAGCATCGAAATACGGTCAAAGGGGGGGTAGAAAAAGTTGAAGTGGATAAAGGAAATGAACGAGTATTAATGATAAACTTTTGTTATCACCCTCACAAAAGCTTGCTTTGTTTTCATTTAAAACAATAACTTAAAAACTTTTACATTTATTTTATTTCGTACTCATATTTAATAAAAGTATAAAGATCTCACGAAAATAAAGCTCATTGTATATCTACATAGTTAACTATGTAGATATACAATTTATAAGTGCCTTAGGTAGGCGTAACACCGTCAGTACTGTCATCTAAGTCATTCACTTCAGCCGCCATTTTTCCTCGACGTGCCTCAAGTTTACTGCGGGTATCATGAGCCATTTTCTCAGTAATCGGGTAAGTAGCGACCATCCAAATAGCAACCACCGAACAAAGTACAGGCACAAGTACATCAGCTAAGCGCATATAAAACAGTGTATCAGCAGATTGGGCTCCAGCTAACGCGACATCAAAACCTGTTGCATGAAGTAAAAATCCGCCAGCTGCCATCGCCGCTGCCAAGCCTAATTTAACAACCCACCAATAAATTGAGCCAAACATACCTTCACGTCGCTCACCGGTTTCCAATTCATCAAGATCACAGACATCAGCAACCATAGATCCCATTAAGGTGAACAAACCGCCTAAACCAAAAGAGAAAAATATTGGTGGAATAATCACTAGCATTGGATTATCCGGTGTAAAACAAATCCATTTAAGTGCATAACCAAAGATAGAAATGGCAATGGTTATGAAAAAAGCATTTCGCTTCCCTAACCAGCTTGATAATTTAGTAACAATAAAAATAGCACAAGACGTTGAAATAAATGACACCGTACCCGCCCAACCGACATATTCAGCACCTAATGCTTGATCGCCGCCAAAGACATAATAAATAATCACGTAACTTTGGAAAGCTGAAACCATCATAAAGCCGTTGAACACTAAAAAGGTTGCGCCACATAAACTAAGGAAAGGCTTAAATTTAAGTGTAATTAAAAAGCCCTTAAAGAAATCAGTAACGGCATAACTCAAGCTTCTTGGTTTTACTGGTGGTGCATTCGGGTCAATAATTGTTTTTGAAGTTGCTATGGGTGTAAAGCGTTCAGTAAGAAATATTGCCGGTAAAATACCAACAATAATAGTAAATAGCCCAATAATTACGGCCAACCAACTGGCGCCTTCAATCATATCGCTAAACAGCGATTCATTTTGCATAAACAGTAAGAACCAAGGTGCAAATAACCAAGCAAATTGGCCCATAAAATTCTGCACAGCCATGATGCTGGTACGTTCATGATAATCAGGCGTTAATTCATAGCCTAATGCGACCCAAGGTGTTGCAAAAATAGTATAGGCTAGATAAAAAATGATAGAACCAATTAAAAAGAACCAAAAGTAAAATTCTTCACTCTGGCCTCTCGGTAATTGCCATAACAAGGCAAAAGTAATACCTGCGACAATAGCGCCCCAAAATATATAAGGTCTGCGTCGACCCCACTTTGATCTTGTGTGATCGGAAATATACCCCATTAGCGGATCGGTAAAGGCATCGACCAAACGAGGTAATGCACCTAACAAACCCACTAAAGCTGGATTCATACCTAAACCCAAGTTAAGCACTATGGTCATAGTACCAATTGCCGCACCTAATAAGTTATTTACGAAAGCGCCGAAGCCATAGATAATTTTTCTTAGTGTGGAAATTTTATCTTCAGTCGCGGTTTGATAATGTTCTTGCGTACTCATAAAGCGCTATTCCGTTAAAATGATTATTGAATGAAACTTTAGCCTAATTAAAATTTAGTGAAAGGTTTCAATTATAAATGTCATTTGACACTATATAATTGTAAATCTTAAACAATATAAAAACGATGAGTCGGTCATTGTGGGGCGATGAAATGGTCACAATGAGCTTTTTAAATTGATATAATTTTTTCTACTAGCTCAATAGTCCAATAAAAGTATTTACTGAAAAATTGATAAAATCCCAATAACCTCGAAATAAGTCCACCCTACCGTATTTTAGTTGTATCCATTTACATTCGTAATAGTCTGTTAAAGTAAACTAATTTATAAATAATATGGCTAAGGTTAATTAACCGTTTAAATTTATATTTTTAATTTCATTTGAGAGATGTAATACCTGTAAATATTTGTCAGCAACTAAGCAACGCTAAGGATGTAGATATAGCGTTTTACGTGCCTGCTTAGCTCACTCAAATGACATTAAAATAAAATTGGCAAAATGAAGAAATTAAATAATGTCAGGATAACTCAATACTATGCAGCCACTACTTAGTCAGCCGTCAATAAAGGAACAAGTTGATGAGCTAATGTCAAAAATGACATTAGCACAAAAAATTGGACAAATGACCCAAGCTGAACGACTGAGCTGTACGCCCGATGATGTCAGAAAGTACCATTTAGGTTCGGTATTGAGTGGCGCAGGTTCATTACCCGAAAATAATGATCTTAACAGTTGGCTAAAAACAACCGATAGCTATTGGCAAGCATCAATGGTTAGTGACGAAAATCATTTAGCAATCCCCTTACTCTATGGTGTTGATGCCATACATGGTCACAATAATCTTAAGGGAGCAACAATTTTCCCACACAATATCGGTTTAGGTGCTGCCGCCGATGCTGATTTAATAGCACGTATTGCACAAGTAACACGAAAAGAGGTATTAGCGAGTGGCGTCGATTGGGTCTTTGCACCCAACCTAGCTGTTGCACAAAATATTCAATGGGGTCGCAGCTATGAAAGCTACGCTCAAACCCCAGAATTAATTAATCAATACGCAAGTGAAATTATCAACGGTCTTCATGGAAAGCTTGCTGGTGAAGGCGTTATCGCTTGTGTCAAACATTGGGTTGGCGATGGAGCTACAACGCATGGTATTGACCAAGGTGATGCTAATATTTCTTGGCAAGAACTCAACAATACCCATATTAGCCCCTACATAAGCGCTTTAAAAGCGGGGGCAATGACAGTTATGGCGTCATTTAATAGTTGGAATGGCAACAAGTGCCATGGCCATAAGTATCTGCTCACGGATGTACTAAAACAACAATTGAATTTTTCTGGTTTCATTGTTTCTGACATGAATGGTATTGATTACCTCTGTGATGATTTTTATCTCGCGGTTGCTCAAGGCGTTAATGCTGGCATCGATATGTTTATGCTCCCCGAAAACTGGCAGCAATTTATTCACCATCTTCATAACCATGTTGAATTAGGAACTGTGCCTATATCAAGAATTAATGACGCCGTCCGCCGGATATTGTCAGTAAAGTTTGCCAGCGGATTATTTAATTCGCCTCGTCCCAGTGAAAGGATTTGGGCAAATAATGTTAGTTTTGGTGCTAGTGCGCATAGGAATATTGCACGAGAAGCGGTCAGAAAGTCACTTGTGCTGTTAAAAAACAAGAAAAACACACTGCCTTTAAAAAAGCAGGCTCGAATTTTAGTTACGGGTAAGAATGCTGATAATATCGGTCATCAGTGCGGAGGGTTTACCATTGATTGGCAAGGTGTATCAGGAAACGATCAATTTGAAGGAGCCACTTCTGTCTGGCAAGGTATTTCAGCGGTTGCGCCCAATGCGGTATTAAGGCGTGATAGTGATGTTTCAGCAATATCGGCAAAAGATCATGATATCGCTGTGGTGGTGATCGGTGAGTACCCTTATGCAGAAGGCCATGGTGATATCAGAGATTGTGAAAACCTTATAATAGAGGCAGGATCACAAATAAACGGTCAAGTAAATATTTCAGCGCCCTATGGCAACTCACTAGCATTAAAACAGTTACACCCAGAAGACTATCTATTGATAAAAGATATTAGTGATAAGGGCATACCCCTGGTTGTTATTTTGATCTCAGGGAGAACATTAATCATTAATGACGAATTAGATAAGTCAGCAGCATTCATTGCTGCTTGGCTTCCTGGCTCGGAAGGCCAAGGTGTTAGTGACATGCTCTTTGGCGAGTTTAACTTCCAAGGTAAACTGTCTTTTTCTTGGCCTAAAAAAACCTCGACAGAAAAGAAGAAAAACAACACTAAACCACTCTTTCCCATCGGCTATGGTTTACGTTACAAAAAATAAAGTAATGATACTTACTGGCAATAAATACTGCAATGATAGCACACCCAGAATTAGTAAGCACTTACCACTATTTAGAGCAACTGGCAATAGGATGGACTAATGCTTTAGTGATTTTTCCCTGTTGGTATTTAACCAGTGGTTGATTAATATAGCCAGTAAATTTAGCTGACTTACGTTCAGATATTAAGGTAGCGCCTGAGCTTAAATTGGCAATAAACCCCGTAGACTTTTGTAGTTTATCCTTCTTTTTATTGGCATTTTTATTGGCGTTATCACTAAGTAAATCAACCGATAGGCAGCCCGCAGCGAAGCTCTGTTCACGACTCGCCGCAAGAATACAAATTCTATGTTCTGCGGCACGCGATAACAAGCAATATTCAACCTCACCTGGCTCTTGAATTTCAAAAGGCACCAGTAATAAGTGAACCTGATTCAACGCCGCTACGTTAACTATTTCAGGTATGGTTGCGTCATCAGCTGTTAGCATAGCAAGCTTGATATTGCCTTGCTCTAACGGTAAGTCTACAAAAATTAACGCATCTCCAAGTGGTGTCCACTGGTATCGTTGGCAAAAGTGTAATTGCTGCTGTGTTGCCAATAAGCCTTGTTCGCTTATTAACACTGCCTGATGTGCGCCATCAATCACTAAACTAGTACACACATATTGATAAGGTCTCAGTACTGAGCTGATTTGTATAATGAGTTGTTTACTCAAAGAGGCTATATCGGCGAGTTGCTCAGCATTATTCGTTATGGTTTTATCTGCAATAAAAAATAACTCAGGCAATTGAATAATGTCACTGAGGTTGTTTTCAATATAAAAACAAACATCTTCAATGGCTTGTTCATTAGACTTATAGGTTGCAAATATTGCGACATTCGCCGTTTCGGGAACCTTGTCATTATTCACATGCTTAGCCACCTTTTTTATCGGTAATGTTAGCGCTTGATAAAGTTCAGGGCGTCGTTGCATAAAGACATCGCTGCCATCAGGTCGGCATTTGTTATTGGGTGCTATCGCAGAGTTTTCTAAATCAAGATCAGCAAACACAAAACCTGCTTCATTATGGTTCATTTTAGCGAGTACTTTACCCTCAGGAGAAACTATTTGGCTTTGGCCTGCGCCACTTAGAGAGCCCGTTGGTGACAATCGACCAATTTTATTTGCCGTGGCCAAAAACACTTTATTTTCACACGCTCGAGCTGGGTCATGTAAGTGACTTTGATCGTAGGAAAATGTGCTTATTGAATTACAGAATAATTGCCCACCTTGCAAAGCTAATTCACGAGAGGTGTTAAAGGTCATCGTGTCGTTACCCATTAACAGTCCAATTTTTGCAAGCGGCGTTGAAGTTAACGTAGACGCCTGACTTGCATTAATAAAAAAATCATTTTCATAACCTTCTAATTCTTGTTTATCTACTTGGTCAAGGCGTTGCCCATACGGCGAAAATAAACAAGTGGTTATACTAACATCCGCTTTAATCGCATCCATTTTTTGCTCAGGTGAGCAGTTACTTGCAGCGTCACGTCTTAAAGTAACGTTAATTACGATGTAGCAGTGATGCTTTTTGGCTTGCTGTGCGATAGCCAGTAGAAAAGGACCGTCAATGTCTAAAGCTTGATGCCATGCCTGATTACGGTCCTTGTACCCTGGTTCGGTATGACAAAAAAGTGTATTACAAAATTGAGGTAACACTATGAGTGCTGGCTGACAGACGGCCGCCTCATTTATCATACGCAGGCAGGTTACTTGATTTTCTTGAACATCCAAAGTGGTGGCAAATTGAGAAACGGCGACTCGCATGATATGTTTTTCCGGATAATGGGCTGGGCAATGATGCAAGCTTAAAGTTACAACTTTAAGCGAGGGGATATTATACTTTTAAACATTGCAGCCCAAACTTTCAATAAAATTAAGGGTGGGCTAACAATTAAGGGGTTAGCAATAGTAGGTGATTAAACCTTATAACGTTGCGTTACTTATAAAAATTTCATTTGCATGCCTAAACTAATGCGCTGTTGATGACGGTCATAGTCGATAAGTGAATCCCCATAACCATTAAAGTACTGTATCAATAAGTCATAACCTTCAGTGAATGAATAAGAGAGATTTAGTTCGACACTACCTTTATTATCACTCAATTTAAGATTATTTCGCACTGCAGTGAAAAGGTTGAATTTGCCTAGCTGAGTACCAACACCAAATTCCATATGCCCAAGATAGTCTGTAATATCTGGATTGTCATCACCAATCACAGAAAGTGGTGTTTCTTTTTCATCTTCAGCTAGTCGATGCCAAGCTTTTATATAATAAAAAGCACTTTCGTCACTAAACACTAACGACGCAAAAATTCGGTTCCAACTGCGCGATGAAAGACCACTTTGACCATTGGATTGATGATTGATGCCAAACTGAACTTGATTAAACTTAAAGCCTAATATGCTGTGATTCTGTTGCCAACTGTAAAATAATTCAGGTTCGTAATTGGTTTCTCGAAAAGGTTTAGATGCCTCACTGTTGTACAATTGCCAATACGATACTGCGGTAAAACCAAAGTACAGACCTGAAGCATCAGTCGTTGGTAAATATATAGGAAACTTGATGCTAATTTGATATTTAGCTTCTACATTATCAACATTATCATTATTTAACTCTTCAACCGTACGGGTACCTGGCTTACTAATATAGGAGACTGGCAGTAGGTAATTTAATCTATGTTGCGAAATAGCAAAGGGGTTAGCCGTTGTTTTCAAAAGCGCTTGTTCTCTTTTCTCTAGAATAGATTTTTCTTTTTTTGTGGCGACACTTACTTCTTCAGCCATTAATAACTGAGGTAAACAAAGCAGGATTAAGCATAAGGTTTTAGTTATAACTGTTAGTATATGGACGTTGTTCAAGTGTTATTTCTCATAAAAATTTAGTATAGGATCGACTTATCAATCAATGTTTAAAGGCATTGTGATAATCGCTCGGTTTATTTTTTCGTCATTCACTGTTTTGTTATTAAGTACTTAAACAGGGGGTGATTAAGTACATTGTTAACTAAAGTTCATAATAGCCATAATAACAGGTAAATCCAATTGGGTCAGTCAAACTTATTTGTAAAAGTAGTTTACATAAGCACCAGGGTGCGGCTTATTGGCCTTTTGCTGATGATTAAAACAAGGCTAATTAAATCAAAATATAAGTCGCAGTCCCTAAAAAGATTAAAAAACCAACCGCATCGGTTATGGTTGTTAAAATAACACCGCCCGCAATGGCTGGGTCTACACCCAGTTTTTTCAATATTATAGGAATAAGCGCACCTGAAAGCGTACCGGTAAGGCTCACAACAAAAAGAGCCAGCGCAAAAACGACCCCTAACTGCCAATCGTCATACCATAAAATAGTAATTAAAAAGACCACTGCAGCCCATAATATGCCATTAATAAAAGAGACTTTTAATTCATGAATGGTCAGCGAAACAATATTGGCACTACTGACTAAATCGCGCGCAATACCACGAGTAACGACAGTTAACGTTTGGCTACCTGTAACGCCTCCCATGCTTGCCACTACGGGCATGAGTACCGCGAGCGCGACAAGTTGTTCTATTGATGCTTCAAAAAAGCCAATGACCCAAGCGGCCACAAAGGCGGTGATTAAATTGGTGCCTAGCCAAATAGCTCGATTAAAAGAAATATGAGAAACAGGGGCAAACATATCGAGCTCTTCATTAAGGCCGGCGGAGGCCAATAAACGCTGCTCTGAATTATGTTTTAGCACATCGATAACATCATCAACCGTTATTCGACCCAACAAAAAATTATTTTCATCTACAACTGGCGCAGAGATTAAATCATGGTCTTCGAAAATTTGTGCAACCTGAATGGCCGATTGTAACGAGTCAATCAAGGGCACATCGTTTTTCATTACGTCGCCAACAGACAAGCTATTGTCCATTGAAACCAAGTCACTAAGATATAAGGTTCCTTGTACCTTGTTATTTCTGTCAACAACAACCAGTTGGTCAAGTTGTTCGGGCAACATACCTTCTTTTTTTCTTAGCTTACACAAATACCGATAGACGGCTTTAAGACTAACATCCTTTCTGACCGCCGTAGCGTCAACATCCATCATACCACCGGCTGTATTATCAGGAAAAGAGGCCACTGTCTGGTAACGCTCTTTTCGCTGACTATCCATGGCCTCAACCATAGCGGTTACTACAGGTAATGGTAAATCAGCATCAATGTCGGCTAACTCATCCATTTGAAGCGTCGATAAACATTTAAGTAAATCAGCTTCGCTGGTTTTTTTAATCAGAAATTGGCGCAGTTCGCGGTGTACAGAGAGTAAGACTTCACCCTTGTAATTTACCGGGATCAAACTCCAAAAATCATCGCGATATTTATTGGGTAGTGATTCGAGTAATCTACCCAATTTAGCCGGATGGTATTTCTCTATTGAAATCAGCAGCTCTTGATCGTCTTCTTGCTCTAATGAATGCGTTAATTGGCTAACAAGTTTGGTAAAAGTATTGCTCATAGGATCTACTTATAGTGATTAATTCAATCATTTACTGGAAAAGGCGTGCTTAGCAAGTTGCTTGAGCGTAATTTAGTCGCAATCACCACTGACATCAAGGCTTATTAATAGGTCAAGCTATTGCTTGAAAAGCCCGGCTAAATTTATGTAAATAAAACACTTACTTTAGGCGCTTAACAATAAGTCATCGCTAAAAGCGCGAGCCAGTCACTAGATATTAAAATAACGAGGACAAAAATAATTTTAACAATATGCATATAATAATGTAGACAAAGCAGTGCATTGGCCTTATAAAAACATTAAAATTGTACCATTTGCTAACTTTACTGGACCACCACTTTTTAGCCTTTAAATAATAGATAGAAGTAAGGCTTTCTCTATTTCTTGTTATAGAAAGCCTTAATGTAAACACTGAGTGCCAGTAATGCTAACCGGTAAGCTAACACCTACAAATCGTCAATAGGCCTAGTAATAATAACGTTTAAATATCGCCTGAGGTTTTTAATTACTTGGCTTACCAAATGATAATGACTGCAATAATTTTATTATTTTAAAATACCACACAACAAAACAATTAGAGTATACACTGAGCCAATTATTTGTATTAAACAAGGGTTACAATGAAGGAAAATATGCAGACATTCATCGCTTTATTGTCAGCAGATGACGATAATGATTTACGCCAACATTATTTAGCTTCAAGTGAGTCGGAAAATATCATTCAATTAGCTTATCTATTTCAACAAGGAATAGCGCAAGTCGCATCGTTTGATTTTTATCAACAATTAACCACGACATTAATAGCCAGTAAAATTTTACCTGTTGCGCTTATCGCACAAATTAAAACCAACGACACATTGAGTTTTTTTACCCCTGCCCTTCAGGTACAAGACAACTTTACAAAAACAGATCGCAGACAGCGCAATGCTTTACATTATTTATTCGCTGGCAATAAAGTAGTCGCCAGTACCCCACCCTTTATTTATTTACGTTCAATGATGTTATTTGGCAGCAATAATACCTTACGTGATGCACTCTGCCAGCGTGACCACGAAAACTTAACTCCCATTGAAGTTTATTTATCGACTAATCAAAATTTAATTTCGCTAGCGCCGCACGAACTTACCGCATTATTGGCCTTAATAGAGATCGAAAGTAAACAACAGCCCTTAGCCACAACCAACTACTCAAAGGTAATTAAAGTGCTTGCTGAATTATGTTCTCGTCAAGATAAGCACTTTGACAGTGAGCTACAACGTCTTATCTTGGTCGCTATCTACTACAAAAAAGCCATTAACGATATCGTTAATGGCTTACACTAAATTCCAGTTGGCGTTATCGCAATGATTATTGAGACTTGTTATCTTGTAAAAATTGTTTAACAACTAATACTGTTGCCTGAGGGTTTTCTTCGTGAGGTACATGCCCTAAATCATCAAAGATAACTAATTGACTGTTGATAATATCTTTCTTAAATTTCATCGCAAGCTTGATGGGGATGAGCTTATCCTTTCTTCCCCAAATGATAAGCGTTGGTACATTTATTGTTGAGATCTTTTTGGCTAAATCCCCGGGTACCGTCTGCTTAAAGCGTTCTTTTAGAGCGTTACGATTTCCTTCACGAAGCGTCAAATCATAGTATCTGTCAACTAATTCACTGGTGACTAAGTCAGGGTTCCCATAAACATTCTCAACACTTTTTTTCACCAAAGATTTAGGTAAAACGTTTTTTAATAACCGGCTCGTTATCGGATTTTTAGACAATTTAAAGGCTAAGGGTAAAGATTCAGACTTAAAAGGATAACCACTCGCGTCGACTAAAATTATTTGAGAGACTCGCTCTGGATATAACACTGCGGTAGCCCAAGCAATATACCCGCCTAAAGAGTTACCTGCTAATACACTTTTTTTAACCTTTAACTCATCTAACACAGCAATAACAACTTCAGAATAATGCTCAATAGTATAATTATTTTTAGGATCGGGGCCGGTTAGACCAAAGGCAGGTAAATCAAAGCGAATAACTCTGCGTTGTGTTTTTAGTTGGTCAACCCAGCCATCCCATGTGTGTAATGACGCGCTCGTACCATGAATTAAGACAATAGGATCTTCATCAGACTTTGGTCCTTCATCTCTAAAATGTATATTCATACCAGCAATCTGCATAAATTGTGATGGCTCAGCAGCCCAGCGCTTGCTGAGTTCAGCGACAGACTTATCAGGTGCTTGATTAACATAAAGATAACTGGCAAATAAAACGACTACGCTTAGTAGTATAAACAGACTGATTTTTAAAATTCTCAAGAGATTATTGGCCTTTTTCTCTATATATTGTTGATGAAGATTGATTGTAGCTGAATTTATTCTATCAGTAACAGCTACAATGAATAATCATCCCGGGTAAATATCCAAACATTAACAACGCCATAATGATAAGTCGTTATTAAGCATAATCGTAATGACCTCCAGACTTAAGGGCTTTTTGATAGGCTGAACGGGCTTGAAAACGCTTAACGTAAGCGGTAATTTCTGGGTAGTTATTGTCATTTGAACTTTTGACAACCCAAGCCTCTAGAGGAAAACTCATTTGAATATCAGCACCAGACAGTTCTTCTCCAGCAAACCACTGATTGTTTTTTAAATGGCTTTCGATAAAGTCTAAGTTCCCGGTAATATTTGGCCCAACATAGCCTTTCATTACTTTGTTCACAATCCCTCTAGCAATTGGCTTAACAAAAAATGGCATCGTACTTTTCAATATTTTTTCAAAGATAATTTTTAGTAATAGTTGTGGCATCAATGTTCCCTCAGCAAAATGTAACCAGTAAATATACTGGCGATGTGCTTCTGTGCCAATATCGGGAGTAAAATCATCACCACCATAAGTTTGTGCAAGGTATTCAATAATGGCTCCAGACTCGGCAACAGTAATGCTACCATCAGTGATCACTGGAGATTTACCCAATGGATGTACTTTCTTTAAGGTGTTAGGCGCTAAATTTGTTTTTAGGTCTCGCTCATAACGCTTAACTTCATAAGGGACGCCAAGCTCTTCTAAAGCCCAAAGCACCCGCTGCGAACGTGAGTTATTAAGGTGGTGTACAACAATCATAGTTTTCCCCATTAAGATAAAAGCCTAAAGCCAACTATTGTACTATAAATTGCTATCATGATTTATTCGTGATGACCGCAATCAATAGTACAATAGTGCTAAGTAAATATTATTTTAATAGCTTTATTGCCTGGCGTCGCATACGATTGAACCACATAATTATACTATCGGACTATTTTAATGCTTTGGACATCCAGTGTTGTATTACGTCGAGATATCGAACAGCACCAGCATAACCTGCATGAGTTTGTCGTTTGTTTAAAAGGTGCTGTAAGCATAACGATTAATGACGAAAGCCATCAAATTTTAAGCGGACATTCCGTTTTTATCCCTGCTGAATATCAACATTCAATCACGATAGATAAAAACACCGAAACAAAATTACTGTTTGCATGTATTGCTCCCCCGTCCTTTGATAACTTGTCAACACCCGCCAACAGTTTGTATTTAAAAACGTTATCTAAAGGAGGATTTTTAACTAACAATCTCAATTCAAGCAGCCAGCACAGTACGCAAGGAATGCAAAAAATTGCCAATGAACTCGAAATACAACCCATTTCGAGCTCACCATTAAATGTTTGTTTAAAAGAGAACCTCTACTTACGACTATTACTGATCCATATCAGCAACGCCGGTTACGAGCAGCAAGCAAATGCACAATCATCTTTGCGAATGACCAATGCTCAAGATTGGATCAACAATAACTACACTATGGATATCACTTTAGATAAGGTGGCAAAGCAAGTTAATCTATCAAGAAGTCATTTTGCTCGCCAATTTCGCCAGCATACCGGTTTCAGTTTTATTGAATATCTTTTAAAACTGCGCTGTGATGCCGTTGCTAAAAACCTTGCTAGTTCCAACACCGATATAACCGAAATTGCTTTTGCTTCGGGCTTTAGTAATCTGAGTCATTTTTACCGACATTTTAAACGCCGCTACGGGATAACTCCTGGTGCTTTTAGGTTAATGATTAAACACCAAGGGATAACACTGAGACCTTAGGCCGCTGTAATAATTTTCTAGCTAAGGAGTGTTTTACCCTAAGTGTTGTCATCGATATGTAAGCGCAAATATATACTTCAAAACCCTGTAAGCTCAAATATAATAAAGTTCCCCTTGCAAGGGGGCGAGATAGAGTGACACAAGATTCATGCAATGTGTTGCCGGAATACTTTTTTCAAAGTAACCACAGCAGGAATTTGTCTATGCCAGATAAGTTTATCGCTTGAGAGCCTGCTTAGATTCAAGGTTAAATGAGTATCTATTATCAGAATTATAAAGGGGAGCTAAGATGTAAACTTTGCTGAAGTCTTTACGGGTAATGGGGATAACGTTGAGCAGGTATTATGCAGGATAACAAAAAATAAAATCGAGCACGATGATGATAACGAACACCTACTTCAGCATGCTTTAAATCAGCCTTACTTGAGTGAACTACTCGGCACTTAAGTACCGAGTTTTCTCGACGACACTGATAAATTTAACCGAACTTTAGTCATAAGTATTAAATTTATTAAACTTTATAATAGAGGTTAATTCATCACCATATTCTGCACCCTTTTCAGAATAACGGTCTAACTTTTTAACTAAAGAGTAGGGGTCATCAGTTTTTAGTCGTAATTGCCTAAATTTCTGAAAGGCGGCGCTGCGTCCAAGGGTTCGATAGTAGCCTCTTACCGAGGCTTTAATAGAAGGGTATCTTTTTAGCCAAATGGTTTTATCACCCCTTTTTTTCAGTGCCGCGATTCTAGGTTCATCTTCATCGAATGACCAAACACCAAAAATATTATTAGCTTCATTAAAAAAACGAGAGGTTGCCCAAGAACTCTCCATTGCCGCTTGTGCAATAGCAATACTTTTAGGGTGAGGTTTAAGTGCCATTAACAGCTCGTTATCAGTTTTGGCTTTATATTCTATTTTCAGTTTTTCTATCATATCGTTATCACTACCTAACTTAAGTGACTCTGAAACGTCAAGATATTGAACCATAAGTTCATCATAAACTTCGTCTATTGCAGGAATAATTAAATTTTTAAAGCGAGCCTTTTTCTCTTGTACTGTCATTTTTGGCAAAGTAGGTTCATTTGCGCCATAGAAATAAATCGCTGTCGATAATAATAATATTAAGGGGATAAGTATCAATAATGTTTTTGACTGAAAAGCAGTTAATTTCATGGCAAGCCTTGTAGTTAGAAATATATTGTTAAGTATAAAAAAGCGGTTAACTTTCAGGAAGTATAGCATAAAGTCCGCTAAAATTTTAAAAGTAAAGTTATCTAGTTCTGCAGTCTCGTGTCATAAAAAATTTACTTGTTTGATAAACAGCTGTGAAAAATTATTTTTCGTCTATTTTTCGTCTATACTTATTTTACTTATTTATTATCCTATTAACTAACATATGCCGCTAAAACTATTTTTATTAATCATCAGTTTGTTATTTACTCTGCCATCCTTTGCCCAACAAAAAATCACTATTGCCTTTGGTGATGCTCTTGCACCTTGGGTGATGCCTGAAACTAACGACGGTATAATAATAACCTTAATAAGAGAAGCCTTAGAGCCCGCTGGCTATGAAGTAAAAGCAATTTATTATCCATACGCTCGCCGGATAACATCATTCAGAGCTAAGGATGTTGATGCGGCCTGTGACATGAACTTAAGAACAATGACCAAAGAAAACCTTACCGGTTTCTTATCTGATGAAGCTTATGCTTACGAAAATTTTGCCTTCGCATTAAAAAAGCATAATTATAAATTTACTCACTTGAATGAGCTAGCTTCATACTCTTTATTGTCTTGGCAAGGCGCCAAAACACACTTGGGTGGAGAGTATGCCGTAATGGCCAACAAAAACCCGCTTTATCTAGAGAATCATGATCAAGAATTACAGGTTAAAATGTTATATCTAGAACGTTTCGATATCATTCAGTTAGACCTACAAATATTTAAACATTACCGAGCTAAAATTCAAAAAGAAGGACAAATCAATACCCATTTATTAGTGGATAAATTTCCACTTTTTGGAGCAAGCCCTAATAATATTCTTTTTCATGATAAAAAAGCCAGAAATGCCTTCAATAAAGGCCTTAAAGAATTAAAAGCGAATGGTCGTTATGAAAAAATATTCGCATCGTATACCTTAGGTAACTAGTGAGTTATTTACGGATTATAGTCTCGACTCTAAGGATGACGAACCATTAGCGAAAAGTGCTCAACGTTTAGTGGTTTATTCTTATCATCCTCGCCTCAATATTACTCATCAATTTTGCACAAAGATAAAATGCCTCCGCTATTTTATATCCGTTAGCTTAAACAAAAATATTACAAGGTTAGCTTCATAGCTACTTATGCTCTATATTTCACGTAAAAAATACCGTTAGTTTAATCTGATCTTGACCAGAATATTAAGCTTAATGTAAAGTTAGTTTAAATGAGCTCGTCGTTCATCTTAACCATTATTTCACTCAACTATTTTAAAGGGCAATGCTATAGCGAAAGCATTTTTTTTACGCTAATAGCCACTTAAGTCTGGACTAAATGACTAAAATTAAAAACATACAAGATGTCTCTTTTGGCACCCCTATCGGTATATCGATGGGCAATGTAACCGCTTATTCTAGCGATTATGATACCGTAGACCCATTAATCTATAAATCGCGTAGTCACTTTAGAAGCTATGTAGATGATATTTATATGGGACATAAATGGCAATGTGTTGAATTTGCTCGTCGATGGCTTTACACCAACAAAGGTTATATTTTTAACGATGTAGCTATGGCTTACGAAATATTTAATTTACGTTCCGTGAGAGATATTGTAAATAATAACGAACTCGCCTTAAATGCCTTTGAAAATGGCGCAAAGAGATTACCTGAAGTAGGAAGTTTACTAATTTGGGATGAAGGTGGAGAATTTGAAGAAACGGGTCACGTAGCTATAATCACTGCAGTTTTTAACGATAAAGTGTATATCGCCGAACAAAACATGGCCTTTGCACCTTGGCCAAATGGGCAAAACTATTCGCGTGAAATAAAAGCAAAATTAGGCAGTAACGGCGACTACTGGCTACACTGCCCCTCTGATGGGTCAACCATTTTGGGGTGGTTAATACAAACTGATGATGAAACAGATGCGCTGATTTCTTCTCTGCCAGAACCCGAAGTGTTTAATATTGAAGCTTGTACTGCGCCAGCACAAAATAAAGCCAATACCCCTTGGTTAAACCTCGCCAATGACGACGAATATGCATTTTTTCAAATGATGGCTGGCCATAGACTGTCATGTGATGATGCAAGCGCTTTACGCTATTACCGTATATCACCCCAAGCTCATTTAGCACTAGAAACGGCCACGGATGAACTGCATCAAATGTTTATGCATACTACCGATTACGTGCTGGAACATCCAGAGCTATTGGAAAAATTTGGCTTACCCAAAAACCTAAATGAAAAAATTAAGCGCTCATGGTCTAACCGCGCTAATCAATTAGTAACAAGTCGTTTTGATTTTTCAATGTCTGAACATGGCTTGAAGGTCTACGAATATAATTGTGATTCGGCATCATGCTATATGGAGGTTGGAAAAGTACAAGGTAAATGGCTAAAACACTTCCAAGTGAAAGGTGGAACTGATGCAGGCACAGCCTTATTTAGCCTTTTAGTTAAAGCTTGGCAAGCTCGTGCTATCGACTCCGTTATTCATATATTACAAGATGATGACCCCGAAGAAACCTATCATGCACTCTTTATGAAAAACGCCATAGAAGCGGCGGGTCATCAATGTAAAATATTGGTAGGGATTGATTCATTAACGTGCAATAAAAATAATGAAATTGAAGATTCAGCCGGCATAAAGCTTCAATGGATATGGAAAACATGGGCGTGGGAGACTGCACTTGACGAAATAAGAGCAAATCAAGATGATGTCATTAATAAAGCTCAGCATAAAAAACCGCATAAACCTAGCTTATCTGACGTACTACTAAACGATAATATTATGGTTTTTGAGCCACTTTGGACACTTATTCCTAGCAACAAAGCGATTTTACCTGTGCTATGTATGCTATTTCCAAATCATCCCTACTTGTTAAATACCAGCTTTGAATTAACGGATGAACTTGAGCAAACTGGCTACGTAAGCAAGCCAATCGTTGGCCGCTGTGGTGCAAATATAAAGATAATAGATGAAAACAAGCAAGTGATTGCCGAAAAGTCAGGTAATTTTGAAACAAGAGAGCAAATCTACCAAACATTGTTCCCCTTGCCCTATGTCGAGGATAAATATGTGCAAGTTTGTACTTTTACCGCAAATGGCCATTATGCCGGTAGTGGTGTAAGAGTGGACTCGTCAATGATTATTGATAAAGATAGTGATTGTTTAGCATTACAATGTAAACATGACGTATAAAAATGTTTCTTGCGCTAACATTCAGCATATCTGCGCTTATTTCAACCGTATCTAGGATATTAACTTGCAATTATTAAGTATATTAAAAAATATTAAAAACTTTTTATTAACGGCATTTATTGGTGGAATGGTTATATTATTGCCCGTTGTTATTGTTTTTAAAGTCGCTTTTTGGCTATTAAATTCACTTTCAATGGCCTTTGAACCGATATCTACTTTTTTCTCAACACAATTTGTCTCTCACATCCCTTTAGCTGAAATCCTTGCGTTTACTGCAGTGTTTTTATTGTGTTTTATCATAGGACTACTCGTACAAACAGTATGGGGACGCTATGTTCATGGCCAATTAGAACAACGCTTACTTGTTCCAATTCCTGGTTATACGCTGATAAGAGATATACTGAGCCAGTTTAAAAATAAAGATGGTGGTTCTTTTACGCGCCCAGTAATGCTTAAAGCATTTCAATCTGAACAATTAGTTTTGGGTTATATTACTGACGAATTAGAGGATCATTTTGCGGTATTTGTGCCTACTAGCCCTAGCCCATTTAATGGTTTTGTTATTTTTGCTCCTAAAGCAGATGTTAAACACATTGAAGGCAGTGCTAAAAGCGTGATGAACTTAATCGTCGGCTGTGGTGTTGGCTCAGCTAAAACATTAACAAAAGATCATTTTAAAACCCCTTAACTTTACCATGTGTTAATGCGCCAATTTACAGAGTAAAACCAATAAGATAACAATTTATTTTTGGTGCTAACGCAATTTTTGTGAGTTAACTCAGTAAGTAACTCGTAATGACTATGGAATTTAAAGACCCATGAATACATTAGAAGTGGAAAAAGAACGGATATGCCAGATAAGTTCTATTCTATATAGCGCGAGCCAACCGATTAGAATACTCACCCATTTAGAATGGAACAGAGATATTAAACAGCAATTCTTTGCGGATAAGTGCAAAGAGCTACCTAAGGTTAGCTACCCTACTTTTGATCCCAGTAAAACCTTAAGTTTAGTGAGTGAAGCTAGAAGCTTGATGGGGAATTCAGACATAGATGAATGGCTAAAGCGCATTTCAACTAAGCTTGAACATGGTGCTTTGATGATGGGATCGGTAGGCACTAAAAAGTTTTATGAATTTTCTGAGGCGCTTTACGGTAAACCTACCAACCCATTTACTGACGGTAAATCAACACCGCTTGAATTGGCAAATATTTTTGACAAACAAATTAGTAGTTATGCTAGTTACAACTTTGGTAGTCCACCACCTATGTGTTATCTAGCTTCAGATATCGCTGAGCAAATGCAAGCAGCCGTGACTAAAATGTTTGGTACAGATGCGCCAAAAGTTGAAGTGGTTGACGAGCTATCTGCCAACGCGCTAGCAAACCCAAAGTTAATACGGATTAGGAAGACAGCCTGTTTTACTGATCTTGACGCGCAACAACTCATTAATCATGAAGCCCATATTCATGTTGCCACCTCAATTAATGGACTTAATCAGCCGCACCTTAAAATATTAGCCGCTGGTCATCCTGGGACCACTAAAACACAAGAAGGCTTAGCGGTATTTTCTGAATATATCACTAATTCTATCGATTTGGATAGACTGCGTAGACTAGCTGACCGTATTATCGCGATACAAATGTCGATTGAAGGCGCAGACTTTTTAGAAGTGTATAACTACTTTTTAGGTCGTATTGGCAATGAATCACAAGCTTATGAAAATACTCGAAGAGTTTTCAGGGGAGGTGTTTTAACTGGCGGCGCTCCCTTTACTAAAGATGGTGTTTACTTAGAAGGACTTATCCGCGTGCATAATTTCTTAAAAGCTATCGCCGCTAATGGTCGAGCAGATTGTCTTAAATTATTATTTTGTGGAAAATTAGATATTGAAGACATTCCTGTACTATACAAATTAGAGGAAATGGGGCTATGTCAGCCCGGTAAATACTTACCACCATGGGTTGAAGACGCACGCTATTTATTGGCTTACTTAACCTGCTCTGAGTTTCTCAATAAAATGGATATGCCTAAAATTTATAGCCATTATGATGAGTTGCTGCACAGCATTCCAAAAACGTTCAATTAACGTTGCGAAATACATTAGCTACTAGCTGCCATCAGGCTTATATATGATAGCGGCTAATGCTGCCATTTAACAACAACTACTAGCTGCCATCAGGCTTATATATGATAGAGGCTAAAGCTACGGTTTAACAACAGCTACTAGCTGTCATCCGGCTTATATATGATAGAGGCTAAAGCTACGGTTTAACAACAACTACTAGCTGCCATCAAACTTAAATGCAATAGCGGCTAATGCTGCCATTTAACAACAGCTACTAGCTGTCATCCGGCTTAAATGCGATGGCGGCTAATGCTGTTGTTAAAACAGCGTTACTTATGCAAAAGTTAGTGGTCGTCCTTATATTTTTCATAGACCTTTTCAAAATTCCCTGGATGTGCGGCAAAAGCAGCAAGCACCTTAGGGTCGAAATGCTCAGGCATGGTTCTACCATCACCTTCAATAATTATTTTTACTGCCTTTTCATGACTAAAAGCAGGCTTGTAAGGACGTTTTGAACGCAGCGCATCATAAACGTCACACAGCGCCATAATACGAGCAGATAATGGAATATCTTCACCAGAAAGACCATTAGGATAGCCAGTGCCATCCCATCTTTCGTGGTGATTTAATGCGATTTCAGCGCCCATTTTGATAAAAGGAGAGTCACCCTTTTGCAGGATTTTTGCGCCAATAGCACTATGCGTGTTCATGGTCTCACGCTCTTGAGGTGTAAAAGGCGTTGTTTTGAAAAGAATAGCATCTGATATACCAATCTTACCAATGTCGTGCATCGGGCTCGCATAAAACAATGCTTTATTCATTTTTTTACTCAGACCAAGCAATCGTCCTAACAGATATGAATAGTGTGCAATACGGCGTACGTGTGCCCCGGTCTCCTCATCCTTAAATTCAGCAGCGCTGACCATAGTGATGATAGTTTCCTTATAAGCATTTTCAAGCTTAACCGTACGTTCTTTAACCTTGTCTTCAAGTTTATTGTTGTAATCTGAAAGCAGATCGCTGTAATCCTTTAAGCGCAACATATTCCTAACTCGTAATATAAGTTCAGCTCGGTCGATTGGCTTAGTAAGAAAATCATCAGCGCCTACTTTAAGTGCCGTCAATTTAGCCGCATGCTCATCTATCGAGGTCACCATAATAATTGGAATATACATGGTCTCAGGATTAAGTTTTAACCTTTCAGCAACTATATTGCCATTTAGCCCAGCCATCATGATGTCGAGTTAAGGTTTGATAGCATCCTCAATAAACAAAACACTTAATATAGCCAATTCATTAATACTCAGCTTGGGGTAAAACATAAGTAGCTTTAATCGCTAACCGTTGCGGTGCAATATCATCGAAGGCCTTTTGATATAGTGCTATCACGTCATTGGCTGTGTTTATATTGAAAGCAAAGTAGTTACCTACCTTATTGACCTGCCAGACCTGTTCATAGTCAGTTTCATCAAAGCCAAGTTGTTCTGCTAAATGAGCGAAACCATGTATAGAGATAACAATCATGTCGACACGATCTGATTGCATCATTAAAAAAGCTTGTTTTAAGGAGGAGACTTTTGCCAAGTTAGAGGAAGGGAAACCCACTTGATTAAGCGAAATTTCTGAGATATCGCCTGCTACGGTGGCAACTTTACGATAAAAAACTTGCCCTAAATTAGCGAACTCAAAGTTTTTTGATTTTTTGGCCATTAGTACATGAGTAGAGTGAAAAATAGGCCCGACCCATTTAAATAAACCTTCGCGAGCTTGTGTTCTAGAAACGGTAAACAAAGCGGTGTTGGCTTTATCTAAGGTAAATCTATAGCCACGTGCCCAGGGAACAACCAGAATTTCTTGTTCTGCAATGTCTAAATGTTTCCATAACGCTTTTAAGGTCTCTACTGAAATTCCCTTAAGCTTATCATTAACTAAATAATTAGCAGGAGGATAGTTTTCAGTATAAAAAGTAATATTTTTTGTTGGCGATAATTGTTGAAGTGCTTGTAGCGGAGCAATCACAATAAAAAATAGTAAAATAGACTTAATAATAAATTTATTCATTAAAACTGAATCCTCCACCACGATAAAATAAAATTAACAGACTTTATTATCAATTAACGTCAACCTTATTTATAGTCAATATATCTTCCCATATCAACGTTATTAATGGTGGACTGAGCTATGTGCTGTAAATAAAGTACGGACTGCATTTATCAGCTGACTATAAAACTATAACTAACTTAACATATTGTTTGAGTTTATTATTTTAATTAGTAACTTTTTTAGTGTACAGGCATTACTGGCTATAATCCTCGTTGCCATTCTTGACGAAGCGGAATTTCTGTAGAATGCGCTAATGCCATTTGCACCGTATTAACTAGTTTCTCTTTATCTTTGCCTAAAATGCCCTTTAAGACTAAGTAATTTGAAGCATGATCAGACCTAAAAATAGTTTTTTCTAATTCCAGAGCGGATAACAATGTTGCCATTTCAATAAATAACTCTTGCTGACTTAGCAGTCGATAGGGTTGATATTGTCGGTCAGTAAAGTTTTTAGCAAAACGTTCTTGCCCTAAAGGAAAGCTAACCACGAGTGTCGATAAGTAGTCGGGTTGTGCTTCATTCATTAATTTAGCTGAGTTAATGGCATGCTGTTTGGATAGCTCAGGTCCGCCAAGTCCATTTAAGATCATCACTGAACTTTTAATACCTGCTTGCTTAATTTTGTTCAGCGCAATTAAAGAGCTTTGATAGGTTTCGCCCTTGTCAATTAATTGTAAGACCTCATCGTCACCGCTTTCACAACCAACATACAAGAGAGACAAGCCTAACGCCTTTAACTCTGCTAGCTGTTCAACCGTTTTATTACTGACGTTTCTTGGTAGACAATAACTTGCAACACGAGTGACTTGCGGAAAATATTGCTTTATTAGCTCAAGTATTTCTTTTAAGCGTTTAAACGGTAACATCATTGCGTCACCGTCGGCTAAAAACACCCGACCAACCGGTAAGCCTGAGTCGACAACTTTAATCATCTCTTCTTCAATTAATGCGACTTTTTTCGGTTTAAATTTTTTATTTTCGGCCGTATACATTTCACAAAAAGAACAATTATTCCAAGAGCAGCCATTGGTAACTTGCAAAATAAGGCTCTTCCACTCACTGGGCGGACGAAAAACTGGCTCTATATATTTAAGGGGATACATTGGTCACTCACTTTTTAGATCACTTTAGATAGCTACACATCATCGAAAAAAAGTAGCAAATTCAACCTGAAAATATTCAGTTAAATCTTACGACCAATCGCCTCTATCTTTAAAGACTTTCGCTTCACTGGTGCTATGGGTTTGGTTGTAAGTTTTTATCTTTTGATTTTTACCTAACATAACTTTTAATTGATAATAAGTTTCACGGGCTAAGGTAAAACGGTCACTACGCCACCAAACATGATTATAAAGTTTTTTAACACCTGCAACCGCATCCGGTGATTGCTGGCAAAGTTTATCTGCTAAGCTTTTTGCTGACACTAAGGGATCAGCACAAATATTGGTAATTAACTTGAATTCAAGTGCTTGCTGCGCAGAAATTTCTTGACCAGTCATCGCCAACAACTTCGCTTGATCTGCTGGCAAGTGTTCTTTAAGTGCCAAAGTGCCGCCCATATCCGGAATGAGTCCCCACCTTGCCTCTAAAATAGATAAAGTAGCACTGGGCTCAACAAAGCGAAAATCGCCACCGAGTGCTATTTGTAAACCGCCCCCCCAAACTCTGCCATGTAATGCCATGATCACCGGAATAGGAATTTTACGCCAGCCCGTTGATACACGTTGTGCTAAATTTGATTGACCGGGTAACCATTTAAACAGGAGTTTAAAGATATTAACCGGTGCTTTCATCACAGACTTAACATCTAAACCACTACAAAAATCGACACCCTTACCATGAACAATTACTGCTCGCAGTGATTTATCTTTTTGTAATTGTTTAATAATTTTATCAAGTTGATAAAACATCATCATATTAATAGCGTTATGTTTATCTGCACGATTAAGGGCAACATAAGCAATGTTGTTTTCGATAGTTAACAATACGGTTTTTTCTGGCATACTGACCTCTGGTTAGACCAGAATAAAATAACCTTGTCGACATGAGATGTAAATAAATAAAACAAATAAAAACAAATGAAACTGGAAGCATAAAGATGGAACATTATTTTCAAGGTAAAACAGTCGTTATTACCGGTGCATCTGCAGGTGTTGGTGCAGAAACTGCCCGAGCCTTTGCCAAATTGAAAGCTAATTTGGTTTTGTTAGCGAGAGGACAACAAGCACTCGACGAGATTGAAAAAGAACTTAGTGTTGAAACTTCGGTGTTAACGATCAAGATGGATGTCGCTAATTCAGCTGATTGCCAAAAAATGCTAGAGAGTGCTCAAGAGAAATTTGGCAGTATTCATTATCTTATTAATAATGCTGGCTATCATCAACGCGGTAATGTTGAAGATAATACCGCTGAACAATTAGCAAAAATGGTCGATGTAAATTTACGTGCGCCAATAGCACTGTCGGCATTAATTTTACCTTATATACGCAGCAGTATAACTAATGGTGGCTTTGGCGGCATCGTTAATGTTGGCTCTTTAGCTGGTCGAACACCATTACAGGGCGCTGCAACCTATTGCGCAACTAAGTCTGGGCTGCGTGCATTTACCTATGCCCTTGCTGATGAATTAAGCGGTTCGGGGATTAGTATTGGTTTGGTTTCTCCGGGGCCAATCAATACTGGCTTTATTATGTCTGAAATAGATGAAGTAGAAGATATTGTATTTTCGCAACCCATGAGCAGTCCACAGCAAGTCACTGAGGCAATAATCCGCGTAGCTAAAGGTGAGCAAATCGAGATTACATTACCTTGTTCGAGCGGTTGGTTAACTACTGTTTCTTATCTATTTCCTTCACTAAGACGCTTTCTAAGACCGGCACTTTATAAAAAAGGTCGAAAAGCAAAAGAGCGTTATCGAAACAAAAAATAATAAAGGCAAGTACATTGTCCGCATATCCGTATATAATATGGCTATAACTGTTTAGTAAAAAAGAATCTCATGACGCTAGAAGACGAACAACTCAATAATCCCTTGCACGGGCTTAAATTAGATACACTTTTAAATGAAGTGTATGATCATTATGGTTGGGAAATTCTAGCGGAATATACCAATATTAATTGTTTTAAAAACAAGCCTAGTATTGAATCTAGCTTAAAGTTTTTGCGTAAGACCGAGTGGGCACGTGAAAAAATGGAACGTTTTTATTTATATCAATTTAAGAACTTGCCTAAAGCTGATGATGAACAATATGAAATTCCACCGCGTCTGCGAGTGATACCCGCACGCCAGAAACCTAAAGACCCTGCCGTACTCATTTTAGGACAAGCCCCTATCCCTACAATCAGATCATCCAATTTTTCTGATAACAAACCTTCATCACAAGGTCGAGATAGCAGAAGTAATAGCAGTAAGGGTAGCTATAAAGATAAAAGTGAACAGGGCTTTGCTCGTCGTACAGAAAAACCTGAACGCTCAAAGCCAGCTAGTGCATCTTCAAATCCTT
This sequence comes from Colwellia sp. BRX10-9, assembly GCF_014077405.1. Lineage (NCBI taxonomy): Bacteria > Pseudomonadati > Pseudomonadota > Gammaproteobacteria > Alteromonadales > Colwelliaceae > Colwellia > Colwellia sp. BRX10-9. The sequence goes on along the minus strand of NZ_JACGVV010000001.1, from coordinate 69,425 downwards.
ACTCTGATTCTCCTAAGTAACATCAATATAAGCATTCAAGTGACAGATTTACTACAGGGTTAATCTGTCAACATATCAATAAATCTCAAACTAAAATTATAAATATCTCCAGGCCATCGCGCCGATAAGTAGTTTCTATCTTTAACGATAAAGCCACGTGACAAGTGCTGTAAATCATCACGAGCTAATGGCAAACTGCCGTTAACAAACTGAGTTTTACTGGCAAGTGCTGCCACTAATTCATCTTCTGTGGTTGTTTCTGGATACGTTAAATAATAATCATCTAACCAAAATCGAGTTAATTGGAAAGCCATAAGCTCTTGACGCTTTAATAGCCCGGTACATTGATAATTATAGATGACCGATTTTTGACTTTTGGGATCAATACTTCTCGCTGGAATTAATACGCCATGACAAACAGCCGCGACGGGTTTATTTTCATTAAAAAAATCAACCACCAATCTTTGTAATACCTCTGACTCTAAATATTCTTTTACCCCTTTGTCATGCCCACCCGGTAATAATAATCCATCGAAGTCACTGGCTTTCACATCGGTGTAAAATAAAGGCTTATTAAATTCAGCTGATTGTTCCAGTTGACGATAGGCATTTATGGCATCTTGTCTAGCCTGTAATAAGGGTTTGAGCAAGCCCAAACCTTTTCCAGTCAGCATAATATCGTCAGCCGTCGCGACCTTGCCATCAGGTGTTATAAAGGTCATTTCAACCTGCTGTTCTTTTAGCAATAACCAAGGAATAGCGACTTCTGAAGGATCGCAACCATAGCGCGGTAGCGGGATCAGTACTTTTTTGTTGTGCATCTTTATTGACCCTATTTAAGATTTATTTGTTAGCCTGTTCTTGTTGCAGGAAATAAGTCCATTGCTGCTCGTAGGCAGACATTTGCTGATGTTTCTTAGTGGCTAAATGCATTTGCTTGTCGTGCTCTGTGGCGAAAGCGCCTGTATGACAAGCTAAGCATTTTTTATCTTCAGGCACCCTACTTTTACGGTTATAGGTAATATAGTCGTCGCTGTTAGCATCAAACATCGCCTTACAGTTTTCTAGAGGCGCTTGGCTGTATATATAAGTTGTACCTTGAGTTGATTTAACATGTTTATCTCTGTTTACATTCCTGACTTTATAATCTGGAAATTTAGTAATATCAAAGAAAAAACGACCAATATAGTTGATATCGGTATCAGTGATTAATGCTTTTTCAATATTCCATTGCAGATAAGGTTTAACATTCTTTGAAGTGATCAACGCAAGTTTTGCACCGTTTTCATCAAGAAAGTATTGAAAGCAGTTCAACAGATATTTTCTCAGTAAAGCTCTGTTTAAGGTATTAACACTTAATTGCTGGCACTGAGCTTGAAAAGCTTGTTCAGAAGGAAAAGCGGGTAATAATGGAAATTGAAAGATCACCAAATCAAATGATTTTTCAGCTAACGTCCCCCAAGTATTTTCATCAGTGACGTCAAAATCAGTGATGACTTGGCAATTGTCCTGCTGTAACTGCTGATAATAAACATCACCGTACTTTTCCTGTAAACAAGCCATGCTGTCAAAGATGGTTGCTGTCAGCTGCTGGGGTTGATGATGTTTAAGTAAAGATGCAGAAAAAGATAAGTCGCCATCGCCAACCGTTAAAACACGCCATTTAGGATCAATATGCATAATGAGATTTATAGAATAATAAAATTAGCATTGTATACCCGTTAACGCGTAAAGTGCAGAATTTCAGTGCTAATTAAAGTGACAATAACAATCGCCAGCTTTTGTCTAAATTGATAACTACTCGCAATTAAGGTACTAGCTTTGTACTTTACTTACGGCATTTTGCCACTGTGCATAAAGACGATTTTTTTTCTGCTCGCTGATTTGTGGCGTAAAACTTTTTTCACAGCGCCACAAGGTTGATAATTGATCAACAGAAGAAAAAACGCCTGCTTGTAAGCCGGTTAAATAAGCAACGCCTAACGCTGTGGTTTCAACGATATCAGGGCGTTCAACCGTTATCGATAACATATCGCTGATAAAATTAAGCAGCCAGTTATTTTCCGCCATACCGCCGTCTACTTTTAAAAATGAGAGCGCTAAGCCATCTTTTGCCATAGCATTTTGTAAATCTTTGCTTTGAAAAGCAACCGACTGCAAAGCAGCAGAAATTATTTCATTTCGACCTGAGTCACGACTAAGGCCTGAAATGACAGCGCGAGCATTAGGATCCCAATACGGGGCACCCAAGCCTGTAAATGCTGGGACTAAAAAAACACCATGCTCAACAACCGTATTTTCAGCAATTTTTTCACTGTCACTTGCTTTATCAATGATCTTTAATTGATCTCTTAGCCATTGAATAGTTGCCCCTGCCATAAAAATACTGCCTTCAATAGCATAAGTAACGTCACCGTTTAAACGATAGGCAATAGTTGTCAGTAGGCGATTAGTTGACTTTAAAGCTTTATTGCCGGTATTTAGCATTAAAAATGCGCCTGTACCATAAGTACATTTCGCCATGCCCTCAGTAAAACAAGCTTGACCAAATAAAGCCGCCTGTTGATCGCCAGCCATCGCTAAAATGGGGATTTCACCATTAAATAAAGATGATTGCGTGACACCAAATTCAGCGGCGCAGTCCATCACGTCAGGCAACATACTTTTGGGTATTGAAAATAAAGCCAGTAATTCATCATCCCAACATTGTTGGTGAATATTAAATAACATAGTGCGAGAAGCATTAGTTGCATCGGTTTTATGAGATTTCCCCGCCGTTAATTGCCACAATAAAAAAGTATCAACAGTGCCAAAAAGTAACTGACCTGCGTCTGCTTTTTCTCTTGCGCCGGGTACATTATCCAATAACCAATTAATTTTGGTCGCAGAGAAGTACGCATCTAAAATTAAACCCGTTTTATCCATAATGCTATTTTTGATGTCTTGACAATCAATTGAATCACAAAAAAAAGCAGTACGTCTATCTTGCCAAACAATCGCATTGTAAATAACATCGCCAGTATTTTTATCCCATACGAGGGTCGTTTCTCGCTGGTTTGTTATGCCAATACCTAAGATATCGCTAGCACTCAACTGATTTTCATCTAGCACTTTTTGACAGGTACTTAAGACACTCTGCCATAGTTCGTTGGGGTTGTGTTCGACCCAACCATCTTGAGGAAAATATTGCGGAAACTCTTCTTGGGCACTCGCGTAACGTTCACCTTGGGTGGTGAACAATATCGCTCGTGAACTTGTCGTGCCCTGGTCTATCGATAAAAGATACTTTGCCATAAAAAAAGCCGTCTCCGCTGAATGAATAAAGTTAAGCAGGTTAAACAGATCATGCCACAACTTGCTTGTTGAGCAATTATAAAGGTTTTATCGCCACAACTTGCGTTATTGCTTGGCTATTATTACCCGCGTCTGAAATTGTTATCCCTTAAACATATCGATAAAAGATACTTTGCGGTAAAACAAAACAGTCTCCGCTGAATGAATAAAGTTAAGCAGGTTAAACAGATCATGCCACAACTTGCTTGTTGAGCAATTATAAAGGTTTTCTCGCCACGACTTGCGCTATGGCTTGGCTATTATTACCCACGTCTGAAATTGTTATCGCTTAAACATATCGATAAAAGATACTTTGCGATAAAACAAAACAGTCTCCGCTGAATGAATAAAGTTAAGCAGGTTAAACAGATCATGCCACAACTTATTTGTTAAGTAATTATAAAGGTTTTCTCGCCACGACTTGCGCTATGGCTTGGCTATGATTTCCCGTATCTGAAATTATTGTCCCTTCAAAAGAATGAATAATTTGCCAACCAGCAAAATGCTCAAGTAATTCTCCTTTTTTTAATAAAAAATCAGGATTTTTGGGGCGACCAAGAACCGCTTGTCCTAAGGTGAACGTTTCATAAATAACGAGACCATTAGGAACTACTGCCGCTTTAATCTGCTCGATAAGTGGTCGATGTAAGTAGCGAAAAACCATTACGGCACTATAACTATTTTCAACTAATGGCTGAGAAAACCTTTGTTCAAAGTCAATAAGCCAAAAGGTGGCTAATGTTGATTGATATTTATCTGCATCATGACTTATTGCTTGCTGAACATTCGCTAATGACTGCGTGTTAATATCAGCAAAAGTCACCGCTAAATTTTTCTCTAGGCAAAACAAACCATTCCTGCCATTGCCACAAGCCAGATCTAAGATGGGTAATGAATTTTCATGAGGGTTAAGTTCAGGTAAATACTTTTCTAGCAAGGAGGAATGCATAATTTTAGCTTTTTGACTTTTTTCTATGAGTAATAAAAAAGGCTGCAATCAATTTGCAGCCTTCATTTAATTCAATACTCATCATTAATAAGTATCGTTATTTAATCGCTTGATGACTGAGTCACTTAGCTACTTAAAACTGAGATACTGGCGCCGCTATTGCTTTACGGGTGATCTCAGCATTAACTTTTAATGCTTCAACAAAGCTTTGGTAAGCAGATTGTGCAAGTTGTTGCGTTTGTTGTTGTGCCATTCTTGGGTCAAGTGCTTTTTCAACATTACTCGCTATAACAGCTTGAACTTCTAATAAGGCTAAATCACCGTTATTTAATGTTACCGTCGTTGCTGAAATCTGACCTTCACTTGGATGAGGTAATTTAAAAGCCTCACGACTTAAGCTAGGCGCAATATCACTACCTGAGCGTGTAACATCAGCTTTTTCAATAAACACGGCGTTAATCGCTGTTAACTGCTCGCTAATATCATTACCTGCTTTAAATGAAACAAGTAAAGAGTCAGCTGTTGTTTGTGCTAGCTCTGTTGCTTTCTCGCTAATCAAAGTATCACTAATTTGTACAGTAACTTCAGTAAGTGGCTTAACTTCTGCTGGTTGGTACTCTTCTAAACGAATAACAATCGCTAAAGTATCGCTAACTTCAATAATGTCTGAGTTTAAGTTCTCTTGAAGGACTAAATCAGAGAAAGCAGCTTCGATTGCTTTAGGGCTATCAAATGGCGCTACGTTGCCAAATTTACTTAACCAGTCTGTCGTCATTATTTTTGAGTTAACGGCTTCAGCAGCTTCGTCTAAACTATCAGGAGCTTCAAAACTTAATCGTGCCATTTCCTGTTGTAAATCAAAAAACTTATCTTGTGCTTTTGATTGACTCACTTTTGCTTGCAGTTCTACTTCTACGTCAGCAAAAGCCTGAACTTGTTCAGCTTTTAGGTCGGTTAATTTAATGATATGAAAACCAAAGTCACTTTCGACAACATCACTTACGCTATTAATCTCGGTTAACGCGAAGGCGCCTTCGTCAAACGCATCGCCCATGGCACCACGTTCAATCCATTCTAAATCACCACCATTTTCACCGCTAAAAGTATCGTCTGAACTTTCTTTGGCTAAAGTAGCAAAATCTTCACCGGCATTAACACGGGCTAATAAAGCTTCTGCCGTTACTTTTGCCACAACTTCATCATCACCAAACTCAATTAAAATATGAGCAACACGACGCTGTTCGTCTTGACGATAGCTGGCAATATTCTCTTGGTAGTAAGCTTTAACATCAGCGTCACTAACTTCAATTGTTTTTGCAATATCGTTAACATCAAGTGCGATGTAGTTAAGTTTTACTTTTTCTTCGTTTTCAAAACGGCCTTGATTAGCTAAGTAGTATTGATTGATTTCATCGTCAGTTAACTCAATACCAGCTTTAAACTGTTCAGCATTAATGGTCGCATAGCGGACGTTACGCTTTTGGTTTTGTAAAGCGCTTACCCGTTTTTCTTGGTATGGCAAGTTGAACTCGCTGGCAACAAGTGCTTGTGTTAATTGACGACGAGTCATTTGAACACGTAAGTAATCACGAAAATCTGAAGATTGATAAAAACCGGCTTGGTTAATCATCGCTAAATAACGATTATTATCAAAAACACCATCGACCTGAAATTCAGTCATCGTGCGAATAGTTTGCTTAATACGTTCATCAGAAGCGCGAATAGACATATCAACTGTACTTTGATCAATCAGCTTTTCATTGATTAGGTTATCTAAAATACCGTTACGAAAGTTAGCCATATAATTTTCATCTGCTGATAATGTTTCGAACATATCACCAAATTGTTGTGCCATACGATTACGTTGCGCTTGATAAGCTTTATTAAAAGCATCTTGTGATATTTTTTCACCGTTAACGTCAGCGACAGATGTGTCTACTGAGTTGGTATAAGTACCAATTCCCGCTAAAGCAAAAGTTAAAATAACTAAACCTAGGATTGATTTTGCAATCCAGCCCTGTGAACCTTCTCGAATATTTTCTAACATCTTTTTCTCTATTTATTACGACAGATATATCTTTGTTCAGGATTCTATCAGAAGCATCACTGACCTTGAAGTAGCAGACGAAGATTTAATTATTTTATAGTGATATAAATGAAGCTATTTATGGGATATGTAAAATAAAAAAAGCCTTCGTTTAAAAAGGCTTTTCTGATTTATCTACAAAAATTGAAGCAGATAATTATGGATTAACTGAATCTTTTAATGCTTTACCAGCTTTAAATGCTGGGATTTTAGCTGCAGCGATTTGAATAGTTGCACCCGTCTGTGGGTTGCGGCCAGTGCGCGCAGCACGGTCACGTACTGAGAAAGTACCAAAACCAACTAGAGCAACTTGCTCACCATTTTTCAATTCGTCTGTAACAGCTTCAATAAATGAATCTAACGCACGACCAGCAGCAGCTTTAGAGATGTCTGCACCAGCAGCGATTTTTTCGATTAGTTGAGATTTGTTCACAAGTATTCCCCTTCAATTGTTATTATTCAGTGCCATCATTTGTTTTAGCGTCCTGCGGAAACTTTTATATTGAGCTTCTTTTGAACATCAAGCACTGTGTTTAAGAAAATAAAATTTATTATTTATTTTTATCTTAACCAAACCCTAATCCTATGTATGGATAGGGGTCTAGCGTTATCAGCGACATTAACTTAACACAGTTTCAGTGTTTGAAAAGCAAAAATCACTGTTTTTTGTTAATTTTTTGCAATTTTTTCTTTTATTTACTAAAAAAACAGCAATTTTTACAAATTAGTTGCCTAATTTGAATTTTTCTACTGGATGCTCTAAGGCAATATCTAATACCTCTTCTATCCATTTTACCGGATGAATAACCAAATCACCTTTAACATTGTCAGGAATTTCTTCCAAATCACGCTCATTATCTTTTGGAATAATGACTGTTTTAATACCACCACGATGCGCAGCCAAGAGTTTTTCTTTTAAGCCGCCAATAGGAAGTACTTCACCTCGTAAAGTAATTTCACCTGTCATAGCAACATCTGCTCTGACCGGATTACCGGTTAGGCTAGAAACTAATGCCGTACACATACCAACACCTGCGCTTGGCCCATCTTTTGGTGTAGCACCTTCTGGGACATGAACATGGATATCACGTTTTTCATGAAAATCAGCATTAATACGAAATTTATCGGCTCGACTTCGTACAACGGTCATCGCTGCTTGTATCGATTCCTGCATCACGTCACCTAATGAACCGGTGTAAGTCAGTTTACCTTTACCTGGAACCGAAGCTGTTTCTATAGTTAATAACTCACCACCTACAGATGTCCATGCTAAACCAGTCACTTGACCTATTCTATTTTCACTATCCGCTTTACCATAATCAAAACGTTGCACACCCAAAAATTCAGATAAGTTATCTTGATTAATAGTGACTTTTTTAATGGTTTTATCTAATAAAATCGCTTTTACCGCTTTACGACAAAGTTTTGATATCTCTCGCTCTAAGCCACGTACCCCAGCTTCTCTTGTGTAGTAGCGAATGATGCCCATAATAGCGCTGTCTTCAATTGAAATTTCTTTCTCTTTTAGACCATTACGACCAACTTGCTTATCGAGTAAGTGATTCTTGGCAATATTAAGCTTCTCATCTTCGGTATAACCCGACAAACGAATAACTTCCATGCGATCCAATAAAGGTCCAGGGATATCCATACTATTAGAAGTAGCAACAAACATCACATCGGATAAATCGTAATCAACTTCCAAGTAATGGTCGTTAAACGTCGTGTTTTGCTCAGGATCAAGCACTTCCAGTAAAGCAGATGCAGGATCGCCACGCATATCAGACGCCATTTTATCTATTTCATCTAATAAAAATAGTGGATTCTTAACCCCAACTTTAGCAATTTTTTGAATCAACTTACCTGGCAAAGAACCAATATATGTGCGGCGATGGCCTCGAATTTCAGCTTCATCACGCACACCACCTAGTGCCATACGCACGTATTTACGTCCGGTTGACTTAGCAATAGATTGTCCTAAAGACGTTTTACCAACCCCTGGAGGGCCAACTAAACAAAGAATAGGTCCTTTTAGCTGGCTAACACGTTGCTGCACCGCTAAATACTCTAAAATACGTTCTTTAACTTTATCTAAACCGTAATGATCTTTATCTAAAATATCTTGAGCAAGCTTTAAGTTACGCTTTAACTTACTACGCTTCTTCCAAGGTACACTGATCATCCAGTCGATGTATGAGCGAACCACGGTTGCTTCTGCCGACATCGGTGACATCATTTTTAATTTACGTACTTCGGCTAAAGTCTTTTCTTTAGCTTCTTCGGGCATTTGCGCATCTTCAATTTGCTTTTCAAGCTGCTCAACTTCGTTTGAACCTTCTTCGTCATCGCCTAATTCTTTTTGAATGGCTTTCATTTGCTCATTCAAATAATATTCGCGCTGACTTTTTTCCATTTGTTTTTTAACACGGGTACGAATTTTCTTTTCAACTTGCAATAAGTCAATTTCGCCTTCCATCAGTGCCATTAAATATTCTAGACGTTGAGCAACATTCTCTATTTCTAGTACTTTTTGTTTTTCAGCTAACTTTAATGGCATATGTGCAGCCATCGTATCCGCTAATTGTTCTGCATCATCAATACCTGAAACTGAAGTTAACACTTCAGGTGGTATTTTTTTATTGAGTTTGACATAACCTTCAAACTGAGAGATAGCCGAACGAACCAAGACTTCACAATCGTCTTCGTTAACGGTTTCTACGTCAAGAAACTCAATATCGGCAGTGAAGTATTCTTGTGTTTCAACAAATTGAGTTATACGCGCTCTACGCGCTCCTTCAACTAACACTTTCACCGTGCCGTCAGGTAATTTCAACATTTGTAAAATAGTGGCAATCGTACCCGCACGATAAACATCATCGGCTGTAGGGTCGTCAACTGCGGCATCTTTTTGTGCAACAAGAAAAACCTGCTTGTCGTTTTCCATCGCGATATCTAAACAGCGAATAGATTTTTCGCGACCTACAAATAATGGGATCACCATTTGGGGATAAACAACAACGTCGCGCAAGGCTAGAACAGGAATTTCATTGATACCAGATAACTCTTCGGTCATAGGTTACTCTCTCGAAAATCAGTAGGGAAAAAATTGTAGTTAAAAAGTATATGGGGATTTTAGTAAAGCTTTCAACGGATAGACAAAAAAAAAGAGCTAAATGATCAATGTCATCTAACTCTTTTTATCGAAACACCTAAAATCTTAGTAATGAACGGCTATTCGCTCGCTACTTTTTCCTGTGGTGTATCGTAAATAATAATCGGTTTTGACTCACCTTTTATTACTGTTTCATCGACTACAACTTTTATCGCATCATTCATTGATGGCAATTCATACATGGTATCAAGTAAGACGCTTTCAACGATTGAGCGTAAACCACGCGCGCCCGTTTTACGCACCATTGCTTTGTGTGCAATAGCAATTAATGCATCTTCTCTGAACTCTAATTCAACGTTTTCCATGTCGAACAATGCACCAAACTGCTTAGTTAGCGCATTTTTAGGCTCTTGCAATATTTGGATTAATGCGTCTTCATCAAGTTCTGTCAATGTTGCTACAACAGGCAAGCGACCAATAAATTCAGGAATTAAACCATACTTAATCAGATCTTCTGGCTCAACATCTTGTAAGTGTTGAGTTAGCGTTTTCTTGCTATCTTTGCCACGAACTTCTGCGCCAAAACCTATACCTGCACCAGTATGTGAACGTTGCTCAACAACTTTATCTAAACCGGCAAATGCACCACCACAGATAAATAAGATTTTTGAGGTATCAACCTGCAAAAACTCTTGTTGAGGATGTTTACGCCCACCTTGTGGTGGAACTGAAGCGATAGTGCCTTCAATAAGCTTTAACAAAGCTTGCTGAACACCTTCACCTGATACATCACGCGTGATTGATGGATTATCTGATTTACGTGAAATCTTATCAATTTCATCGATGTAAACAATACCACGCTGGGCTTTTTCAACATCGTAATCACATTTTTGTAAAAGCTTTTGAATGATGTTTTCAACATCTTCACCAACATAACCTGCTTCAGTTAATGTCGTTGCGTCGGCCATAGTAAATGGCACATCAAGTAAACGCGCTAAGGTTTCAGCCAGTAATGTTTTACCACTACCCGTTGGGCCAATAAGTAAAATATTACTTTTACTTAACTCTATACCATTGTGAGAGTCACCATTGCGTAAACGTTTGTAGTGATTATAAACCGCTACGGCTAATACTTTTTTCGCGTGATCTTGACCAATAACGTAGTCGTCTAAACTTTCACGGATCTCTATCGGTGTAGGTAAGCTTTCTTTTTCTTCTTTCGGGGAAATTTCTTTTATTTCTTCACGAATAATATCGTTGCACAGTTCAACACACTCATCACAAACAAATACTGACGGACCAGCAATAAGTTTACGAACTTCATGTTGGCTCTTGCCACAAAACGAACAATACAAAAGCTTGCCGTTATCACCGTCACCATTTTTAATATCGGTCATACGGAACCTCAATTTGTTTAATTTCTAATACAGATACTGTTAAGTATTTCATAAATTATCTAGATCACAAAGTTGTGAAATTATTTATCTAATCGTTCTGTTAATATGGAGTCAACTAATCCATATTCAACCGCACTTTCTGCACTTAAGAAGTTGTCACGGTCGGTGTCATGAGAAACTTTCTCTAATGACTGACCTGTATGCTCGGCCATTAAACTGTTCAATTTAGTTTTAATATAAAGAATTTCTTTCGCATGAATTTCAAAGTCAGATGCTTGACCTTGGAAACCACCAAGTGGCTGATGAATCATCACACGGGCATTGGGTAGACAGTAACGTTTACCTTTTTCACCGCCTGACAATAAGAATGCGCCCATGCTAGCCGCCTGACCAATACATACTGTACTAATGTTTGGCTTAATAAACTTCATCGTATCGTAAATAGCCATACCTGCAGTTACCGAACCGCCAGGTGAATTAATATATAAGTATATATCTTTATCAGGACTTTCAGACTCAAGGAATAATAACTGAGCAACAATCAAATTAGCCATGTGATCTTCAACTTGACCACACAAGAAAATAACACGCTCTTTTAAAAGTCTTGAATAAATATCGAACGAGCGCTCACCCTTAGGTGTTTGCTCAATAACCATTGGCACTAAAGCACTATCGATAGTGCTGGTGATTTTCTGAGAATTATTTTGAGAAGTAAACAACTAAAATTTCCTTTCTATATAAAAAATGGCTCGTATGTCCCCATACCAGCCATTTAAGCGATTGCTTGACATAATGTCAATCTAAAAGGTCTACCAATTCAAATTTGTTTCACTAAAGTGCTACAAATTTAAGCAAATGGCAGCAACTCAGCCGATTAAGTTTCTTTGCTCAGTGGCAAGAATCCTAAGAGACTCAGTCTTATTTACCTTCTGGATTCATTATATCTTTAAAGCTTGCTTTCTTTTTATTAACTTTTGCGCTTTCAAGTAACAATTCAACAGCTTGCTCTTCTAATGCAACATTCTGCATTTGTTGGTTAAGCTCTTTGTTTGTTGCGTAGTACTCGATAACTTCTTTTGGATCTTCGTAAGCTGATGCGGCTGATGCAATTAATTCGTTAACTTTGTTTTCGTCAACTTTTAATTCATTAACTTTGATCACTTCACCTAGTAACAAACCAACTTTAACACGGCGTTTAGCTTGCTCTTCAAACATATCAGCTGGAAGCTCTGGCATGTTATTAGGATCCATTTGACCCGCAAAACGTTGCATTGCTTGCTTACGTAAAACGTCAATTTCTTGAGCGATTAACGCTTTAGGAATTTCAACATCGTTAGCAGCTAATAAGCCTTCGATTACTTGCTCTTTAACTTTAGCTTTAACCGCTTGGGTTAACTCACGAGTCATGTTAGTGCTTACTTCAGTGCGTAATGCTTCTACGCCACCTTCTTGAACACCAAACAATTTAGCAAAATCTTCATCGATTGTTGGTAATACTGGACCTTCAGTTTTATGAAGAACGATATCAAACTCTGCTTCTTTGCCTTTTAGGTTTTCAGCATGGTAATCATCAGGGAAAGTCACTTTAATTGTTTTTTCATCGCCAGCTTTCATGCCAGTAATTTCTTTTTCAAAACCTGGGATCATGCGACCAGCGCCTAATTCAAGTTCGAAATCTTTAGCTTCGCCGCCTTCAAAAACTTCACCGTCAACACGGCCAGTAAAATCTAAAACAAGTTTGTCACCGGCTTTAGTTTTACGCTTGTTTTCTTTCCACGTTTTATGTTGATTCTGTAATGTAATAAACATTTCATCTAAATCAGCATCTGTAACTTCAACGTCAGGACGTTCAACGTTAATTGAATCTAAGCCCGTTAAAGCAACATCAGGGTAAACTTCAAAAGTAGCTTCGAATTCTAGCGCTTTGCCGTCTTCATTGCTTTTAGCAATAAAACTTGGACGACCAGCTGGATTCATTTTTTCTGCAACAATTGCATCAACAAAGTTACGTTGCATTAATTCACCAGCAACTTCTTGACGAACTGATTGACCGTAACGCTTTTGGATAACAGTCGCAGGAACTTTACCTGGACGGAAACCATTAATTCGCTGGGTTTTTGATATGTGACGAAGACGGTTTTTAACTTCTACATCTACTGATTCTGCAGGAACAGAAATAGTTAACTTACGTTCCAAACCTTGTGTAGTCTCTACTGAAACTTGCATTTTAATACCTCAAAACTTAGCGTTTTAGTAACGCTTTCAATAACACAACTACTTCACAGCTTAATTAGCCAAAGAGTGTGACGTTTGTAGCCCTATAACCAACGCTACAGAAGCCCGAAAAATCAGAGTAAATACCAACACTAATAAATAGTTCCTCGCTCAGCGAGGTTTAAAAGGCATGATATAGACCTAGATTTTAAAATAATGACGCGAAATTATAGCGATGCTTGATATAAGAGTCGACCCTTTAATGACGTTATTTTTGACTTATTTTTTAAATGGGTGATAAAACGAGTAAAAACAGTGTGTGCTGACTTCATTTAAATGTAATAAATTAAATTTAAAGTGCATAAAGATTGGTGTAACTGGTAGTTAAAGAGTTGTTCTAGATTAAATTTATGATTTGTAAGGAGTTGTTCTAAATTAAACTTATGATTTGTAAATAGGAGTGTATAACGGGAGATGATAACGATAAAAGGCATATAAAATAAGAAGTGGTCGGTGATGCAAGATTCGAACTTGCGACCCCTTGGACCCAAACCAAGTGCGCTACCAAGCTGCGCTAATCACCGACATTTTCTACTTAACCTACTTACTACAATATTTCATCACCATTTCTTGAGAAAAAATGGGGTGGCTAAAGGGACTTGAACCCTCGACAACCGGAATCACAATCCGGGGCTCTACCAACTGAGCTATAGCCACCATTGTAAAATACTGTTTGGTACGCCCTGCAGGATTCGAACCTGCGACCCACGCCTTAGAAGGGCGTTGCTCTATCCAGCTGAGCTAAGGGCGCACATTACCTACAGGCCAAATTTTTAGTTATTAAAAATAATTAAAAAAGTGGTCGGTGATGCAAGATTCGAACTTGCGACCCCTTGGACCCAAACCAAGTGCGCTACCAAGCTGCGCTAATCACCGATATGTACTGCGTTTAAAAGAACTAAAAATATGCCCCTTTCAACGGATGCGGATATTACCTAGTTGCCTGAGTCCCGTCAAACCTTTTTTATAAAAAAATAACCGTTTGCTCACTTTTAAAACAAGCCGCTTGATAATCAGCACTTATTGCCTATAAATATAGCAACTCTTCAATTATCAATAAATTCAGTTTTTGGCATACTTGATAAGCGTATATTTTATTTTTAAATCTTCATTTGACGATATATTACCGAATAAAAGACCATTTATAAGAACAGTAGCTATAACAGTCCAGGTTTTTATGCGAAAATAGTGTCGTTTTTCATCATTTAACTAAGTTAATAGAAACTATCATGACAGCAACTCTTATAGACGGTAAATATATTGCTCAGCAGCTTAGGCTCTCAGTAAAAGAAAAAGTAGCAGTACGCGTTAAAAATGGCTTACGACCTCCCGGGCTAGCCGTGATATTAGTCGGCTCAGATCCTGCTTCACAAGTTTATGTTGGTAGTAAGCGTAAAGCATGTGAAGAAGTTGGTTTTCTTTCTCGCTCATATGATCTGCCCCCAACAACCACTCAAGCTGAATTATTTACTTTAATTGATGAATTAAATAATGACGAAAATATTGATGGTATTCTTGTTCAACTCCCTTTACCAAAAGGTTTAGATGCTAATTTAATTATCGAGCATATTAACCCTTTAAAAGATGTTGATGGCTTCCACCCATTCAACGTCGGCAAACTAGCACTTCGTCAACCAGGATTGCGCCCCTGTACACCTAAGGGCATTATCAAGCTGATAGAGACTACCGGTATAGACCCACATGGTTTAGAGGCGGTTATAGTAGGTGCTTCAAATATTGTTGGTCGTCCAATGACATTAGAACTATTACTGGCCGGTTGCACAGTAACCACCACGCATAGATTCACTAAAAATCTTGAAGATAAAATACGTAACGCTGATTTACTTGTTGTGGCCGTAGGAAAACCTGAGTTCATTCCTGGAGAATGGATTAAGGCTGGCGCTATTGTTATTGATGTGGGGATTAACCGTTTGGCCAATGGCAAACTTGTTGGTGATGTAGGTTTTGATATAGCTCAAACGAAAGCCGCTTATATTACGCCCGTACCTGGCGGCGTAGGCCCAATGACAGTAGCAAGTTTAATCGAGAACACTTTGATAGCTTGTGAAGAATTTCACTAAATTTTAAGCCGCTTAATATAAAGGAATAATCAATGTCTGACGCTATTTATCAGTTTAATGCGCTGAACAATAAAAAAGAAACCGTTGAGTTGAAAGACTACCAAGGTAAGGTAATGCTTATTGTAAATACGGCAAGTGCCTGCGGATTTACGCCTCAATATGAAGGCTTACAATCACTTTACAGTGAGTATCAAACACAAGGTTTAGCGGTTTTAGCTTTTCCTTGTAATCAGTTTAAGCAACAAGAAAAAGGCAGTAATGAGGAAATACAGCAGTTTTGTGATCTAACGTTTAATATCAAATTCCCATTATTTGATAAAATTGACGTCAATGGCGACAACACTCACCCTCTTTTTACCTTTTTAAAGGCACAAGCACCTGGAATACTAGGTTCTAAGAGCATTAAGTGGAATTTTACTAAGTTTTTAGTGAACAAGAAAGGCCAAGTAGTTAAACGCTATGCGCCAACCACTAAACCGACTAGCATTAAAGCGGATATAGAAAAGTTACTCGCTGAGTAACTTATAATAAGCAGCCAAAAGTGTTGGCTGCTCTTATTATCTTATTGAGCTTTTGCTACTTTTAACATTTCAAGGTTACTGGCAATATCTTCTGCCGCTGTTCTTGGCGAAATATCATCATCTATTTTCAAGATTTTACCTTCTTTAGAAATATAAAATGTCACACGACTAGCAACCTGCATCATATTCAACACATCGTAGGCTTTTGCAGTCGCTTTTGTCGGATCGCTTAACATCGGAAAGTCTGCGCCGGTTTTCTTAGCAAAATCTCTGTTGTCATCTAATGGGTCAACACTGGCCATAACGTAACTTGCATTATACGCTCTGATCAAATGCCCCTTCTCAACCAATGACTTACATTCAATGGTACAACCACGTGTGTTGGCCATTGGATACCAAGCTAAAACAACCGCTTGCTTACCTTTGTAGTCACTGAGTTGGTAATAATCACCATTGGTGGCTTGCAATTTAAAATCTGGTGCTTGCTCTCCCACTTTTAAATCAGAGGCTAACAAACTAAAGCTCGTTAATAATGCTAAAAATGTACAAACTACTTTTGATGTTCTTTTCATCAGAGTTACCTTTTAAAAATGAATGGATATTATGTTGTTACTTTACCTTATTTTACCTCATTAACCTTTAGCTAAAAGGTTATCGAGCCAACTTGTCGGTAGTATACGTTTGAATACGGCAAATAGTTTAGTAGGCACGGTAATTCTGTATCTTATTTTCGGGCGTTTACTCTCTAAGGCATGGATCAACGCTTTGGTGACATCTGCCGCTTCTAAGGTAAATTTTGCATTCGAGGTTTTACTGGCCAGCCTTGCTATTTGTTGTTGATACTCAAGATGATGGGCACTGTGTTTAGCGTCAATGTTGGCTGTAAAAGCACTTAAGGCATTGGCGCGAAATTGAGTATTAATGGGACCCGGCTGTAAAAGTATCACTGCGATATTCGCTGATCTCAATTCTAACCTTAAGGTGTCAGACAAACCTTCAACAGCATATTTTGAGGCATTATAAGCACCACGATAAGCCATAGAAACAAAGCCTAACACTGAGCTACATTGAATAATTCGGCCATGACCTTGCTTGCGCATAACCGGAATAACTTGTTTAGTCAGCTCGTGCCAGCCAAAAACATTGCTTTCAAATTGGCTTATAAGCGCTTGAGTTGGTAAGTCTTCTAATGCGCCCGGTTGACCATAGGCACCATTATTAAAAAGAAAATCTAATGTCCCCCCAGTTTCATTGAGCACAAAAGCAAGTGCCGCATGGATACTGTCAACTTGGGTTAAATCAAGCTGGCAAGCGGTTAAACCTTTTTCTTGTAGCATAACAACATCGGCTTGTTTTCTTGCGGTAGCAAAAACTTGATAGCCTCTTGTTGATAACGTCAGAGCCGCATCTAAACCAATACCGCTTGAACAACCTGTTATTAAAATAGATTTTTTCACGCTGTTATTATTACCTATAATTCGAAAATTTGCTTTATTGTCGGTGAGCATACTGGGGATATCAAATCAGTACAAGGCGAGATAATTAATTGTATAGAGAAACACGAATGCCCAGCGCAATAATTGTTAGGCTAACATGATACACTTTTGTTTAAACACTAAAACGAGTTAAGCAACCATTGAAAGATTGTAATCAATGTGGAAAATGCTGTATAAAATATGGCGACGGAGGCATAGCAGCTTCGATTGAAGATATTGAGATGTGGGAAATTTTTCGCCCTCATATTCATCAATATGTAATAAAAGATAAGATTTGGTTTAATCCTCAAACCGGTAAACAACTGACACAGTGCCCTTTCCTAGAAAAAATGCCTAACCAAGATGCTACCGAGCAAGTTAAATATACTTGCGCAATTTATCAAGACCGCCCTGAAGACTGCCGGGATTATCCGAGTAATGTCAGTGAGATGCTCAGGGATGAGTGTGAAATGATAGAAATCATCGATTTAACCCATCCCCAACAAGCGCAATACAAACTTAATAAATTAATGAGCCGCAGTTAACGTTTATTTTTTGGCACATAATTTAGAATAGAAAGTGGCACCACTTTTTTGACTGGAAATCCTTCAAATTCTTTGCGTTTAATAACATGCCCTAAACGGCTTTCTATCGCACACAAGTTTCTAAAATTATCCTTGGCTACAAATGATACCGCTTCTCCAGAGGCTCCCGCTCGCCCTGTTCGGCCAATACGGTGAATATAGTCATCGACTTGATCAGGTAAGTCGTAATTAACCACTCGAGTGAGCTCGCCGATATCAAGACCGCGTGAAGCAATACCTGTAGCGACAAGAAACTTAATTTTACCGGCTTTAAAGTCATTAAGAACTTGTTCTCGCATCGCTTGTGTTCTGCCACCATGAATAGACTCGGCACTAATGCCACGTTTTTCTAGCTGGCTAACAAGTTTAGCTGCACCGTGTTTTGTTTCGATAAAGATCAGCGCTTGCTGCCATTGATGTTCAATAATTAAATGGCTCAGTAATGCCGACTTATTACCTTTATCAACCGTTATTAACCATTGATCAATTTTAGGTTTAGAGGCGCTATTATTGCCGATAGAGATTTCTGTCGCATTACTAAAGGTACGCTTTGATAACGTTCGAACATCATCAGAAATAGTGGCTGAAAATAATAAGTTTTGACGTTCGAGTGGCAAACGTTCAATGATTTTATTAATATCTTCAATAAAACCCATATCAAGCATTCTGTCAGCTTCATCTAAAACAAGGACTTCAAGTTCATCAAAATGCAGAGCACGTTGATGAGCCATATCAAGTAATCGCCCGGGAGTCGCAACAACAATATCAACCCCCCAAATAAGCTTCTGCCTTTGCGGTTCAATGTCAGTACCACCGTACATTGCCATCGAGCTTAGGTCTAAATACTTACCATAATCACGGATACTTTGTTCTACTTGAACGGCAAGTTCACGTGTTGGGGTAAGAATAAGCGCTCGAATACGTTTGCCACGTAATTTTCGTTCGGTATTAAGTTTTTCAAGTATTGGTAAAACAAAACTGGCCGTTTT
This sequence comes from Colwellia sp. BRX10-9, assembly GCF_014077405.1. Taxonomy (NCBI): domain Bacteria; kingdom Pseudomonadati; phylum Pseudomonadota; class Gammaproteobacteria; order Alteromonadales; family Colwelliaceae; genus Colwellia; species Colwellia sp. BRX10-9. The sequence goes on along the minus strand of NZ_JACGVV010000001.1, from coordinate 50,624 downwards.
ACCGGTACCTGTTTGCGCTGCAGCAACAAGGTTTTTTCCCGATAAAATAACCGGAATGGCTTTTTTCTGAATAGCCGTTGGCTCGCCATATTTTAAGTCAGCAAGTGCTTTTAAAAGCGGTTCACTTAATCCCAGTGTCGAAAATGGCATAATACTATCCTTGAAGTTTAATTTTTAAACCTTTAATAAAGGTCGATAAAACTTCATCACTACAATCTCTATAATGTTTATTATTGATGCTTCGAAAAAATGCACTTAATTCATATTTGGTTAAGCTCAACTCGGCTAATTCAAGCGTATCAATCACTTCATCAGCTTGTAGAGAAAAAGCAATTTTTAACTTATTAAAAATAGCGTTATTAGTTAAGACAGCTTCAGGAACCGCTTGTGGCCCTTCTTTTGCGCCTCTTCTTTCAACAATCAAGCCATTGAGGAAACTAGCAAATTCTACATCAAGTAGTTCAACATAAGTCTCATCGTCTTTTTCTTTATAAAAACAAACCAATTGCTCTGCTGATATTTCACAAGCATTTAATTTAAAGACGGCACGGGTTTTTTCGTCATCAAAATCAAGTAAAGTACTTAAGCGACGAAGAATATCATTGTTTATCATGTTTAGACCTAGAGAACGTTGTTAAGGTGAAGGCAGCAGTAGAGTTGTCTTCAGAGTGGTAGAGAGTATAGCGCACTCGTTTTAAATGTTTGCTAACTCATTTTTTTGTCTATTAAATAGTGCTTAGTTAAAGCGTTAAAAACGCCATTAAAGGCGTTTTCAACAATCAAATAACTCAGCTAAAAGAGGACTAAGCTCTTTTTTGAGCCTGTATTTGGCTATCAAGATATTCATCTAACGAACCTTGAAAATCAACAAGCTTTTTATCTTTAATGTCGATAATACGGGTTGCTAAGCTAGAAACAAACTCACGGTCATGGCTAACAAAAATTAACGTACCTTCAAAGTCTTTTAGCGCATTGTTCAATGCATCTATCGCTTCGATGTCCATGTGGTTAGTCGGCTCATCCATAATTAATACGTTGATATCAGCCATCATTAAACGACCGAATAACAAGCGATTTTTCTCACCACCTGAACAGTTACGTGCTTTCTTGTTAGCATCATCATCAGTGAATAACATACGTCCTAGCATGCCACGAACACTTAAATCATTGTGACAAGGTCTACGCCATTGCGACATCCATTCCATCAATGTTAAGTCATTGTCAAAGAATGAACCACTATCTTGTGGACAATAACCCACAGAGGCATTTTCAGACCATTTAACAACGCCTTCAGTTTGCTCTAACTCGCTCATTAAACAGCGAAGTAACGTTGTTTTACCAACACCGTTTTCTCCGATGATAGCTAATTTAGCACCCGCTTCTAACAATAAATCACCTTTAGAAAACAAAGTAACGCCGTCAAAACCATGCGCTAAACCTTCAAGTTCTAGTGCTTGTCTGTGCATTTTCTTGCCAGGGGCAAAAGCTATTTTTGGGGTGATACGACTTGAAGACTTTACATCATCAAGTTTAATTTTATCCATTTTCTTAGCACGAGAACTTGCTTGTTTCGCTTTAGAAGCGTTAGCGCCAAAACGGTTAACAAAGTCTTGCAACTCAGCGATCTCAGCAACTTTTTTATCATTACCGGCTAATAACTGCTCGCGTAACAAACCAGACTGCGCTAAGAAGAACTCGTAATTACCCGGATAAACGCGTAATTCACCGTAATCAATATCAGCCATATGTGTACATACTGAATTAAGAAAATGTCTATCATGAGAAATAATAATCATGGTGCATTTACGTTTGTTTAACTCAGCTTCTAACCAACTGATGGTATGGATATCCAAGTTGTTGGTTGGCTCATCGAGTAATAAAATATCAGGGTTAGCAAATAAGGCTTGCGCAAGTAAAACACGAAGTTTCCAACCTGGAGCAACTTGTTGCATTGAACCATAATGAAAAGATTCTTCGATACCTGCTTCTAGTAGTATTTCACCTGCGCGACTTTCTGCGGTGTAACCGTCCATTTCAGCAAATTCACTTTCTAAGTCACCAACACGCATACCATCGGCTTCGCTCATTTCAGCTTGTGCGTATATAGCATCTCTTTCTTGCTTTACTTTCCATAATGGCATATCACCCATAATAACAGTGTCAATAACATTGTGTTGTTCAAAAGCGAACTGGTCTTGACCCAACGTACTTACTTTGTTGCCAGTACTAACCGAGACATTGCCCGAACTTGGTACTAAGTCACCACTGAGTATCTTCATGAATGTAGACTTGCCACAACCATTTGCGCCGATCAAACCGTAGCGGTGACCATTGCCAAATTTAGCCGAAATGTTTTCAAACAAAGGCTCTGCGCCAAATTGCATTGTAATGTTAGATGTAGTGATCAAAGATAAATTCCTAAATAGTGCTAACTAAAATTGTTAACCAGCAACGGTGAAGATAGCAAAAATAGAAACATATTTAAGACCATCAAAATAAAGTGGCGCATTATACAGTAAAAACTCTATTTTCTCTACTTAATCCTTAAAATTTTTGGTTGTTTTTTCACCAGTATCAACACAGAAGTGATTAGTGCTTGATATATTATTAAAAAAAATAATCAAAGCTCGTTAATCGCCTAGGGTATTTGCTTGCAAAACCTTATTTGCTCTAGTATTTTATTCGCACAATAAAAATAATATATGCGGATATTTCATGTCTATTGATACAATTTATAAGGTCACTTTACATCCTTTCATTAATGAATCTATTGCTAGCTTAAAATCGATGACCAGTTTATCGGGGAGCGCCGGCGAAGCTTTTATGGATAAAGTTGAAGACTTTCGTTTTAAAGGTTATGCCGTTTGCTCTGATATTACCGGCTGTTTAGATGGGGTAATTATGATGCATCATTACCCAGAAACCGCAGTAGCTATTGGTAATTCTGTTTGCCAAAATATGTTTGATGAAGCATATGATTACACAGAAATAAATGACGAGTTAAGTAATGCTTTAGCAGAATGGGGCAATACCATTGTTGGTCGAGCAACTGATTTACTGAGCCGCAACAACTTAAAATTTGATTTTTCTAGCCCATATTTTATCCATAATTTTAAAGATATGGAAAAATACTTAGCAGGCGTTAAAGAGATAATAACTGTACCAATTACCGTTGAAGGTGTTGGTCGTTACTATTTTAATTTATTGGTGCGTAATGTTAATTTTCAAACCAGTAATGTTGAAAGAGAACAAAGCTCAGGCATTGCAAATCCACACAGCACACCTTTACCACTAGAGAGTAAAATATTACTTGTTGACGATAGTGCGATGATACGAAAAGCAATAAAACGCTTTTTAGCCGGTTTAGGTTATGAAAATGTCATTGAAGCAGACGATGGTAGTACTGCGGTAGAAGCGGTAAAAAATCAAGCACCTGACTTCCTTTTCATGGACGTTGTGATGACTAAGATGAACGGTAACGAAGCATTGAAAGCTATTCGTGCCAGTGGCTCAAATGTACCTGTGGTAATGTTGTCTTCGGTTACCGATAAAGGACTCGTCGATGAATGCCAAGCAAGTGGCGTTTCTGGTTTTATTTTTAAGCCAATTCAAGCCAGTAATGGCGCAAAAATAATTAAAGACTATTTAAAAGTAGTTTAAGCCCGTACATATTTATTTGATGAGGTACTTTATTTCAAAGATAAAGTACCTTTAAACTATTTAATATAAAAAAGAAGTTTATAAAAGACATGGAAAAAGACACTGTTTCAACGGGTAACGTTTATGTGATGACTCACTCTTTTTTTTCAGATGTGATAAGAATAGGCTGTACTCCAGATGATCCGGTCGAATACGCTCGGTTACTATCAAAAAACTCGCCAGGTGATTACTCGCTGGTATTTTCTTTAGCGTGTAACAACCCGTGCGCGATAAAAAAGAAAATACGCGAATATCTCAACGCACAAGAATACGTTAATGAGTTTTACCAAGTATCGGCAGAGGTCGCAGCAAAACTATTAAAAAGAGAAACCTTAAGAATTGCCATTACTAATGAAGTAAGTACTGACTAATTTTTATAGAAAACGTCCCTGCCCCGGACAATAGCCACAATAAAACCACTTAACCCTATTTGACTAGTAGCTCACTAACAATAAGCTTTAACAAAAAAGTTTCACGTTCAATAGAAAGTCCCTTTTTTAGACTATTCGCTATTGTTTGCTCATTATGACTAATAGCTTGATGTATATTCATCCAAATTGGATGCATACCATTATTAATTTCATGCGCTTCAAGCTCGGGTTCAAGTAACTCTTCATCTATTGAACAAATATAACAGTAAGACTCCATATGAATAAGTTCGAAGTCGGGCTTATGCCAAGGTCTAAACTCTTCATATAAACCAAACGCTTGAATATTTTGCACATTATGCGCGCCAGTTTCTTCTTTTAACTCGCGCACCAAACCGGCAACATTACTTTCACCTTCGTCGATACCGCCACCGGGTAAACTGTAATCATGATACCGCTTGGTATACAGCAAAAGTATATCTTCACCCTTTAAGACAATAGCCCGCGTTGCTTTTCGAGTAAATTGGCGTGCTGACATATCACGAATGTCAGGATGAATAGTTGATTTTAGTAAACGCATAGCAGGATCTTTAGAAATATCTAGAAAATCATCACCATTAAAACAAGAAGTTGTTAACTCCACACCCTAACCGTAATAATTTTAAACAACAGGTTATGAGCATCTTACTACAGTGAAGATAGATTAGCCGAAGATTTTATAGCTCCGCATAAATAGTACCCAGTACTAACAGGAGCTTGCGCTATTATTTTGGTATATCAATAAAGTACTTTAGAATAATCACCAGATTTGTCATTATTAAAGTGATGTTATCTGTCATATGAATATTAAGCCCAGTGAACAGGGTCAACATGATAATAATTTTTAAGTTGCTGATAGAGCATCGGATACTTAGCATGAAACTGTTTAGCTTGCTCAAAAAACACTTCACTGGTAACAGCAAAAAATTCAGCCGGATTTGTTGCTCCGTAATAATCAAATAATGAGGGTGATCCGGTTCTTGCTTGCATCTTTAACTGTTCAAATTGTAGAGAAAAAGCAGCAGACCAACCTTGATAGCTCTGCCCTTTATCCAGTATAGGCGCACCGTTAGCGCTGCCATTTTCTTGGTCTAGCTGATGGGCAAACTCATGAATGACCACATTACGACCATCATCAGGTATTTTTGCACCGTCTAAAGTATCTTGCCAAGATAATACAACTTTACCAAAATCCCATGATTCACCCGCCAATGCTACTTTTTGTTGGTATCTTAAGCCATCAGTCCCCATATTTTGCTGTTGCTTAATAAAAGCCCGAGGGTAAACCAGTATGGTTTGTAATTTAGGGTAAAAATTAGTCTTGCGATTAAGCAACAATAGACATGCTTGGGCAGCAATCGTTATACGTATTTCATCGGTTATTTTAACACCGTTACAACCAACGAAGGTTTTCTCCGCCAAGAATACCTGAATATGTTGCTTTAACTGCAACTGTAAATCTGTTGGCATTTGTCCAAAATAAGGCATTCTTTGTTGAATGATTTTTCGCCATGTTTTTTTAAATGGCTGACGCCTTATTTTATCTCGCTGATATTCTCGCCAGTAAGGTTTACCGACAGAATAGCCAATAAGTAAAACGCCAATAAATATGGGAAGAAGATAAGACAACATAATGAACTTTACTGGTTAGGATTTACTATGATGTAGGTCCGCTATGATTAAATATCAAGCTATTTTAGCTATATTTCATCATTAAAAACGCTAAATATTAATTTTTCCGTCCTTTAAAGAACCTTTTAAGCTAAATACTGATTGTTGCCAATAAAGTTAACAGGTATACATATTGCGACATTGTGAGTATTATTTTAGCGTTAAGTAATACTTATAATAAAAGGCTCGATCGCAGGGCAATACTTGGAATTAAAACCACATGAAATTATCAAAAATATCTGCAGCGTTAGCAGCTGTGCTCGCTTTTTCTGGCTGCTCTGAACAAGAAACAAGCAGCAATAAAGCAGAGCCAAAGCAAACTCATCAAGCGACAGCAACTAGCAACAATGAATTTAAATGGCAGGTAGACCGTTTTGCTGATATCCGTGTTATACGTTATCAAGTACCTGGTTTTGAAGAGTTGCCTCTAGAAACTAAAGAATTGTTATTTTATCTTTATAAAGCAGCGCTTTCTGGTCGTGATATTACTTGGGATCATAACTACAAATACAACCTCACCATTCGTCATACGCTAGAAGCGGTTATCGCTGATTATGCCGGAGACAAAAGCAGCGAAGAATTCAAAAAGTTCAATGAATACACCAAACGTGTTTGGTTTTCTAACGGCATTCATCACCATTATATGTCAGGTAAATTCAGCCCTGAATTTAGCCCTGAAACTTTTGAAAGCTATGTCATGTCAGTTGCCGAAAAAGGTAAATTACCCTTAAATAAAGACCAAAGTGCTGAGCAGTTAGTGGCCTTACTAACGCCTATTTTATTCGACCCAACGGTCGCACCTAAAATGGTTAATCAGTCTGCTAACATTGATAATGTTGTTGCCTCTTCCGTTAACTATTATGAAGGCGTTACCGAACAAGAAGTTGAAGAATTTTATAAAAACAAGGTCGATGTAGACCCTAAGCGTCCAGTATCTTGGGGCTTGAATTCTAAATTAGTAAAAATTGACGGCAAGATAGTTGAACAAGTGTGGAAAGTGGGTGGTATGTACGATAAAGCCATCAGTGAAATTGTCTTTTGGCTAGATAAAGCAGCAACTGTTGCTGAAAACGAGCAACAACGTAAAGCCCTAACCTTGTTATCTAAATACTATAGAAGCGGTGATTTAAAAGACTTTGACGACTACTCTATTGCGTGGGTTAAAGACGTTAATTCAGATGTTGACGTAGTAAATGGTTTCATCGAAGTTTACGACGATCCTCTAGCTTACAGAGGTTCATTTGAATCCGTTGTTTCGGTAAAAGATCACGAAGCCACCAAGGTGATTGCTAAGATTGCCGCTGAAGCTCAGTGGTTTGAAGATAATTCACCACTCATTGAAAGCCATAAGAAAAAAGAAGTCAAAGGTATTACCGGTAAAGCCATTACAGTTGTTATTGAATCTGGCGATGCTTCTCCTTCTACGCCTATTGGCATTAACTTACCCAACGCTAACTGGATACGCGCTGAGCATGGTTCAAAGTCGGTAAGCTTAACTAATATTGTTAGTGCTTATGACAACGTAAAAGGTGGTTCGTTAGCCGAGTTTGTTTGGGACGATGCTGAACTTGCCCGCAGCAAAGAATTTGGTCCGTTAGCGTCTCACTTGCATACCGATTTACATGAAGTTGTTGGTCATGCTTCTGGACAAATTAACGAAGGCGTTGGCACACCTAAAGAAACTTTAAAGCAATATTCGTCAGCCCTTGAAGAAGGTCGCGCCGACTTAATTGCCTTGTACTATCTTATGGATCAAAAATTAATTGATATGGGTGCAATGCCAAGCTTAGAAGTGGGGAAAGCAAGCTACGACAGTTATATTCGTAACGGCATGATGTTGCAATTAAGGCGTCTAAAAGAGGGTGAGCATATTGAAGAAGCGCACATGCGTAACCGCCAGTTAATTGCAAGTTGGGCATTTGAAAAAGGTGCCACTGACAATGTTATTGAAAAGCGAGTTCGTGATGGAAAAACTTTTTTTGTTGTTAACGACTATCAAAAGCTACGGACATTATTTGGCCAATTATTACGTGAATTACAACGAATAAAGTCTGAAGGTGACTTTGCTGCAGGCCAAGCTTTAATTGAAGGCTACGCGGTTAAGGTCGACAAAAAATTGCACTTAGAAGTGTTGAGCCGTTATGAGAAACTTAAATTAGCACCATATTCTGGTTTTGTTAACCCTAAATTAGAGGCCGTTTATCTAGGTGATAAAATGACTAATGTTAAAATCACTTACCCTGATAACTTCCAAGAGCAGATGTTGGAATATGGTAAAGATTATGGTTTATTGCCCGTTTTAAACTAAAGTCAAAACCTCTTAAAATAACGTAAACGTTATCAGAAACCAAGGCGTGTGATCACAATAATCATACGCCTTGTTTATTTTGCTTAAAACGCCCTCTTTATCCTTAAAGTTATCTTTGGCATAATGTCGATTAGCAATATTAAGTAAAAACATGACAACTAAGTATTTTATAATATTTACGCGCAGCTTATAACTATAAAATTAAAACTATAAATTAATACAATCCAGAGAATTCTAATGAAAAAAACAACGATTCTATTATTAGCGATGGCTTCAACATTTGCCACAGCTGATGAAGGTATGTGGCAACCTCACCAATTGCCAAGCATTGCATCAGAACTTACCCAAGCAGGTTTAAAATTAAATCCTAACGATTTAACCGATCTTACTGGTTTTCCTATGGGTGCTATTGTCAGCCTTGGTGGCTGCACGGCTTCTTTTGTTTCTGATAAAGGCTTAGTTGCCTCTAATCACCATTGTGTTTATGGCTCTGTTCAATACAACTCAACAGCAGAAAACAACCTACTCGCCAATGGTTTTCTAGCAAAAACCTTTGATGAAGAGCTACCCGCTACACCCGGCAGTCGTATCTATGTAACAGAAGAAATCAATGATGTTACCACGTTAATTAAAGGCAGTATTACCGAGAACATGTCGGGCTCTGAGCGCTATAAAGCCATAGATAAAAACTCTAAAACATTAGTAGCTGAATGTGAAAGTGATGACAAATATCGTTGTAGTGTTGTCAATTTTCATGGCGGTTTAGAATATTATTTATTTAAACAATTAACTATTCGCGATGTTCGTTTAGTCCATGCTCCAGCAAGTAGTGTTGGTAAGTATGGTGGCGATGTTGATAACTGGATGTGGCCACGCCACACCGGAGACTATGGTTTTTATCGTGCATATGTCGGTAAAGATGGGCAACCCGCCGATTTTAGTAAAGACAACGTACCTTATGAGCCAAAGCATCACCTAAAAGTGAATAAAAGTAGTGTTGATGAAGGCGATTACATTATGGTGCTAGGTTACCCAGGACGCACCAACCGTTACCGCACTGCACTTGAGGTTGAAAACCAATTTACTTGGACTTACCCTAATGCTAAAAATTATCGTGAAGAGCTTATCGACTTAATTCATAACGAGTCTGCACCAGAAAGTGAAGCGAGAATAAAGTACGAAAGCACCTTAGCCGGCTTAGCTAACTACGCAAAAAATTACGGTAGCATGATAAAAAGCTACAATAAAGGCACAACGTTAGCCCGTAAACAGCAACTAGAACAAGACTTAAGCGCTTGGATCAATGCTGATAAAATGCGAAAGGCTAAATATGGCAACGCACTTACCGGCCTAAATAAGCTACTAAAACAAAACCAAAAAACTCAAGCACGCGATCTTATTCTAGGTTATATGGCTTACAACAAAATGTTAAGCACCGCTTATCGTTTACATCGTTTAGCCGTAGAAAAAAACAAACCAAACGTAGCGAGAGAAAGAGGTTACCAAGAACGTGATCTTGCACGTTTTGAACAAAGCATGAAAACCTTTAATCGTCGATTCGACGCGAATATCGATCAAAAGATCTTATTCGCTATGTTGACACATTATGTTGAATTGCCTAAATCAGAACGTATTCTCGCCATCGATGAATTTTTTGAACTTGAACAAGGGCTAAATAAAAAAGCCTTAAGCACTAAGCTTGAAAAAATGTATCAAACATCAACAATTGCTGACCAAGAAACTCGCCTTACTTGGATGAATAAATCGGTAGCCGACTTTGAAAAAAGCTCAGATCCCTTTATTCAACTTGCCGTAAAGACTTTTTCTGTAAGAAAAGCACTTGAAGAAAAAGACGAAGAATTGTCAGGTAATATTCAAGCTTATCGTCCTAAGTATATGGAAGCGTTAATCGCCTATTTTAACGATAAAAAACTCCCTGTATACGCAGATGCTAACAGTACATTACGTATTACTTACGGTAACGTAAAAGGTTATTCGCCAGTAGACGGACTCACTGCAACACCTTTTACCACACTTGAAGGTATAGTAGAAAAAGACACAGGTATAAAACCTTTTAATGCGTCTAAAAAACAACTCGAGTTAATTAAGAGTAAAAATTATGGCGAATACGCTAAAAAAGAACTCGGCTCAGTGCCAGTAAACTACCTAGGCACATTAGATATTACCGGTGGTAACTCTGGCTCACCTACTCTCAACGATAAAGCAGAATTTGTTGGTTTAGTCTTTGACGGTGTTTATGAAAGTATTATTGGTGATTGGGATTACGACACTAAATTAAACAGATCGATTCACGTTGATATTAAATACATGTTATGGGTGATGGAACATGTTGACGGCGCGACCAATCTTATTGAAGAAATGGATATAGTTGAATAATTAACTTAATTTTATTTACCTTAAAAATCCGGCTTAAGCTGGATTTTTAACGTTAACTAAACGAGATTATATGAACGATATACTTGCTAACAATACGTTATCCAAAGGTTGGTTGTTACTCTTTTCAGTTTGGGTACTCGCCACCATAAGCACGCTTGCTAGTTTATTTTTTAGTGAGGTTGTTAAACTCCCCGTTTGCTCTTTGTGCTGGTATCAGCGAATTGCTATGTACCCTTTGGTCGTTATTTTACCAATGGCTTTATTTCCATTCGACGCTAAAGTGACCCGCTATGCGAGTGTATTGGTTTTATTTGGCTGGCTAACCGCATTATTTCATGTGTTATTAGTGGCCGGTTATATTCCTAAAAGCGCACAGCCCTGCGTACAAGATATTCCTTGTTCAGAAACGCATCTCAATGTTTTTGGGTTCTTAAATATGCCAATGATGTCTTTACTAACCTTTAGTCTCATGGCTTTATTATTATTTTTTATGACTAAATCGGAATCATCATGAATAAAAAAACACTTTTCATTAGCGCCAGCCTTATTATCCTTTTGGCTTTTATTGGCGCAGCAACAATATTTAAAGCAAACAATAGCCACCAGAGCGCTAAGGTTGAAAACCTCGACATCATTGAACGTGTTGGCGCGCCAATAAAAGGACCGTTAGAGGCAAAAGTGACCATTGTCGAATTTTTCGATCCTGCTTGCGAAACATGTTCAGCTTTTTACCCACTGGTAAATAATTTAATTAAACGCTACCCTGGTAAAGTTAAGGTTATGATGCGCTACACCCCTTTCCATAAGGGTTCAGATCAAGTGGTTAAACTACTTGAAGCCGCACACTTACAAGAACAGTTTTGGCCGGCAGTAGAAATTTTATTTGCCAAACAGCAAGCCTGGACTCGCCATCATGTTGCTCAACCACAAAGTGCTCGTGCGTTATTAAAGGACTTACCTTTAGATAGCGCACAGTTTATGCGTGATGTCAGTAGCGAAAACGTTAGCAAGGTTATAATGCAAGATATCGCAGACGGTAAAACCCTCGAAGTTCGAGCAACGCCGCAGTTTTTTGTTAATGGAAAACCTCTGGTTAATTTTGGCTACGAACAGTTAACTCAGTTAGTTGAAGAAGCCATCGCCGAAGCCTACTAAGTGTTAAAAACAAGATGACGGTAAAATGTATAATCATTTTATCGTAAAATAAAATGAAAAAGGCGCGTATTCCCTCAAAGAATACGCGCCTTTTTTATGTTTACCAATAAGGTCTGATAAAAAATATCAAATCGACTTAGTTAATACTGTTCTCATCACTTAATTCAATATTAAGTTCTAAGACATTTAAATCGCCACCTTTATTATCAAGGTTTATCGAAAAACTTTCATCGGTGACTTTAATGTACTTACGCAATACCTCAAGGATATCCGCAGTGAGTTGCGGCAAGTAATCAGGCTGTTTATTTCGACTATTGCGCTCATGTGCAACAATAATTTGTAAACGTTCTTTCGCCTTAGAAGCGGTTGTTACCTGTTTTTCTTTTTTACGTAAAAAATAATCAAGTAATGCCATGTTATCCTCCAAACATACGACTAAGAATGCCTTTTTTCTTGGCATGTAAAAATCTAAAATCAACGGTTTCACCTAAAAGGCGATCAACCACATCCTGATACGCTTTTCCTGCATCACTTTCAGTATCTAAGATCACTGGCTCACCGGCATTAGATGCCTTAAGTACCGCTTGTGATTCCGGAATAACACCTAATAAAGGTATTGATAGAATATCTACCACATCTTCAACACTTAGCATTTCACCATCATCAACACGCTTAGGTGAATAACGCGTTAATAATAAATGTTCTTTAATAGGTTCTAAGCCAAGCTCAGCTCTGCGAGAACGGCTAGCTAACATACCTAAAATTCGATCAGAGTCACGAACCGATGAAACTTCAGGGTTAGTAGTGACTATAGCTTCATCAGCATAATAAAGCGCCATCATAGCGCCTGCTTCAATACCCGCTGGAGAATCACAAACTATATAGTCATAGGTTTTACCAAGCTCTTCAAGAACCTTACCAACGTTTTCTTTATTTAACGCATCTTTGTCACGGGTTTGTGAAGCAGGTAATATAGATAAACTACTGACACGCTTATCTTTAATTAATGCCTGATTTAGGGTGGCCTCACCATTAATCACATTAACAAAGTCATAAACAACTCGGCGTTCACAGCCCATAATCAAATCAAGATTTCGTAAGCCTATGTCAAAATCAATTAACACAACCTTTTGACCTTTTAACGCCAAACCAAGACCGATTGCCGCACTTGATGTCGTTTTGCCAACCCCGCCCTTTCCTGATGTAACTACTATTATTCGTGCCATAGACCGAATATCCTTTATAAGTTAAAAGTTAAATAAGTTTTGATGACGTTAATTCACTGTCAGTCAAATGTATATATACGGGTGAGCCCCAATGTTGCTCCATTGACTCGCTTAGCCAATAGTTACCATTAATCGAAACTAATTCGGCTTCAAGATTTTGGCAATATATTTGCGCATGATGGTGACCTGTTGCGCCGGCAATGGCTCGACCACGTAACGAACCATAAACATGAATATTACCATCAGCAATCACTTCAGCTCCAGCAGATACTGAGCCAATAACCACTAAATTTTGGTCTTTAGCATAAACTTGCTGACCAGAACGAATTTGACCACGATGTATTTTATCGCTGAAAAGTCCACGATCTGGTATATCTGCTATCGTTTCAGTTTTTGTAATTTCTGGTTTTTCTGCACGAGGCGCTTTATCTAAAGACTGGTTTTTTGCCGTATTAACGAATGAAAAGCCAAGTTCGCGGATCAACGTTCGTTGTTCCTTAGCTATCAACCCCGTAAAGCCAACAAAGGTAAAATTGAATTCTTCAATTAATGATTTGATTGCTTGATAGTCAACCGAACCCTCTAATTTTTCAATACTAACCACAATAGGAACAAGATAAAAAAAATCTGGCGCTTGCGCGACTTTGTTTGCTAAATCAGACCGAATATCTGCTAATTTTGATGTTTTTAAATGTAAAACAGACAGGGTAAAGCTTGAACCTTTAAATTCAATGCTAGCATCAGCCATAGCTAAATTTTTCCTAAGTATAAAGTAACGATGATTACCACTATCTTAACTTACTCAGCGATAGTGGCAATACTAGAAAAGGTGAAAGTGTTTATAAAGCGTTTTTAAGTGTCGAAATCAACACTTCTTGTCTGTGTTGATTTTGCTCAATTTTATTATTTGCTATTAATAATGAATAGCTTAAATTAATTGACGCAACTAATAAAGCACGCTCGCTGCTAGCATTTCCTCTTTGCTGTTTAATGTCATCGCACATAACAGCAAGTTTACTAGCCGCTTCCTTTAAATCCTCTGCCTGTTCAGCTGGGCAAGAAAACTGATGTAGCTTACCCATAATTTCAATGCTGATGCCATTAGAGTCTTTAATAGACATTAACTAAGCTCTTCTGCACTTTGCAATTTAGCTAATAAAGCAGTTAATACATTATTTGTTTGTTTCTGTTTTTCTTCACCTTCTAAGACTTCAAGCTGAAAGGTTTCATTTTCATCGACAAGCAAAGCTTTTTGCTCTGCTAATTCTGCTACTTGCTGAGCTAAGCCTGCTTTTTGCTCTGCTAATTCTGCTATTTGGCTTTTTAATTGGTTATTTTTATCAATGATTTTTTCGATCAGTTGTTCGAGTTGTGGGAGAGTATTTTCGTTCATAAGGCGCTCTGGTTAACTGTACTAATTAAGGGCGGCAAATTTAATATAAAGTGAGGCAGAATGCTACTTTTTACGACAATTATCGCCTTAATTTGTGTAACAATTATTAAAGATAGAATAGATTAATAAATCACGTTTAAAAAACAAGCGCTTCGACCAAATAACAAGCGGTAAATATAAGAAGTCTAGCCGGTAAATTTTTATATTAATTAACACCAATACGCATTTAACAACGCAAACTATCTTAATCTCGACCCTTTTGTATCACTAAATTAACTGAGCTTTCTCTAACCTCCTTATCAATAACTAAAACATTGACCCGCATCAAGTCTGCGTTCAAATAATAATAACGCAACAACATAAATAACAGTTCGAGATCAATATTCTAGACAAAGAACTCGATAAAATAACGTCATAGATAACGATAAAGACAATAAGTCACTACATTTTATTACTCAATGAGAACAAACTTATGAGCTTAAAAAATTCCCGCTTGGTTAACCCACTTGATAATGTTTCGTTTGGCAATGTCTACATAATGACACATTCTATTTTTTCAAATGTAATTAGAATAGGGTGTACTTCAAGCAATACTGAAGAATATGCAAAGTCGCTGTCAAAGAAGAGCCCAGGCCATTATCAACTCTTTTTTTCTTTGGCATGCGAAAATCCGTGTAAAGTTAAAAAGCAGATAAGACAGTATTTTGATGCGAAAAAATACGTTAACGAGTTTTATGAAGTATCGCCTGAAATAGCAAGAAGCCTATTAAAAAGAGAAGTGTTAAAAATACCCGTTTTAAGCGTGCACTAAACTATTTTTATAGGGTTGATCTTAATAAGTACTGATTAATATACTATTAAGATGACGGTCAACATTATGGAAATAACAGATTGGTTATAAGCGCCTATAGATAAAAGTGACTCTATTCATTTTAAAACTCATCGCTAATGGCGCTTTTTATTGTCAATAATTATGCAAATAAGTCACTTGCTTCAGGGTGTTTTTCTAAATATTTGATAATGTATGAACACTGCGCAACCGCTTTTTTATTATCAATTTTTATCTGCTGAAGAACATCTTCTAACAGTGTTTTTGCTAGGCCTTTCCCCGCTAGCTCATCAGGAACAATAGTATGGGTTAAGTGCATATTACCGTTTTGATCATCGTAAGTGATATAAGCAACCGCACCATCGATATGGTATTCGTATTTACATTCGTTTGCGTTATGTATGAGCGTGTAAGACATTATTTTTCCTTAAAAGAGATTAAAACGACTTCTTTCAAAAATAGCATGAAAGATCTAAATCTACCTGCCATATTTTACTGAAAGTGTCACATTACTGACATTCATCATATTTATTTATTCTTATAATAACACCATCAAATTGGACTAGTTAACATTAGGCCAATATTTATCTGCCGGTTTACTACGCAGGAGTTCACTGTGAATTATAAAGATTATTACAAAATTATGGGCGTTGATAAAACGTCGTCTCAGGATGAAATTAAAACATCATATCGGAAATTAGCACGAAAGTTTCATCCCGATGTCAGTAAAGAAAAAGATGCAGAAGCTCGCTTTAAAGACATTAATGAAGCCTATGACGTGTTACGCGATAAAGAAAAGCGCGCAGCTTATGACCAACTGGGTAGTAATTGGAAGGCGGGCCAAGCAGGCTTTACCCCGCCACCTAAATGGCAAGAGCAATATCAGCAAGGTAATGGGAATTTTAATGCCGGCGGTCAAGGCGACTTTAGTGATTTTTTTGAATCATTATTTGGTGGCGGCTTCAACGCAAACCAGCATTCATCGCGTGGTCCTCAGTCTAGGCAAGGGCGAGACAGTCATGCAAAAGTATTCATTGACTTACCTGATGCATATACCGGGGCAACTCGAAGCTTTACCTTGCAAGATCAAATGGTTGATGAACATGGACAAGCACAATCAAAAGCGCGAACCTTGAAAGTAAGTATTCCAAAAGGTATTAAACCCGGACAGAAAATTCGTTTACAAAAGCAAGGTGAAACAGGTTTTGGCGGCGCTAACAATGGTGACTTATATATTGAAGTAGGCTTTAACCCTCATCCCTTATATACCATTGAAGGGCAAGACATCACCACCGAGCTTACTATTAGCCCATGGCAAGCAGCACTAGGTGAAAAAGTAAAAGTGCCAACACCAACAGGAACAATTGATTTAAGCCTGCCTAAATTAGTAAATAGTGGTGCTAAAATGCGTCTAAAAGGTCGGGGCTTACCAGGTAAAATTGCTGGAGACTTTTTTGTAAAACTCAAAATTGTTTTTCCAAAAAGCTTATCCGCAGCAGAAGAAGCGCTATACCAATCTTTAAAAGGACTCGCGAATGATACTAGCAAAAAAGAAAGTGAAGATGACAAGGTTAAACAAAGTAGTTAAACAAAGTATTTAGCGTCTGCTCGGAGTAATAGACTAACAGGTAATGGTTCGCAACAAAGTAACATATTTTTGATAACCGGTATTATTGAAGTGAGAACCCGTCAGAAAAAGCCACCTTTAATACGTCTTAAATATATTAAAGCATTCTGTTAGAATAGTCGGCTATTGATTAAAGGACACCGAGGCAGCATGTCAGAATTTAAAGAATTTTCACTTTTAGAGTCAATTATTGATCGCGTTACTCTTAAGGGCTATAAACAGCCTACACCGATCCAAAAAGAATGTATTCCGGCTCTTATTAATGGGAATGATCTTCTTGGTATAGCGCAAACGGGAACAGGAAAAACGGCGGCTTTTTCACTGCCTATTATCAATAATTTTGGTCGAAATAAAATAGATATTCAAGCGAAGAGCACGCGTTCGCTAATACTAACGCCAACGAGAGAGCTCGCCTCGCAAATAATGCAAAACATTGATGACTACTCTGAAGGTTTAGAACTTAAAACTAAGGTTGTTTATGGTGGTGTAGGAAGACAAGCTCAGGTTGACTCGATCGCGCTCGGACTTGATATTTTAGTGGCAACCCCTGGACGATTATTAGATTTAATTGAAACGGGTGATATAAATTTTAAGGCGTTAGAAATATTTGTCTTAGATGAAGCAGATACTATGCTTGATATGGGGTTTTTTAAAGATGTTCAAACCATTATATCTAAACTGCCAAAGAAGCGACAAACACTATTGTTTTCAGCGACTATGCCCGCTGAAATAGAAATACTGGCAGAAGCAATATTAACAGATCCAATAAAAATTCAAGTTGCGGCTGAAACGGTCACTATCGATTTGGTTAATCAAAGCGTATACCATCTTGATAAAGCGAATAAAGTACCTTTACTCTTTAATATATTACAAAAACCTGAATTTGAAAAAGTGCTTATCTTTTGTAAAACAAAGTATGGCGCTGACATCATTGTTAAAGCATTAGAAAAAGCATCGATAACAGCCGCTAGCCTTCACAGTAGTAAAACACAAGCCGTTAGAGAGGAAGCGCTACAAAACTTTAAAGATTCTAATCTAAGAGTATTAGTTGCCACTGATGTTGCTGCTCGCGGAATTGATGTTAATAATATTACTTTAGTTATTAACTATAACCTTCCTGAAGATCCAAGAAATTACATACATCGTATAGGGCGAACTGCTCGGGCCGGTAAAAGTGGAATGGCCATTTCATTTGCTGTAGAAAATGATATGAGGCAATTAATTAATATCGAAAATAGCATAGGACAAGTTATTCCTATTGTTACGGAGCAGCCTTTTCATAAAGAGTTTTCAAAATTGCCTAAAGAAGTCAAAAAAAAGGTAAGTAAAACAAATAAAACGAACAGAACGAATAGCACAAGAAAAAAAAGAAAATAGGATAGCGATAAAGTAGCCAACTAAAGATTTTTAGCTCGGCTACAAATATCAACTGTCGATGCCTTAGAATGCTTTTTTTGCGATGAAGATAAGTACACTGGGCAAAATATTATCAGCATTAACCTAGTTGCTGTGCAAATAGGCACCATAAATTAAGTAATGTTTAGCGATTAATTTTAGTGCGCATGCGGTAATGGCTAACCACACCTATGAGTACTATTCGTTGATCAGTCGGCGCATAAAGTGATCATTAATTATTATAATGCTCAGGGGCAGATTATATGGTGCCCTACTTTTCTATCTTTTTATCCATTCGAAATAGAGTAATCAAGCATTCTGTGCTCGTTGGTTACTCAATTATCTAATGAGATAATTGAGCTTGTTAATCTTCGGCATAGAGTTTTTTAAAGTTTTTTAGATTCCAGCCAATCATGACTTCATTACCAATTTTAAGGGCGGGTAAAGAGCTAGCTCCTATAGCGTCAAGCTCTTTTCTACCGCGCTGCATTTTCGCATTGGTTAATCTGTATTTTATGCCATTATTATCCAAGTATTTTTGAGCTTCACGAGAATGGGGGCATTTATCTGAAATATATAAAACAACGCGTTTCATCACTAACCTTTGCTGAATTGTTAAAGATTCACTATTTTACTGAACTCTCAGAAAAAACAAAGATGAATTAACCGAACTTTCAATTTTATACAAAGAAAATTAAGCTACTTTGTTAAACCAAGGTAATAAAAATATATCAACTAGTTGTTTGGGCTTTGATTTAATCGTTTCTGCTTAGAGCTGCCATCAGCAAAATTTTATCAATTAAACTTTTTTAATTTGTGGTTTTATCCACTTTACAAAAGTGAACATCATTAGTTTCTTGAACACTTTGCAGCATTTAGAATATGTAAATCTAGCTTTACCCTTTAAGACAACTAAGCCACCAAACCTACCGTTCAAATGATTGCCTTGGCATTATTTTTTGTAAACTTAATTGACCTAAAAACCTTAACAAACTACCTTAATTGAAATCTTACGCTGTCCAAATTGGATTTATATGCCAATTCTCCAGCCATAAAGGAAAATCATCCGCCGGCATAGGGCGTGAAATTCCGTAGCCTTGCGCGATAGTGCAGTTCAACGACAGTAGTTTTTCAGCGTGAGCCTTTGTTTCAACCCCCTCGGCTATCACACAGCGATTGAAAATATCTGCTAAGCCGATAACAGCCTTAACAATGGCAAGGTCAGAGGTATCTGTAAGCATATCTTGAATAAAAGTCTGATCAATTTTTAAAGTATCAGCGGGTAGGCGTCTAAGGTAAGTTAGCGAAGAATAGCCAGTGCCAAAATCATCCAAGGCAAACTTTACCCCCATTTTTAGACAGGTATTCATGAGTTTACTAACCTGAATGACATCTTCTAGTGCACTAGTCTCTAATATTTCTAATTCCAGTAATTCAGGATAACTTTCAGGGTAGGCAGCTAACGCTCCCGCTAAATGAGTTACAAAATTGCCACTTTGTAATTGGCTAGCACCTACGTTGACACTTATCGGTATGGTTAACCCTTGTGTCTTCCAGATACTCATCTGTTTAAGTGCTGTATCAATAACCCATTCACCAATTTTAATACTGATTAAATGACCTTCAATGATGGGTAAAAAAGCATCGGGTGGCAAGATGCCTTGTTGAGGATGTTTCCAACGGATCAGAGCCTCAGCGCCAATCACCTCATTGGTTTTCATGTTCACTTTAGGCTGATAATATAAAACAAACTCTTTTTTCTCAAACCCCTGACGAATGCGCTCAAGACTCTCCCTTCGTGTTCGATCTGCCTCTGATGGGCCTATATCAAAAAACCGATAACAACCTTTCCCTGCATCTTTGGCAACATACATGGCCTGATCCGCCTGGCGAAGCAGGAGGTCAGGATCAGATCCATTTTTCGGATAAAGTGTCACACCAATGCTGGCTGAAACTTTTAGTATATTATCATTACAGATAATATTTTGAGATGCTGCTGTCAATATGCGCTGCAATACCGGCTCACATTCGCTTATATTATCAAGGTCGCTAAGTACGGCGATAAATTCATCACCGCCGATACGCGCTAAAAAATCACCCGCACGCAAAGACTGCTCAAACTTTGCAGAAATGTCGATTAAAAATCGATCACCCGTATCGTGTCCATAACTATCATTAATATTCTTGAAACCGTCTAAATCAATATAGGCTAGAGCAAGTATTTTTCCGTGTCGTTGGCTTTGCTTAATAGCCAACGTTAACTTATTAGCCAACAGTATTCTATTGGGAAGGCCAGTTAATATATCGTGATGCGCGCTATGTTCAAGCTGCTCTTGATGCGCTTTAAGATGAGTAATGTCAGAGAACATTGATACATAGTGCATTACCTGACCCAAGGCATCACTTACTGCGCTAATTGATTGCATTTCTGGATAAATGTCACCATTTTTTCGTCGATTCCATATTTCTGAGCTCCAATAGCCTTGTTCCTTCAGGGCTTTCCACATGTGTCTATAATAGTCATCGGACTGACGACCTGATTTGAGAATTCGTGGATTTCGGCCAATAGCTTCCTTTCTACTATAACCAGTAATTTGCGTGAAAGTGTCATTGACTTCAAGGATATTACCCTTGATATCTGTTATTAAAATACCTTCGTGGGCGTGACTAAATACGCTAGCAGCGAGTTTTAATTTTACTTCTGTTTGCTTGTGCGCGGTGATATCAGTTAATACGGTTAAGCACTCAAGGCCGTCGTCGTTGATACTCACCATCATCTGAACGGTAATTACTTTATTATCAACGTATAATTTTACCTCACAAGCGGATTGATTTAGCCCTTTAAAAGCACTCGACAGGTGTGAGTTGAATTGAGGCAGGGAATCTTCGGTTAAAAACGCGGCCAATCTCAAGCCATTTATTTTCGCGCGCGGAATACCCAACATGCTCGCAGCGGTTAGATTAGTTTGGGTAATATGGCCTGAACGGTTAAGGGAAAAAAAAGCCACTGGGGCAAAGTCGTATAAGGATTCATAGCGTATTGCTGCTGCTTCAGAAGAATCTCTGGCTAGAATAAGATCATTTTTCTGCATTTCTAACTCTATCTGGTGCACCTGTAACTCATGCAGAAGGCTAGCAGTGGTTGCTTCATCAGTAATTGAATCACTGTCAGGCAGCCCCTTTTCTTGCAGACGTAGCATAGCCTCTTTACGCACAGCAACTTTTTTACTTGTAAGCTGCTTTGAGTCTTTTTTCATGATGTACTCTTACTCATCGGGCATTTACCTTTATGTGATACTCAATTATTCCAGTATTAGCAGTTTTTCTAGTGTATTTTGTACATTAACGAGCATTTTTTTCATTGCCTTTGCCGAGGTGTTATCACCTTGTGCCAACATCACCTTAACATCATCTAACGTGCTAACATTTTGTTTTTTATCAGTAATATTTTCGGTCACACAAACGAATAGGCCTTGCTCTTGTGAGTACATTGCACAAACAAACCACTGCCTAGACTCTTTAACGTAATATTCAAATTTTTCAGACTTTCCTGACATTGCTACGCGACCACAAGCGGCCATAAATTCAGCGTTAGATTGTAGGATATTTGGCACGACTTCACTGCCTTTTTTCCCTGCTACATGATGTAATCCAGTTATACCCGCGTAAGCATTGTTTACTTCAAGATAGTTGAAATCAACCGCTTTGTCGCCTTCCATTAGTATGTTCTTGTAGGCAACGGCATGAGATGAATTCTCAAATAGCAAACGAAAGCGAGATTCTGACACAGCCATAGCAATACTTGCATTCCTGTTAATAGTATTATCGCTAAAAGTTATAACCACGCCATCAATTAGAGTTTCCTGCGTGCGATAGGGCATAATGCGTACAATATACCAACGACCATCATGAGTTGTTACTTCCTCTTCATGAAATATCAGACTTCGTAGTACTTCATCCGTATGTTCTGACAACTTAGGATAAATTAATGAACTGACCAAGTCTGTAATAGGGCGACCGACATCACTAGGAATGAGTTTGAAAATTTTAATTGTTTCTGGGGTGAAACGACGTACATTGAGCTCATTGTCTAAAAAAAGCGTGGCGATGCTAGTACTATTAAGTAGATTTTTTAAATCATCTCTCGCTTGAGACAATTCATTGACTTTGATGTTTAGCTCATGATTAACCGCTCTTAACTCTTCATTCATCGACTGCATTTCTTCTTTGGAGGTTGTAAGCTCTTCGTTAGTGCTTTGAAACTCCTCATTCGTACTTTGTAATTCTTCGTTGGTAGATTTAAGATTCTCTTGTGCAACCTGCATTTCATTAGTCGTAAGTCGCAGTTCTTCCCTGCCCTGCGACAATACATTTTTTAGTTTTTCTATTTCATTACTATGTTCTTTGGCTAGATTACCTTTGAGCGATGTTTTAATGGGTGCAATGGGCGTTGCGGAAGTCGTAAACAACACAAGAACCATAGGGCCTAATGCTGATGAATCTAATAGTGGTTGTACCCTCACATCGACCAGAATAATATTACCGTTACTGACAACCTCAACGTTCGTTATATCTAACTTTTTCTTCAGGCGCACCGCGCGATTAAATATTTCGTTCAATGGTGCCGCCAAGCCTTCACGTGCCATTGAGAAAAGGTTGTAATTCACCTTGCCTACCGCTGGCTCTAAATATTTCCCAGTTTTTCCGTTGATATAAATGACATCCGCTTTTTCAGTGGTTAGTAGAGCCGCCGGAGTAAAATTCTCTTGTAATAAGGATTGGAGTAAATCTTCTAAGTTCATAGTAACTGTATCTTGGGGGTTAACGGGCACATTTTTTTCTGGCTTTAACTCATGAGAATAACTATTCACTTCGTTAACCGGAAATTTCATTACATTAAAAGGCTGTGATGTCTCACGTCGTTTGTAAATACGCTGTTTTCCCTCTAAAAGAGTAAACAGTGACTCTTCGTTTCCAATGGTTTCAGACGTTCCTAAAACAAGCACTCCAGACGGTTTTAAACTGTAATGAAATAAGGGAAACAGTTTCTTTTGTAACTCTGGCTCTAGATAGATGAGCAAGTTACGACAACTGATGATATCAAGTTTGGTAAATGGGGGATCCATCACCAAATTTTGTTGGGCGAAAATAACACTTTCTCGTGCCTGTTGGCCTATTTGATAGCCACCGTCTACTTTCACAAAATATAGGTCTAATAGTTCCTTGGAAATATCGGCGCGAATACTATTGCTGTAAATCCCCATTCTAGCTTTGTTTACGGCATCTATATCGAGGTCAGTAGCAAAAATCTGTAGTTCAAAATGTTTGGTCGAGTTAAATTTTTTAAAAGCTTCTTGAAACACAATTGAGAGGGTATAGGCTTCTTCTCCGGTAGAGCAAGCAGGAACCCAAGCACGCAATGTACCTCCCTCTGGATATTCAGAAAAAAGCGAGGGGATCACCTCATTTTCTAGTTTTTTCCAAACAGTATTGTCGCGAAAAAAGTTAGTAACACCAATCAGTAATTCCTTAAGGAGTAATTCATTTTCTTGGGGATTAGTCCGTAAATAACGTACGTAGTCGGGTATGTTGGAAAGCTGATGCAAGGCCATACGTCTTTCAACACGACGATTAATAGTGGTTTTTTTATAAAGCGAGAAATCTTGTCCGGTATGAGCACGTAGTAATACCATCACCTTTTCAATATCTTCTTTATTTTTATTGTAATCTTCAATCGGCAACGGCACTTTATTTACATAGTTAACGATATAACTCATTAACTCATCTGCTGGTGCTACGGCATCAACTAATCCGGTATCAATGGCATTTTGGGGCATACTGTCAAACTCGGCTGTATCAGGACTTTGCACAAATACCGCACCTGCTTTATCTTTGATCGACTCCAAACCTAACGTACCATCTGCCCCCATACCTGAAAGAATAACAGCAATACTGTGCTCCTTTCTATCGGCTGCCAGAGAAGTGAAAAAAGAATCAATAGGCAATTGCAAACCATGCGGGTTAACACGAGCGAATAAAATTAATGTTCCATTTAGAATAGTTAGATCGCAGGCAGGTGGTATCACGTAAACATTATTGGGCATAATCACCATATGATCGGTAATTTGATGTACATCTAAGGGAGTCATGCGTTGCAATAAGTCGCACAGGATGTTTTTGTGGTTAGGGTCTAAGTGTTGCACCACAACAAAGGCCATGCCGCAGTCAGCAGGCACATTACTTAAAAATCGTTCGATGGCTTGAAGACCGCCAGCAGAAGCACCAATACCAATGATAGGGAAAACATCAACAGTAGACGACGTTTTATTCTCTGTTTTCTCATCAACCTGTTGTTCAGAAACAACATCTTTAGATTTTTTCATTGTGTGTGGGTATTTTTATTCTTAGGGTGGCGTTTATAGATAATGCGCCGAATATGATGAAAATTCAATAAATTCAGGTTAATCATTGGCTGCGATGAACTAAAAATACTGTCATGGTGATTGATTGAAGAGTTCTTAAACCTCAGATAACAATTAGACTCATATTGAACAAATTTACTACATAAATTCTATTTGGAGCTATTTTCTTTACAATAGAGAAATATAAGATTCATGTCGTCAATATGTTTGCAAAGATGACTTTCAAACACGAAGACCTACTTTGTATTCAGTGCTGATGAAGTAAACCTGTGACTTCAGTAAGTTTACGACCTCGAATTACTGGATAGCTTTCTGAAATAAAATTTCATTGCCGGATTTGAGCTTGAAAACGCCTCACAAGTAGTCAGATAGAGGTCATTCACCCTTACATTATTAATGCTACCTTGATAGTATCAATTGATTTTAGGTGGTCAGCTCGTTAAAAATTGCCGTTGATGCTTAGGTGTTATTACTAACATTTTGTTGAAAGAGCTATCCTGCCCCTAATGACATTACCCTTAAAGGTAACAGACATTATAAAATAGCTTAAAAACGCTTTATGATTATTAGGAAGAGGAAGTTGTTTTAGTCTTTTATAAAAAATTTTCTGCAACCACTATAATATTCATGACCATGTGACCAAAAATGCAATACCATAAATTCCCACTTACATATCTAATCAATCCTAATAAGCATGAAGATAAGAAGAGTAAAATAAATACCTCTGTTTGTTCATATTGAGAATGTATCAAGGTAAACGCTAAACTGGTAATGACAATGATGAACGTTGGATTTAGGGAGATTTGTTCTAACTTGTAGAAGGCGATCCCCCTAAAAATAATTTCTTCAAAAAAAGGACCTACGATTCCAACCGTTAAAATAAGTAATGTAATTTCAAGTCCTGTATCTATTGATTCTAAAAAGTCGAGCATAAAGCTTGGCGTTTCAAAAATGCCCATACGAAATATAAAATATTCAAATAATGAGAAGGTTAACACGGCTAATAAGGTCATTATTAGTCGTGTTAACGTTATAGATCTTAAAGCTAATCGGTTAACTATATTTTCTTTATTTTTTGCGGAAAGATAATACTGAAGAAGGGGTAGCATTAAAAATACTGAAACTATTGATGTTGTAAAATTAAAGCCTAGATTCGTGCTCAGCTGTTCAATAGTATGTACATCATCTAAAAATATTGAGCCAAGACCTGATATAAACACAATAAAGGTTGAAAATATCGGTAGTGCTAGAGCTAACAGTAATATCGATAACATTGACAATACCGATAACATCATCTTATTTAATGCCGCTGATGCGTTATTAACCTTTGATATACTCATAAATATATTAAAATCCAATTGAAAAAAACAAAACGATTGAGAAATTAATCTCAATGCATAATATTAAAACGTAATTGTCGAACCCTACTTACTGGTAAAATTAACCTGTATATCTATTAGGTCCAATAAAACAGGCAGTAAGATCCTGTCATTTAAGTGGAGACCTTAGAAGCTCCCACCATTATATTTGCAAAAGTCAGCGATATTATTAGGGAAGCCGATTTGTCAGCTGATTTATAGTAAGAGAAAGCCTTATTTGTACTTTTAGTGAATGTTAGCATGTGAAATAACAACGGCAGTAATGAGCTAAAACCGACTAGGCAGATTCATTAAATATCTTAATTAACAAATTTGCCATAAAGTTTATTTCGAATAGGTCGTTTAACGAGATAAATAGCCTCATTAGCCCTCATTTCTTTAATTAAACTAAAAGGAATGTAATCGGGTATTAGCTCAAAATAATTATTATTATTTAAATCATCATACTTAATGCTATTTACCACTGCATTCTGCCATTGATAGAAAACCCTTCCATAAACAATAGCCACATTACTGCCGCTAACACTTACCACTTTAGCTAATCTATATTTATGCTTAGGATTCAATTTATTATTAATCAACCTCATGTCTAAAAAGTAAATATCATTGACTTGAGGAGTTAAAATAAAAACGGATGCTTGTGTTTGCTCAGCGTTATGTAAAGCATATTTTTCATAGCCAAAATAGGCAATCACCACTAGAAAAGTCAATAACACGAGTTTATTTAAGGAGATTGATAACTTTGCTTTTACATTTTTTGATTCGAAGGTATGTGGCACTTTAATAAATCCTTTTAAAGTTAACTCTATTTGATAACACTGTTTAGGTTTAAAATTGAGTAATAAATCATAAATTCAATGATATATCCAATGCTCATCTCCAATATAACACCTCATCAAAAGTTAAAGATGGTTGAATAAAATAGTAAGTTAAATACAAGGTCAGCCACTCTTTAAATGTTGAGTAACTTAGGCGTTTACACTAGATAGCATCATATAAGTAACATAGGTAAATAGACATATTGGAACAACAACATATGCAAAAGCATCAGATTTACACCAACAGCCTTGAGCTATTTTTTCTTTTCTAAATAAGGATATTGAAGAGCCATAAAGAATAATCAAACCAACGGCAACTATCGACATCCAAGAAATATCATTACCCACTAAAAGCAATAATGGCGTTATTGCCGAAAGACACCACAATGAAGCTACAAAACTAGCGCTGTTGTATATAACAATTAGATACTTCATCACATCCAAAATTTTACTAATTCGTTAAAATTGTTAGTTAAAATAATTAGCCATTGGAAACAACCAACTTTTATTTATTCTACTTTAATCGTTTAATAGCTTTTTAAAACGGTAATTCCTCTCCCTTAAAATCATAAAATTTCCCAGTGGTATCAATAGATAAATTTAGAATCACTTTCATAATTCCAAGAGCCGAATCTTTAACATTTTCTCTTGCAGAAGAACCGCCCATATCTGTTTGAACCCAACCAGGATGAACAGCCACCACAGCGACATTGTCATTAACAAGTTCATTGGATAAATTCACGGCTAGCATGTTGGCTGCTGCCTTAGACATTCGGTAACCATACCAATCTACACTTCTTTCTCGTGTTAGGGATCCCATAACAGAAGAAATTATAGCTATTTTACATAGACGATTTTTCTTCATCAAAGACAAAAAACAATGAGTTAAATACAATGGGCCAAGCGAATTCACTTTAAAACTCATTTCAGCATTTGCATAATTAATGTCATGAATACTTTTATTTTCTTGATCTAAATAACCAGCATTATTTATGATTAAATCTATTTTGATACTTTCTTCACTGAGTTTATTTGCTAACCTCTCAATATTTTCTGGACAGGTGATATCCATTAATTCAATGAGTAATTTTTCAGAGAACTTATCCTTCAATGTTATTAAGTCAGCCGATGCCTTTTCATTTCTACAGGTAGCAATTACTGTCCACCCATTTATAAGATATTGTTTTGTTAATTCGAAACCAATGCCTCTATTAGCACCCGTTATTAATACAATTAAATCACTCATGTTGAACCTTTAAATATGACACCCCATTTAGAGGCAAAAATGGTTTACTAAAATGGTAGATATTTTCCAAATATGAGAGCGCAACAGAAAACTGTTTTTGGTCTCTCTTTAATAGCTTATAGTTTGATTAACAGCAAACTAAAATAACACAATTAAAAAACAAGCTAGAATAATTGCCAAATAAAAAAACTGCCTACCTGTACTCGAACGTTTTTCCGCTTGCTTTGAGTGTGTCATGTGAATATCACGAATAATTTGTCCCTTGTTTTTACCGACACAATGGGGGCAAATAGAATAAGATATTTTATATCTCAAACCACATTTATTGCACTGGGTCGTTGGCTCTCTACTGTAATCTATAATCATGGTTTTTTGTCATAAAGCATTTTATTAAGCTTGTAAAAATAGCTATTTATAATAACAGGAACAAGAGAAGCAAATGTTTTGTGGCCGTTTAAGTAACTGCATAGACGCTATTATAATTCAGGCTTAAAACCAGCTGCTTTAATTTCATTAATTAAAAATAACCCAATATCATCGATATTATGATCAACTTTTTTATATATAAAACCGCTTAAATCAGCAGGTATATCCACATCGCCTTTATGAAGAACACAGACATTTTTTCTCCCAAGCTTAGCGACCAAATAACCAAACTCAAAAATGACATTAGGTTTGGCTCTAATGACTTTTTTTCTCTCAGCATCTATAACACTAGATTGATCAATCGTATACGAAACTTCATCAGGGGTAAGTAATATGAATGCATAAGATACATCACTGTTGGCCTCGAGTTTTTCAATGAGACTTTGCTCAGCATCCACTTCTCTGTGCAAAAAAATTGGCTGAATTCCGATTTGTGTAAGAAATAGCGCTAATTCAATTTTTAAAGCATTGTCATGCCCATGAACAATAAGTACTTTATTATTACTTGGTACTAGGGAGTTAGTTACATTCGTTTTTTCGGTCGAACCTTTGGGTTTATTGGTTTTTTTTGGTGGCCCTGAAACTAATAATTCATTAAATATATCGCCTTCATCTATTAACGAAATTAATGCATTTAATGTTTTAATATAATTGTCTTTTGCAAACTCAAATTTGTCTTCACTATTACCTGTTACCTTTGAATTATTTGCAGCTTTAAAATAAACAAAAGGTTCTGAATTTGGCTTAACTGTTTGTTTCAAAATATTTTCTATATCATTTACCCATGTATCCCACGTAGGTAAAGGCTCCCCTAAAGTCAGATCAAGTGATTCATGCTTTTTACTACAGTTTTTCCAATTAAACGCTTCACTCATTTCTGCTAGTTTATTGATTTTATTTTTTAACAGCTCCACTACTCGGATCCTTGCACTGCATATAACGCCCGATTAACTGGCGCATAGTTATTGACTAAAGTAAGCACCGAAGAAGCAAATATCCAACGGTTATTTATTCTATTTAATAGCTTATGTTTCACCATACTCTGACTTTATTAAGCCAAAACATTTAAGGTCGTGAAACTGATTCTTCCAATATCCACTTTGACGGCGAATACCCTCTTCTTTAAAGCCTACGTTGAGTAAAAGAGACTCTGAGGCTAGATTCCCGGGAACCGTATCACCTTGAATGCGATTCAATGCTCCGCATGGTAACTCACCACAAAATGCTGATTTAACAATTCTATGCACAGCTTCTGTTGTGTAACCACTGCCCCAGAACTTAGGCAGTAAATCGTAACCTATAACAGCATTTTTCATTTTAGGACTCCAAGTATTAAACCCACAAGTCCCTATTAATTGATGTGTTTCTTTTAAGCGTATAGCCCAACGAATACC
The DNA here is from genome assembly GCF_014077405.1 of Colwellia sp. BRX10-9. Lineage (NCBI taxonomy): Bacteria > Pseudomonadati > Pseudomonadota > Gammaproteobacteria > Alteromonadales > Colwelliaceae > Colwellia > Colwellia sp. BRX10-9. The sequence continues at coordinate 20,832 of NZ_JACGVV010000001.1, read as the reverse complement.
AGAGTTTTCTGTAAAGCGAGCATTAAAGAATTCTATTAAATTACTCGCTTGTGAATGTTTAGTAAATGCGTCCAGATCATAATATTTGACAACTGAATTGTCTGAGAATAAATCAAATAAGCTATTTGAATCTTCTGTAGTTAATTTATCTAACCTTAAACGATTAGTTTCTAATACTGGAAATAACAACCTAAATCCTCCATGAACTATAGTATCCTACTTGAGTCGGTTACTATTTTTACCACTCTCGCCATTCTTCTGTAACATCACCTTCAAATTCTACATTGGCTTTAGTTGTTACTTTTTGAATGAAATCACAAATATCTTCACGTTGGTCAGTTTCTATTAAACATTGACCACAGTCATCGTTTAATTCGTTCAAAGATAAAATTAAATATTTAATATGATTTTTAGTACTATCAACAGTTTGAATTTCTGATCCCATTGACGACATGAACTCTAAGAGTAATGTAATGCAATCAGTAACATTATCAGATGTGTAATCAGGTTGATTTTCTCCCTCAATAAAATCTAACATTCCATATTGAATACTTTTAAGTAAACTTTTCACATAAATCTCCGTAAAAAAATGCCCAATTAAGGGTAAAGTTTAGTTAGCTAAAATGTGAAGCTAAACGTAAGCTAGCCAACGGTTAAAAGCCCAGCTTGAATACCTTTGCTATATAACAAATGCAACAATAATTGCCGTTACAGCTAATACACTGTACTCGGGCATCCCTGTTGGTAACTTAGACATAAGTACGAAGCAAACGAAAGCTAAGGCAAATAAAATGGCACTGCCAACAAAAACCCCCATAAATGTATGCCCCATAATTAAACCAACAATAGCTAAGGGAATACTAAACAATAATGCTGAAAAATAAGGTTCCTTTTTCATCAAGTATAATTTATATGAAAGAGCTAACATCAATAGTTTAATAATCAAAAAGAGCATATAAATACCTTGTAATATAACGCCCATTTAAGGGGGAATAATGGTTAGTTAAAATAGCGACCAAGGAGCAAAAGCCAGCGGCTTTTTGTCCTTGTTTAATTTGTTGTTGCTTGCTAATCGGCATAGGTATGCAATATTTCGTTTACAGATGGCCGTTTATCGAAGCTGAAGTTACAAAGTTGAATATACCCAATATTATGACTAGGTGAAAGCCAAAAGTAACTCCCCATTGAGTCAATTGATAAACCTCTATGAGAATATATTGTCTCACCTTTAACCTCCCTAATGAACAGTCCATTATTATATGGTACTCCTCCAATTTTAGAAACGGTCTTTAAAGAAGATAATATTTGACTGATAAAATGACCTTTACTGTCGTCAGTATTCTGGAAATTGGAGAGTCCTCCAATGTTGGAAACAGGCTTCATCGGATGCAAGAATGTACTCCAAAATAATTTGTCATCAATAGGGGACATTAAATGACTTATCCATTTGGCAAAATCAGGGAGCGTTGATAAAATTCCGCCATCGCCCTGGGTAATTAGATTTGATGAATTACGTCGATATTTGTATGTAGGCGAATTTACAGCACTATACCCCGTAGCACTCCAAGGAATTTCAATAGTCTGTAAACTCACAAGTTCAGTTGAAGACATTCCAAGTGGTTTAAATAGTTGTTTTTTAGCTAAGTCACTAAAAGGTATTCCACTAGCTTTTTCAAGTATATCAGCCAAAAACAAATAACCCGTATTACTGTAACTTGAATTTTCGCCCGGTTTGAATGATGGTGCAGATAACGCCATCATAGTATCAAGAACGTGCATTAGAGTAACATCACGTGCAATCGGCTTCCCTACAACTAGATCTTCAAGTACATGGGGTATGGTAGATACCCTTTTTACAAGTTCCTCCCTAGTTTTTTCATCATTTAAATAGTCTGGCAGACCACTTTGGTGATTAATTAAATGATGTAACTTGATATTTTCAAACCAACGGGGGCCTTGGGGATAATATTTCTTCAATGAATCATTTAAAGATAGTTGGCCTTTCACCTCTAATTGTAACGCTAAAACAGCAGTAAAATGTTTAGTAATAGACCCCAAGTTAAAAACGGTTTTCTTATCTATTGGAACTTGATAGCGTAAGTTTGCCTGCCCAAAATAGCGCTCATAAACTAATTCACCTTTCTTCACCACACCAACAGCACAACCAGGAGTTTCAGAGTTTAACTCACTAAAATCATCACTAACGTTAGCATCTACGGTGAATGTAATCGTGTTTAAAATAATAAATATTAACAAAGGTATTTTCATTTAAAATCCATTTTATCAATGCCAAGTTTTATATTGTAAGCTAACGCAGCCTAAAGCGGACTGAAATAGGCGACGCGCAGAAGCAAGTAGCCAACGGTTAAAAGTCCTGCTTAAATGGCCTGTTATAAGCAAATGCCAGCTAACTTTAACTATTTCGTTAACGTGCACTCTTTTTTTATATTGCCTTCAGGATCTATACAGGTAGCTACATCTGGCTTAACACACGAATTATAAGTCTCGGGGGAGATATTTCTATGGGCACCTTGCACGGTTACGTTAAACAAGCCAACAAAAATATCGCTAATAAAATTAGAGCTCCAAGAGCTTTCTTTATCGTGTTCACTATAAGTAGAACCAGAAGCAAAATTGCAACCAACCTCTTCAGCACCATGAGAAGAGCAACCAGAAATCCCCAAGACTAAAAGTAAAACTAACGTAAATTTAAATGCCATTGTTCATCCTTGTTTAATGGGGCGTTATATTTTTTGACACAGCTTAGTATCGACCTTTATTTCGGTGATCTGTTTATGATTAGTATCATAGTAATTATATGAAATGAAAATATTTAAATCTCTAAATGCTTGCATTTCTTTTGTTGAACAAACAAAGTTCGTCACCTTAGGTGTCATAGTTTCGACAAATTTTTTTAAATCTAAATTGTCTTTTTCATAATTTGGCAATTGATAGTTATATGTAAACGTTTCTTTTGCACCAATAGTAGCTATTAAAACTGTTTCTGAATCTACATTCATTGGTAGATTCTTATTTATTTCGCTAGCTGTACTCATGAGAAATTTAGTTTTATCTTCACCTGCATCACCACTAAATAAACCACTTACTGCCCAATTTCCAATTATTGCCCCACCGATTGCACCAGCAATGGTTAAAACATTCGTCCATGTAATTTTTTTCATTAATACTCCAAACTTGGTAATAATAAAACAGCTTATTAGACGAGCAAAAACCTCCTTCTCTCCAGATAATTAACCGTCTATGATTATAATGAAAACATAAAATACTCATAACCTTCAATTGCATCAAGCCTTTATTAACATTATTTTAACTAAACTTTAAATGATGACTGTTTTATCACGCGTTCTCTGTTGAAAGTGTACAAAGTTACTAGCTTAAAAATTATTTTCTTACTTAGTCTAATTGTCGAAATATTATCAAGGCTGATGCCTGTTCATTTACATAGGGTAATTAACGATCTGTTTTCCAATTAATAAAGGCGATGTGATTTTTAGCTGTTGATGAATGGAGCAGCAGCAAAGTTATTTGACTAAACCTATGGTACTAAGGTGCCAATTAAAAAGTTAACTGTTTGCATTAATATATAGCATAAGAATAATGCTGAAGATTTTAGAGCAACGGGTTAAATAGCCTTTTCGAGATGGCCAAACTTACTCTTTTACTATTATCTGATGCCCTTTAATAAACCGCCCTATCGCAAGTATTTGCCCAATAATGATCAACGGCGCAGGGGCTCACACGTCTAATTACTTTTTTATTGACGAAAACGGTAAGAAACTAATAACACAATTAAATAGGAAAATAATTATGCTAAAAGGTAAAACAGCTTTGATCACAGGTTCAACCAGTGGTATTGGTTTAGCGGCTGCACATGTCTTAGCTGAGCAAGGCATTAATTTGGTACTACACGGTTTAATGGCTGACGAAGAAGGCCAAGCCTTAGCCGATGAATTTGCGAAAAAATATAATATCAAGACACTTTTTGATAGTGCAAATTTAATGTTAGCCCAAGATATTTCAGTGTTTATGACTAAGGCTACTCAAGTCATGGGCTCTATCGATATACTGGTCAATAATGCAGGTATTCAACATACCGAAAGTATTGATACTTTCCCTGAAAATAAGTGGGATGCGATAATTGCCATCAATTTGACCGCGGCATTTCACACCATTCAAAAGTCACTTCCGGGTATGAAAGCAAAGGGTTGGGGCCGCATTATTAATATCGCTTCTGTTCATGGACTCGTGGCCTCGCTAAATAAATCCGCTTATGTTGCAGCAAAGCATGGCATTGTTGGCTTAACGAAGGCCGTTGCGCTTGAGTGTGCCGAGCATGGCATTACCGTTAATTCTATTTGCCCAGGTTGGGTGGATACCCCATTAATTAATAATCAAATTAATGATATAGCACAACAGAAAAGTGTTAGCTTCGAACAAGCAAAATATGCCTTAGTAACGGCTAAGCAACCCTTACCTGAAATGATGGACCCTCGCCAAATTGGTGAATTTATTTTATTCTTATGCAGTAATAGTGCGCGTAGTATAACCGGTTCGGCACTTCCCATGGATGGTGCTTGGACCGCCCAATAAATAACAGGATAATATATGACGATAGCTAACAACGAAAAAACAGCAGGTGAAAAAATTCGCCGTCAAGTTATGGGCGATGAATTTGTTGACCGCGCACTTAATAATGCCGATGATTTTAGTCAGCCTATGCAAGACTACATCAACGATCATGGCTGGGGAGCAACCTGGCAGCGAACTGAATTAGATCTTAAAACCCGTAGTTTAGTGACTATCGCTATGCTGGCAGCACTAAGAGCTCCTCAAGAACTTAAAGGGCATATTCGTGGTGCATTAAATAATGGCGCGACTAAAGAGGAAATAAGAGAAGTATTACTGCACAGCGCTGTGTATTGTGGCGCGCCAGCTGCACAAGAGGCTTTTAGAGCCGCTAAAGAAGTTTTATAAATCGTCTATAAATATCGCTTTAAAATTGTAAAGGCTAGACAAAAAATTTGCCTAGCCTGCTTACTTATTTAGTTAAAAATCATCATAAAAACGCGACAAAACTCTAAAAACTTCGAATTTCTACGGTATTACTATTGAAGTTAAATTTGTTGATTTTTCCGCATTCAGCAAAATGATTACTCGATGCATAAGGTGTGTTAGCTTGGTTGATGTCACCTTCCCAACCTTGACCATTTTTAACATAGGCTTTTACTTCAAACTTGTTATTAACCGCTTTACTACAATCCATATCAACATCTAACATCCAGTAATGTTGACCCCAAATATTTAACGGCTCTTCACCATAACCATCATTAGCAACGGTACGCTTTGTTCCCCAACCTGCAGGCCAAGCATTGGTGGTCCAATCAAGCGGAGTTCCTTCAGCGGTGCTACTTTGAGCGGCCTCACTGCCATACCAATCTAAGTAGCTTTCGTTGGTTTTCCATGGTGTTGTCGTTGCACTTTTTAAATTGTTATGGCGAATAGTCATTGCACACTCAAAATTAGTGGTTTGACAATTTCTACCAAGATTATTATTGGCGTAGTTATGATCAATACCGCCGCGAATAAACATATCTTGACCACTTTGCGTTTGTGCTTGAATAAATATCACCGTACGTTTCAATGTTGCTGGGCCTGTCACTTCACCATTAATTTTTGCGCCTTGATGAATGGCAAATGCATCCCAAACACCCACATTGGCATTAATACTTCCACCGTTGTTTACTGTAATCGTTTCACCGCTACACGATTTAGCATCAGCAGATAATTGCCCTTTTAAAACGTTACAATAAGTACCTGCACTCATTTGTGTATTTAGCGTAGACGTTAAATTAACATCTTCTTTATTAATTGCGACAAAACCCGAACTACCTCGACCAAAAGCAATTTGGTTATTGCCATTATCCCACCAGTTTGTGGTGCTCCAATTATCTCCAGTATTATTTCTAAAGTCGACACCACCAGCAATATATGACCATCGATGCTCACACTTCCAACTACTGCCAAAGCATTCTAGATCACCATTGTTATGGACCGGAACACTTGGAGCACCCGCATCAGTATCACCCTGAAAATCATAGCTCGACATAACTTTTGGGTAACCATACGGATAAGCCAACATAAATACATTCGCTAAGTCGTATAAACGGCCATCTTCAAAAGTAATCACATTACCACCGCCACCATGGCCACGTTGATTATCATGGTTATCGACAAAAACCACCGCAGAACTACTCGGTAAAAATCCCCAAGCTTCACCAAAACTACTCAGTGATGCTAGGCTGCCATTTTTGAAGGTGTTACCTAGCTGTGTGGTATATTTAAATTCAGTTACTAAACCTGTGCTTTGGTATTCACTGGAGGTGATGGGTTCACCGCCTTGATCAATCACCTCCTGAAATACCAAAGGCGAGCCATTAACTTTCGACAATACTCCTTGAATATCGCCTAATGACATGTGCTTAGAGGCGTCAAATCGAAAACCTGTAACACCAATATCTTGCAAGTCGTTTAAATAATCCGCGAGCGTTTCTTGTACATAAGCGGCACCAGTATTGAGGTCAGCTAAGCCCACTAGCTCACAGTTTTGTACTTGCCAACGATTGTTATAATCGGTAATGGCACAAGTATCATGAAAGTCTTGTGGCCCGTAATTAGGGAAGCTTTTGTTACCATAATTACTCCCTGCAGTCCCCGTACCATTGCCAGACGCCATATGATTTAAAACTGCATCAACATATATTTCTACGCCAACGGCCTTACAACGATTCACCATATCGACAAACTGGGCACGGTTACCGCTTCGACTCTCTATTTTATAGCTTACCGGTTGATATCGAGTCCACCATTGTCCCCCTTGAATATGCTCATTAGGTGGTGACACCTGAACTGCGGCATAACCTTTAGGGCCTAAATAATCTTCACATTCTTGGGCAACATCTTGCCAGCTCCATTCAAAGAGATGAACAAAAGTAGTCGGTTCAGCAGCAGCTTGAGCCTGACAAACAATGCCTAATGCCAGACCTGTTGTTAATAACGATTTTATTACTTTAGTTTTCATTTTTATTGTTATTCCTAATGTAAAATTAATGTTTATATTTGCTTATTAAATAGCCAAGACAGGTTGCGTTAAATTTAAACAAAGCGCTATATCAAAGAAGATGAATACGTATTCAACCATTTTTTGTAGGTGTTTTACCGAACAAGAAACTATATTGAAATTATGATGACCTAGATGAATATGAAACGTGTTAACAACGTCGGTAACGGGATCACTGACATTATGATAAAGAGATCTTGCTCTCTGGTAACAAGACCTTGCGATAATTAATGCTTTTGCCACAGAAATCTGTGGCAAGCTTAGCTATTTATTAATAAAGTTAGCGATCAGCTGAAAAGTTTGCTGACACTCTTCTGCAACCAATGCATCAAGTAACATATAGGCATGCGTTAACCCATCAAACTGATGATGATGCACCGCTACCCCAACCGCTTTTAACGCTTTAGCATAAGCTAAACCTTCATCTCTTAACGGGTCGCATCCGGCGGTAATAACTAAGGTTTCGGGTAAAGTCTTGCTTATTTCACCATACAAAGGTGATGCAGCTTTACTGTTATCACTCGCTTTAAAATACTGATTAAAGTACCAAGTTATTTTATCTTGCTCAAGTAAAAAACCTGAACCATTCTCGGTAAAAGAAGGCTGCTGGCCGGTGTAATCAACACTTGGGTAAATTAAAATCTGCTTATCGATTCTTAAGCGTTTATCTTGCTGGCTTTGCATAGCAAGCGTAGTACAAATAGCGCCGCCAGCACTATCACCGATAATATAAAGTGCATTAGAAAAGTTGAGCCCAGCTAAACAGGCTTGGTAATTAATTAACACCTCTCGACAATCATCGATACCTGCTGGATAAGGATGCTCCGGTGCTAAACGGTATTCGACACTGATAACAATACAATGACTTTGTGCGGCAATTTTACGACAAATGGGATCGTATAATTCAACACTGCCACACATATGACCACCGCCATGATAATGAATAACTACGGGTAATGCTTCCTCTGGCGCTGGGCTATAAACTCGCACGGCAATAGCGCGTTCTTCTGCTTGCACTGCACGGTCTTGCACAAAACTGAGTGCTGGCCCCTCGCCTATCAAAGGCGCCAATTTATCTAAATTTGAGCGAACCAGTGCAGGAGAAAATTGCACACCTTGTTTTTTTGACTCGGCTAAAGCTTCATTTGCCTGCGCTAAAAAGGGCGCTAATTTTTCTGAAATTACACCTCGCATAATTCATCTTCCTTGTTTTTTTGTTGACCCGTTTCAGTTAAGAAAAAACTACCTATAAAGAAAGTACCACTGACCAAGGTGGTTAAAGCAAATGCCCATGTATAGTCACCTTGGTGAATATCAACTAACTTGCCAAACAACCATAAAACCAAGGTACCCACCATATAACTTATCGAATAGAACAAACTAAAAACAACGGTTATTTTTTGGCTGGTCATTTTTGACAACTCATGAGGTATTGCCACTAATGCCGTTATTGGAAAGAATATAGAAAAACCTAACACCATAGCACTAAGTGTTTGTACTACTTCTGACGGGCTAAAAGATAAGGTAAACACAGTGATCACAATCAGTAAACCTGACCAACGGATCACAGGCACCCGTAAAGGGAATTTTTTACTGTAAATAATACCGGCTAACGTTCCTATAATTCCAAAACCTATCAATAACGCACTTTGACTGATACCCGCTTTAGGATAGAAAGTGAACAAACATAAATAAAAGGCAAGAATACCTGAATAGGTTAACGCATAGACCCAAGAAAATTTATCTTTTAAGCCATCTGTGTACGAATAATGCGTGTTAATTTCACTAGTATCTTTGGCCTTGCTATGAGGTTTTGCTTCGTCAACAAATAACCAAGCAATACTTAATGCCAAACTTGCTAATGAAAAAATAATCAAGGTATTTTGCCAGCTACCGGTTAACGAATTAAAGTTACTCATTTGCCATAAAATAATGCCTGTGCCCAAATTAAAAGCAACGGCATTGATCCCGTTTATCGTGGCACGCTCTTCTGGAGGGAACCAAGACATAACGATGGGGTTAAAATATACAATCATAAACGCTCCGCCCAATCCCATTAAAAACCGGCTCACTAATAGCAATTCATAATTGGGCGCAAAAGGTGTTAATAGCCCCACTGAAATTAAAATACCTGATGCAAAAAAAGCATACTTACCCCCTAGTTTTAGGGCTAACCAAGCAGCGGCAAAGGTCCCTACAATTTTAGCTAAGGTAACCGCACCACTAATAAAGCTGGCTGAAGCTAAACTATTAATATTCATTGCCGCCATGATTTGATTCATGCTTGCGGTGCCGCCAACCCATGCCATTGCAAATAAGGTGTAACTAATAAAAACAATGGCTTCTACTAAATACTTGTTACTTATCTTAAGAGTTCTCATATAGATTAATTTCTAATATAGTAATGTCAAAATTCAGCTTAACTAAATAAATTATCTATTGATGTACTACCTTCGTGCACTGTGCTGAAATTTAAGCCATGTTATGATGTCTGCCGCCATTTTATTTGCAGACGTAAAGTTGATATGGGATCGGTACTTAGTAAAGTGTTGCTATTTATAAGGTGTTTTCAGTGTTAATTTGGCTTTCTCTTAATACCTGGTTGGTGTCTTTTCTTGCCATAGGTTATTTATTACTGTTGTTTGTTGTTGCCTACTGGGGACAAAAGCAAACCACTAAGCAGTGGCATTCTCGCCCTTGGGTTTACAGTTTAGCTTTAGGGGTAAGCTGCACCTCTTGGGCTTTTTATGGCACGGTTGGGCAAGCAGCAACAACCGGCGCTTGGCTTGCTCCCATCTATATTGGCTCAATTTTATGCTTTGTTTTGGCTTGGCCGATGTTGCTGCGAATATTACGTATTACCAAGCAACAAAACCTAACCTCTATTGCTGACTTTATTGCTTGTCGCTATGACAGATCGCCAAAAATAGCAGCGACAGTAACCTTAGTCGCCCTTCTGGGCACCATTCCCTATATCGCACTGCAATTAAGAGCTATCAGCAAAAGTTTTGATTTACTCACCGGCACTTACCGCTCAGGAATAAGCACGACCTTTGTTGTGACCTTAGTATTAATTATTTTCAGTATATTATTTGGTGCTCGCCAAGTGGCCGCCAATAAACAAAATCAAGGCTTAGTTCTAGCCATAGCTTTTAGTTCGTTAGTTAAATTATTTGCCTTAACCGCGATAGGCATTTTTGCGACATTCTTTGTTTTTGATGGTATTGGCGATTTAATCAGCCAAGCCGAAACGTCAACTAATTATCAACCGGTAAAAAACACTTATTTTGCAGTATCACAAGCGATACTTGGCGTAATTACTATTTTTATTTTGCCACAGCAATATCACATGTTGATGATAGAGAATCATCAGCAAAAAGAATTGAAAATGGCACGTTGGCTCTACCCCGTTTATTTAATTGCCATTAATTTATTTATCTTACCTATTGCCTTAGCTGGCCAAAGTTTATTTCCGGGTGGTGGTGTTGATGCCGATACGTATGTTATTACTATCCCACTCTTTTTTCAGCAAGCATGGCTTGGTGGCCTCGCTTTTATTGGTGGTTTAGCCGCAGCAACCAGCATGGTCATAGTCGCCACAATAGTACTCAGCACTATGGTAACAACAGAAATCGTTAACCCCTTGCTACTGCACTACAACAGTTATATTAATACCCAGAAAAAACAACTGTCAGGGCTGTTATTAAATATTCGCCGCATAGCAATTGCTTTACTGCTGCTATTGGCTTTTGGCTTTGAGCGGATCGTTAATCAACAAAATCACCTTGCCACCATTGGCCTATTGTCATTCGTACTTCTATCACAATTAGCCCCTTTAGTTGTTGGCGCATTATATTGGCGAAGAGCAACCAGTAACGCCGCTTTTATTGGCTTAATTGTCGGCAGTCTTTGCTGGTTTTATACCTTATTGCTACCCAGTTTATTGCCGAACGCTCCGTGGATAACTACAGGATTATTTGGTATAAGCAGCTTACGGCCTTATGCACTTTTTGGTGTCGACTTTCTCGATAATATTAGTCACGGTTTATTATTTAGTTTATTAGCCAATACTTGCTGTTTTATTGGTTTTTCATTATTTGGTCAGCGCAGTGTTGGCGAAAGATTACAAGCAGAGCTCTTTATCAGTAAAAAGCAGGGGGCAATTCAACAAAACTTATCAAGTAAAGACCTTTATCACTTATTGCAACGCTTCGTTAATGATACAAGCGCCGATGATTTTCATCATAATCATGCAAAACAACTTAGTAATACCGCCGCGAGTCAAAAGCTGGTCGAGTATACCCGCTTGCAGTTATCAAGCGTATTAGGCTCAGCCTCAACGCGCATGGTAATGAAAGCCGCAAGTAAACAACAAGCCTTACCTTTGGAATATGTCGTTAATATTGTTGATGAAGCCAGCAAGTTGTTTCAATTTAATCGCGAATTATTACAAGCCGGTGTAGAAAATATAGAACAAGGTATAAGTGTTGTTGACGCCGACATGCGCTTAGTTGCTTGGAATAAACGCTATATAGAATTACTAGATTACCCAAGCAGTTTAGTTTGTGTCGGTAAACCAATCTCCGAGCTTATTCAATACAATGCCGATCGCGGAGTCATTATTGCTGATAAAGGTAACTCTACAAAAAATAGTGCCGAGCATACCGATGATTTTATAACACGCAGAATTGACTATATGCGTAAAGGGAACAGTCATTATTTTCAGCGAGAAATGCCAAGCGGTATTGTCTTAGAAATTAGAGGCCAAGCGATGCCTGGCGGTGGTTTTGTTAGTACTTTCTCAGATATAACCGCACATATAGAAGCTGAAAAAGCTTTACAAAGGGCGAACGAGACCCTTGAACAAAGAGTGATTGAACGAACCCGTGAACTAAACCATGCAAAGGCAGAAGCCGAAACAGCTAATAAAAGTAAAACTAAGTTTTTAGCGGCTGCCAGCCATGATTTAATGCAACCTTTCAATGCTTTATCTTTATTTACCAGTATGCTTAATAAAAAAGTAACCGGTACTCATTTAGAAGAATTAGCCAGCAACATTCGTCATTCACTAAATGCTGCAGAAAGTTTACTCTCAGATCTCGTTGAAATATCTCGCTTAGATGGTAAGTCGCAACACATTGCGATCACCTCTTTTTATGTTGACGAATTATTAGCCCCCTTGAGTAAAGAGTTTTTCTTACTGACAGAGCAAGCTAATCTAACGTTTAGCTATGTAAAATCTAACTGTATTATTGAAACCGACCAAAGATTGTTACGCCGTGTGGTGCAAAACTTTCTCTCCAATGCTATTAACTATTGCCCACAAACCGACCGCCAAGGCAAAGTATTACTTGGCGTTAGGCGACAACAAGACAAGATCGTTATTGAAGTTTGGGATAATGGACCGGGTATTGCGAAAAACAAACAGCAAACTATCTTCAAAGAGTTTGAGCGCTTAAATGAAACTCAAGACCAACCGGGTTTGGGGCTAGGTTTAGCCATATCAGATCGTATAGCTAAACTTTTAGGGTTAACCATTTCAGTAAAATCTACGGTTGGTAGAGGTTCATGCTTTAGCATTACTCTGCCTCGTAGTAAGTTATTACCGGTCAGAGCCTCGGTTGTTAATACTCAAAATAGCATTAGCGCCTCTGCTGAATTTAATCAGTTACCTATTTTACTTATTGATAATGAGCCCTTAATGCTAAAAGCGATGCAATCGCAACTCGCTGAATGGGGGTGTCATGTTATTGCCGTGAGAAATGAAAAACACTTAGCAGAAGTACTAGTTGATAAAGAGTTCAAACCCAAATTAATTATTTCAGACTACCACTTAGATGATGACAAAAATGGCGTTGATTTAGTTCAAAAAACGCTTACTAACCATAAGTGGCAAGCTCCTTGTATTATCTGCTCTGCAGACCCCTCTGAACAAGTGCGAGAGCATACCAGCGGTGCCGATTTCTCGTTTATGCGTAAACCAATTAAAGCGTTAGCGTTAAAAAAATTGATGCGACAGTTATTATCGCTTTAGTCATACTAGCAGTGACAGCAAAGTTAGTGGCGCTGCTATTATTTTAAATATCTTGTAAAGACTTTAACAATAATAAAACTACGAATAAAAACGTCAAGTATTTCTATCTTTACTGGCTTCAAAATCTCTTTGAAAAACAACTCAAAAATCTGATAAAAGTGTCCGCCACAACAGACACTTTAATTAAGCGAGAATTATTTAATTTATTCCACATAATCCTTCTACTACTAAAGAGTCACTTCTTTTGCTACCAATATTCGTTAATGTTGCTGAGTTCAAATTTCAAACAGTTTGGATACAAAAATGGAGAGTACCCCTCAGGACAAGTCAAAAATAAATGACAATAAATAATAGGCTTTTTATGAAACAGGTCCTAATTACACTTTTTTACATACATTTTAACAACCGTGACGTCCCTCACTCGAACTTATCTAACCGCTTTATGACTAGTGTTTTAGTTGGTAATACGACCGATAGTTCGCCGTAAAGGTCAACATTGGCGGCTAATAAAATACCTAGATACAACACTTGCAGTTACTTCCTAATGTTTACTTTATCTTTTGATAAAACTAACCAATAGACCAAGTAGAAAATATTGAAATAACACTCAAATAATAATAAAACAAAGAGAGATTCATTATGAAAAGAAAAATAAATATCCAATTAAAGGCAATATTAACTGTTACTGGCTTGTTACTCGCCAGTGCAACCGTGCAAGCCAGTTGTCTCGATAACGTGGTACTGGTGCATGGCAATACTGGCACGCCGTCAGATTGGGATAATACCTACGACGCTTTACTCGCGAAAGGCTACAGCAGCAGTCAAATATACCGCCCAGCATGGGGTGGTAGTAATGCCGCTTATAATAATCACAGCGGCTCAGAAGAAACACCTGTTCGAAATGCTATCAATTCAGCGCTTAGTGCGTCATGCACAGGAAAAATTGATGTAATTGGCCACTCTATGGGGGTTACTTTAGCAGCACAACAAATTATTAAACTCAATAAAAGTAGCCAAGTGGATGCCTTTGTCGGCGTTGCAGGTGCTTATCGCGGTTTATGGACTTGTGGCGCATATCCATGGAATGTTTGGATCCCTACCTGTGCCAGTAATGGCTTATCGGTATCAAGTCCATTTCTTGATTGGCTAGGTAATAAAGTCATTGCTAATCGTGTTTATTCTATTAAAAGTTGGGATGATCAAATAGTTTGCGGTAGCGGAACATGTACGGTAAGCGGAGTTCATTCGAGTCAAATACCTAATGAACTAGCCAGCTATACTTATTCACTTGACCATTTTGGTTTACAAACCAATACAGCCAGTAAACAAGTAAGCTTAGTGACAGCACAATAACTCCTTATGAGTTATACAAACCAATACGGCCAGTAAACAAGTAAGCTTAGTGACAGCACAATAACTCCGTATGGGTTATACAAACCAATACGACCAGTAAACAAGTAAGCTTAGTGACAGCACAATAACTCCGTATGAGTTATACAAACCAATACGGCCAGTAAACAAGTAAGCTTAGTGACAGCACAATAACTCCGTATGAGTTATACAAACCAATACGGCCAGTAAACAAGTAAGCTTAGTGACAGCACAATAACTCCGTATAGGTTATACAAACCAATACGGCCAGTAAACAAGTAAGCTTAGTGACAGCACAATAACTCCGTATGGGTTATACAAACCAATACGGCCAGTAAACAAGTAAGCTTAGTAACAGCACAATAACTCCGTATGGGTTATACAGAAAAGGATGGCTAAACAGCCATCCTTTTTTATCTTTCTTTTTTATCTTTATAGTTTTGTTTAGGTGCCTTTACAGACCATTGCGCCCTGCTCGCCCGATAACATAGCTAAGCACGATAAACTACTGCCTTATTGTCTTCTAGCGGTTCTAACAACATTGACAATAATCACTTAGCTTGATTAATTTTCACTCTTTTCTAGTCAAAAACATATGACTAAAACTGCATTTCAGGAACATCATCAGGAATGACTAATTCACCTGCGGTTAGTTTAACAATCTCTGCAACACTCACCCCTGGGGCACGTTCGAGTAGATGAAAACGACCGTCTTTAATCTCAATAAAAGCCAAGTCGGTTAACACTTTTTTTATACAGCCTTTACCGGTTAACGGCAGTGTACAATTTGCCAGTAATTTAGAATCACCATGTTTTGACGCATGGGTCATGGTTACTATGATATTGTCTGCGCCAGCGACCAAGTCCATTGCACCGCCCATACCTTTAATTAGCTTACCGGGAATCATATACGAAGCAATATTACCGTTAACATCGACTTCAAAAGCGCCCAGCACCGTTAAATCAACATGACCGCCACGGATCATGGCAAACGACTGTGCAGAATCAAATATTGATGCACCGGTCGCCATAGTCACAGTTTGTTTACCGGCATTAATTAAGTCGGCATCGACTTCAGCTTCACTGGGAAATTGTCCCATACCTAATAAGCCATTTTCAGATTGCAACATTACTTCTATCCCCTCAGGGACATAGTTAGCTACTAAGGTAGGAATACCAATACCAAGATTAACATAGAAGCCATCTTGTAATTCTTGCGCGACACGCTGAGCGATTTGATTTCGGTCTAAAGCCATGATTATTCTCCTGTTGTCGTGCGAATAGTGCGTTGTTCAATACGTTTTTCAAAAGTGCCTTGTATAACACGGTTAACATAAATGCCCGGTGTATGGATTTCATCTGGGTCTAGCTCACCTGGCTCAACAATTTCTTCAACTTCTACCACAGTAATTTTTCCTGCGGTCGCGGCTAATGGATTAAAGTTACGTGCTGTTTTTCTGTAAACTAAATTACCAAACTTATCAGCCTTCCAGGCTTTAATAATGGCAAAATCACCGGTAATAGCTTCTTCAAGAATATAATCTCGTCCATTAAATTGGCGTTGATCTTTACCTGCTGCCACTAAAGTTCCAACACCGGTTGCGGTATAAAAAGCGGGGATACCAGCACCACCTGCGCGCATTTTTTCGGCTAAAGTACCTTGTGGTGTTAATTCCACATCTAATTCTCCCGACATCATTTGTCGTTCAAATTCAGCATTTTCTCCAACATAAGAAGCAATAATTTTTTTAATTTGCCGCTTAGGTAACAACAGGCCTAAACCAAAATCATCAACACCACAGTTATTAGAAACTAGCGTTAACCCTTTAATGCCTTGGCGCTCGATTTCTTTGATTAAATTCTCAGGAATACCACATAAACCAAAGCCGCCAGCGACCACCGTCATATTGTCGGTTAACCCTGCCATTGCTTCTTCATAGGTATTCACTACTTTATTAAATCCTGCCATTATTTTTATCCAGTTATTAAGGAAGTTGACTTAACACCAGCATTATACAATTGCATAAATATGTAAAATTAATTAATATTAACTATTGATAAATAAAACTTATAACTGGATATTTTAGGATAATTGCATGAATATTACTCTCAAGCAACTACGCACTTTTATCACTATTGCCCAATCTAAAAGCTTTGCCGAAGCCAGTGAAATTTTACATTTATCACAGCCAGCATTAAGTATTAGTATCAAAAATTTAGAAGAGACCGTTGGCGGTAAGTTACTGGCGCGTTCAACAAGAACCTTATCATTAACGCCTGAAGGGCAAATTTTCTTACCAACAGCAAAACGTTTGTTAGCAGACTTTGATGATGCTTTTATTGAGCTTGCTGAGCTGTTTTCTCTCAAACGTGGAAATTTATCTTTAGCCGCAATGCCATCATTTGCGAGTACCCACTTGCCGCAACATTTACTGGCTTTTACAACCCAATATCAAGAAATTAAAGTAAGAGTGCATGATGTTATCGCCGAAGAAGCTGTTGCTATGGTGCAAAATGCTAAGGTAGAGTTTGCGATTACCTTTGATCCTGGTGAATTTGATGATTTACATTTTGAAACACTGTTTAGTGATGAATTACTGGCGGTATTCCCAGATAACCATGACCTAGAACAAGCTGAAGAGTTAACATGGCAGCAACTCAGCCATTATCCTTTTATTGCCTTGCAACGACCTTCGAGTATTCGCTTACTTATGGAGGAGACATTAGCCGAACAGGCTTTATTTTTAAAGGTAAAGTATGAAAGTAATCAGTTGGCTACTGTCGTTCAAATGGTCGCTAATAAATTAGGCGTTAGTGCAATACCGTCTTTGTACAAACAACAAATACAAGCGCTTAACATTCAGCATCGCCCATTAGCTTCACCAACCATTAGTCGACGTGTAGGAATTGTTGCTCGAAAACGTTATCCGTTATCCCAGTCAGCACAGTTTTTTGTTAAATTATTACGTCAGCACTATCACTGATCACGCAAAGCCTTGATAAATTATCAAAGAATAAAACATAATTAACCGCTGTATTATTACACATTATAGACTTTCATTTTCTTGTGGCGCTAACATCAATTGCTGATAAGCTAAACCCGCTTGAGTGCGGTTATAAACGCCCAGTTGCAGCAAGATTGCTGAAACATGCTTCTTTACCGTATTTTCTTTAATATCTAAAATGCCGGCAATTTGCTTGTTTAATTGCCCATCGGCAACATAAGACAAGACCTTGTATTGCTGCGGAGTTAATTTTGCTAATTGCTGAGCCAATAACTTATTTGCAGTAACTTGTTCACTGTCTAATGAAATATCAAAGTTATCAGGTAACCAAGTTCCGCCAGCGAGTACACAATTTATCGCTTGTGCTATGACCGATAAATCAACAGACTTGGGAATAAAGGCCGCCGCACCAAAAATAATCGCTTTTTGCATAATATTAGGTGTTTCATCAGAAGACACCATAATAACAATAAGGTCTGGGTGATTGTTTTGTAGCTGAGTAAGTCCCGTAAAACCATTATTACCTGGCATATGTAAATCAAGAAAAATTATTTCTAAGCTTGGTGATTGTTCTATTTGCTGCAATAAATCACTAAAACTAGACGCTTCAATAATGCTACAGGCAGGCATACATTCGACCACAGCTTGTTTTAACGCCGTACGAAACAACGGATGATCATCAGCAATTACTACTTGCGCTGTACTCATGCTTTATCCTCTATCGGTATATCACAATGTCATTTAATTAATAACAGTTTAAGGGATGTTTTTCTACTACGCACACTTTTAATTTTCAACTAAAGTAGTGACTTAACCAAAATTATATCAACAAAAAAGAGCGAGTAATAACTCGCCCTTTTACAGTTAAAATAACAAACTACACCTAGAAACTATAACCAACACTAAAGGCAACAGTTGATGGATCACCATAATAACCAATTAACGTAGTATCGCCACCTAAACCTGGTGCGTAGCTACCATCATTATTTTGCTCACCCAGAAAAGCATAATTACCCACTAAATACTCTTCATCGGTGATGTTTTTCCAATGTAACGAAGCGGTCCAATCACCATCATTGCTATACCAATTAACGCCAACGTTTAATAAACCGTAACCGTCTTGTGTTAATAAGTTATCTGTTGGTGTTAAGTCATAGTCGCTGCGATAATAGTAATTACCATTAACAACAAAATCACCCATAGTACTTTCGATATTGTAAGCAAATCCTATATTAGCAGTAGTGTCTGGCGTATTGGTAATAGTGAAAGTATCACTAATATCAATAGACTTACCTTCACCATCAAAAGAATTTACTTTTTTAAACGATGCATCAATTAGACCTAAAGTTGCAAATAAATTTAAGTTGTCGGTAACAGAATATTGAACTTCTAGTTCTAAGCCAGAAGCCGTTGATTGCCCTATGTTACCTAAACGTTGACTTAATTCACTACCATCACCACCTTCTACCGGTAATACCGTTACAAATTGACGGTCGGTATGGTCAAGGTAAAATACTGTCGCATTAATTCTTAAATTGTCATTCCATTCACTTTTTACACCCATTTCATATGAATCAACCACTTCTGGGTCTACTGCTGGCTCAGGGCCACTGGCTCTAGGGTTAAACGTTCCTGATTTAAAGCCTTGTGAATAGCTAGCAAAAAACATCATGTCTGTGGTGTATTGATATTCAACACCAACTCGAGGCGTAAAGCGAGACCAGCTTTCGCTGTCATTAAGCACTTCAGGGAAAGTAATATCACTTCGAACATAACCTGGTACCCAATCACTTTCTGGATAAATAGTTTCATATGCTAAGCCATTATTAACGTTTGCCACTTTTTCTTCATCGGTATAACGAGCACCTAAGGTCATAGAAAGCTTATCGGTAATATTGTACGAGCCTTGTGCATAAACCGCATAACTTTCGCTATTATTACAACCAGCAACTTCACGAGTGAGCCCTGGTAAGCTAAGCGATTTGCCTAAATGCTCTAGAATCGCATCAAAGGTCCCACAAGACTCACCGTCAAAGTAATAAAGACCAGAAACAAAAGTTAGGTTGTCTGAATCATAATTTACTTGAAACTCTTGCGTAAATTGTTCGTCATCATAAATAGCAGGTACATCAAAAATGCGCTCTGGTGTATTATCAAAATCAATATTGGTCTTAGAATAATTTTCTCGACTCGCTGTAATTGACTTAATTGACCAGGTATCATTAACATAATATTCTGCTGTTAGACTATAGCCTTCTGACTCAACACTGTTCCAAGTAGGCATACTGGTATAGGAATCGTAGACGCTGTCTGGTACAGGTGCGTCAGTAACAATGCTTGGTAAAAGTCTGTAACCTCCCTTCGCATTTGAGTCATCAATTGTTTTATCGTAATTAAAACGAAAGAAAAGATCATCTGTCGGTGTGAATTCAACGGTAAGACGACCGGCAAAAACATCTTTATTGTAGTTCTCTAAATCTTGATCAGGTAATTCAGACTGTAAAAATTCACCGTAGCCGTCACGAGTTAAATTGGCTAAAGCAAACCCCACATAAAGTTTATCTTCGATAACAGGAATTTTTCCCGCTAGTTTATAATCTTGGCGACCATAATTACCAAAGGTTGCTTTGAGGTCGACTTCAACGTCACCTGACATTTTTTTAGTAACGTACTTAATAGCACCGCCTATAGTATTTTTACCATATAAGCTTCCTTGTGGGCCACGTAATACTTCAATACGTTCTACATCAAGAATATCAAGAACCGCGCCTTGTGGACGAGCAATATATACATCGTCAACATAAATACCTACGCCAGGTTCATAACCCCATAATGGATCGTCTTGACCCACACCGCGAATGAATGCGGTTAAGGTTGAGTTAGTGCCACGGCTGCTTTGCAACGTTGTATTTGGCGAAAATTGTTGAACTTCTGTCATGGCACTAATACCATTTTGTGCGAGTTGTTCTGCTCCTACCGATGTAACAGCTACAGGTACATTTTGTAAACTTTCAACTTTTTTACGCGCAGTAACCTCAATACGTTCAAGACCTGAGTCTTTTGCTGCAGCCGATGTGTCTTCTGCTGCTGCAAAAGTTATATTACTGGTTAATGCTGCGGCAATAGCCAAAGCGAGGTAACTTCTATTTTTGTTGTACTGTTTCATGGAGGAAGCCTTATTATAATTTTTATGTTTTATATTTTGGATCGGAGGACACAACGTCTGACTTCCATTCACGCATGCCTACTCCGTTTGCGTTTTCTTGTTGGAAAAAAAAAAAAAT
>NZ_JACGVV010000018.1:0-82546 GCF_014077405.1 Colwellia sp. BRX10-9 | reverse complement strand
AAGGGAACTGACGACCTGATTTTATACTTATATCTTAAGTTGGTTGCGGGAGCCAGATTTGAACTGACGACCTTCGGGTTATGAGCCCGACGAGCTACCAGACTGCTCCATCCCGCGTCCGAATGGTTTAAGTATTCCCATCAAAGGTTACACATAAACAAGCCATAACTGTTTTAATTCTTGTTATTAACGAATGCATTTCAAAAGGCTGAGCCCTTGAAAGCGATGCGTATCTTAAGGATAGTTACATCACATTGCAAGGCGTTTCTTTAACATTTTTACATCTATTGAAAAATGGCAGTTAATTGCCCTAATTGTAGTCTAAACGGTGGTTTTATGACCTTTAAAGTCTGCTAATACAGTTATTAAAAATATTTTAAAATATATATCAATGAATATTGGTGTTTTATGCACGTCTCTATATAAGTAGTTAGCGTCTTTGTTTATAATTGCGGGCATAAATCGGTCTGGAAAACACTCATGCAGCAATTTTTAGCATTAACATCTCCTGGTATAGAAATTTTATTAGCTCAAGAGCTAAAAGATTTAAAAGCATCACAAGTCGTGCAAAAGCCTGAAGGCGTATATTTTACGGCAACAATTGAAGAGGCCTATAAAATCTGTCTCTATTGTCGCTTATCAACGCGAATTTTATTAAAACTTGCTGAAGGTGATGCTGAAAATAAAGATAAACTTTTTGCAACCGCGCAAAGTGTTAATTGGTCTGAACAATTTTCGAGTAACCATACCTTTGCTATCGACTTTGTCGGGTCAAGTGATGAAATAAGAAATACCCAGTTTGGTGCGCTTACGATTAAAGATGCGCTAGTTGATCATTTTCGTGATCAAGGTATGGATAGACCTTCTGTTGACAAAAGTACGCCAGACATCAGTTTTCAAGCGCGTTTGTTAAGAGAAAAGGTTGTTATTTATCTTGATTTCTCTGGTCGTAGTTTATTTAAGCGTGGCTATCGCGAGCACTCGGGTGCTGCGCCATTAAAAGAGCATCTAGCGGCGGCTATTATTACTCGTTCGGGCTGGTTAGATGATACCACTAAACCGCTTGTTGATCCTATGTGTGGTTCTGGCACGATTTTAATTGAAGCTATAATGATGGCCGCAGGTTACGCGCCGGGTATCGACAGAGTAAAATGGGGATTTGATTGTTGGCTTGGTCATCAATTATACCCGTGGCAAGCACAATTAACTCAAGCTAAACAAAAATCACATCTTGGTCTTGAAGAATTAAAAGCGAAAGTTTTTGGTATTGATATTGATAGCCGAGTAATAAATACCGCACAAGTAAATGCTCGTAATGCCGGTGTACAAAAGTTTATTGAATTTTCATGTAAAGATATCAATAATTTAAATAATGGTTTTGGCCACAATGGTACTTTTTTACTTAACCCTCCTTATGGGGAGCGTATTGGTGAATTACCAGAACTTGTTGAAAATTTTGTTTTATTAGGTCGAAAACTAAAAGCACAATTTGTGGACTGGCGTATTGCTATTTTAACAGCGAATGTTGAATTGCTTTCGATGATGAAGCTAGCAAGCCACAAACGCTATAAATTTAAGAATGGTCCATTAGATTGTCAACTTGCTCTTTATAACGTCGATGAAAAACAAGCTTCAGGGCAAAACAATGATGCAGAATTCGAAGATAAAGATTCGGATTTTGGTAATCGCTTATTAAAAAATAAGAAAAATTTAAAAAGCTGGCTGAAAAAAGAAAATATTGAATGTTATCGTTTATACGATGCAGATATTCCAGAATATAATGTCGCGGTTGATGTTTATGGTGAGTATTTGGTTATTCAAGAGTATTCAGCACCTAAAATTATCGAAGAAAGTAAAGTAGCAAAACGTTTGCAAGAAGTTATCTATTTTGCTCCTAAGGTACTCGGTGTTCCTACCGATAAGGTGATATTAAAAACCCGTGCCAAGCAAAAGGGCAGTGACCAATATCAACGTGTTGATCAAAGTAAACAGTCGATGATTATCAACGAACATGGTGCAAAATTAAAAATTAATTTATGGGACTACCTTGATACAGGCTTATTTTTAGATCACCGTAAAACCAGGCAAATTGTTGCACAGAAAGCTAAAAACAAATCATTACTTAATTTATTTGCGTATACCGGTTCTGTTTCATTGCAAGCCGCACTGCATGGCGCAACAAGTATTACTACTGTTGATATGTCGAATACTTACTTGAACTGGGCACAAGAAAACTTTGCCTTGAATAAATTGTCAGGTCATAAATATCAATTTGTACAAGCCGATTGTTTAACTTGGTTAAAAGAACATAGGGGCACTTACGATGTTGTTTTCGTTGATCCGCCAACGTTCTCAAATTCTAAGCGTATGGAAGACAGCTTTGATGTGCAAAGCGATCACGTGGCGTTAATTACTGATGCAATGAAGTGTGTTGCTGAAAACGGTGAGCTTATTTTCACGAATAATAAACGAAACTTCAAAATGGACTTTGATGCTGTTGCTGCTTTAAATTTTGAGGTGAAGTCAATTTCAGAGTTAACCCGCGATAAAGATTTTCAGCGTAATAAGCACATCCATAACAGTTGGTTAATTACCCGTAAAAAAGTTACGGCTTAATGAGTGTTTTATTTCACTTATATAGTAGTGCAGGTTGCCACCTTTGTGAGCAAGCTGCAGAGTTAATTGTTGATATAATACCCGATCACCAAATTAAGGTGGTTGATATTATTGATGATGACACCAGTAATGAAAATAATTTAGTAAATTTATACGGTGTTCATATTCCCGTATTAGAGCGCTTGAGTGATAACACATTATTATTCTGGCCTTTCGAACAATCACAAGTAGTAGAGTTGATATAAACCATGGAATTAATCCGAATAGCTCAAGGCGAATTAGCCTTCGGTGAAGACAGTATTTTAGATAAGACAGACTTAACGGTAAAAACGGGCGAACGCGTCTGTTTAGTTGGTAAAAATGGCGCAGGTAAGTCTTCATTAATGAAAGTGTTGATGGGTAAACAGAACCTAGACGATGGTCAGATCTTGATGTCGAGCAACATTAAGTTAGCGATGTTAGAGCAAGATCCACCTGAGTCATCTGAAATGAGCGTTTTTGATTATGTTGCTCAAGGTGTTGCTGAAAATGCAGAATTGATTAAGCAATATCACCATATAATTCATATTATTGGTGAAGACCCTTCAGAGAAGAATCTTAATAAATTATCAAACGTTCAACAACAACTTGACCAAGCCAATGCTTGGCAAGATGAACAACGTATCGATAAAGTATTAACCACGCTAGCGCTAGAAGCAGACAAAATGATTTGCGATCTCTCTGGTGGTTGGTTACGTAAACTGGCATTAGCGAAAGCATTAGTCAGCGAGCCTGACGTGCTATTACTTGATGAGCCTACTAACCATTTAGATATTAGTAGTGTGTTGTGGTTAGAGCAATTTCTAAAAGACTTTAAAGGCACTATCATATTTATTAGTCATGATAGAGCATTTATTCGTGGTTTAGCGACCCGTATTTTAGACTTAGACCGTGGTCAGCTTGTTAGCTATCCTGGTAACTATGATCTTTATATCGAACAAAAAGCTCACGACTTAGAAGTTGAGTCCACACAAAATGCGCTTTTTGATAAGCGTCTAGCTGAAGAAGAAGTATGGATAAGACAAGGGGTTAAGGCTCGCAGAACTCGTAACGAAGGCAGAGTTCGTTCACTTGAAAAGTTACGAGTCGAACGCCAAGAAAGACGTGAAGTTAAGAAGCAGGGCGATATTAATATATCAACCGGAGATCGCTCAGGTAAGTTAGTCTTTGAGTGTGAAAACTTGCATATGGCGTTCGGTGATAAAACCATTTTTAATGGTTTAGATTTACTTATAACGCGTGGCGACCGTTTAGCCCTTATTGGTGCCAACGGCACGGGTAAGTCAACGTTAATCAAATTAATCATGGAACAACAACAACCCACCTCAGGAAAGATGCGTGTTGGTGTTAATTTAGATGTGGCTTATTTTGATCAACATCGCGATGCTTTAGACTTGAGTATGACCGTTCAGGACACCGTTGCCGAAGGTAAGCAAGAAGTCACTGTTAATGGGGTAACACGCCATGTATTGGGATATTTGCAAGATTTCTTATTCAGTCCTAAACGTGCTAGAACTCCTGTACGTGCGCTTTCAGGTGGTGAAAAAAATCGCTTGTTATTAGCACGTCTATTTTTAAGACCCAGCAACTTACTTATTCTTGATGAGCCAACTAACGATCTAGATATAGAAACTTTAGAATTATTAGAAGAAGTCGTTGCAAATTATGCAGGAACCGTTATTTTAGTAAGCCATGATCGCGATTTTGTTAATAATTGTGTAAATAGTTGTCTTTACTTTGACGGCAGTGGTGAAATAACAAATATTGTTGGCGGTTATGATGATGTTGATAGTTATTTAGCATACAAAGCTGAACAGCGTAAGCAGTTAGCTGAAGGTATAAAAGCCCCTGTTAATTTAGTGAGTGAGAGTAAATCTGCAGTTAATGTGCCTACTAAAAAAAAATTATCGTTCAAAGATAATCGTGAATTAGAAGCGCTGCCTGGGCAGGTCGATGAACTTGAAGCATTAATCAATTCATTGCAAGAACAAGTCAACGACGCTAACTTTTTTGCTCAAGATAGTGATAAAACAAAAAATATATTGAACCAGCTTGAAGAAAGTGAGTCAAAACTCGAAATCGCTTTCGCAAGATGGCAAGAGCTAGATGAATTATAACAAGAAATGAGAGTTAAGTAGTATATGAACAAATTTGTAAAATCTGTATTAGTTTTAGGAATTAGCAGTGCGTTAAGTTTATCAATGGCACAGGCAGCTAAATATGAAGTTATCGATAAAGGTGGCATTGATATAGTTAAATATAGTTATGCTCAGCAAGAAAACAACCAAAATCAAATGGCTATTTCTGGCTCAGATATTTATAATTTTCCCGTTCAATTTCAGTACTTTGATACTAATGATTTTGATAGTATTGTTAGATTTGCCAATTTACAATATGAAGATGTTGATGGCTTAGTCGATATTGAAAACGAAAACGACTTAAGGTTAGGCAATCCAACCGCTAACGATTTAGCTTGGGCTGTCCTGTATTTGACTAGTCAAAACAGCAGTAGCTCAGCTAGGTTTTATCAAAAAATTGGTAATATCTTGGCTATGCGTAACTTAACAGGTAAAGCGGGTGATACTGAAAGCTTTGCTGTATTTGACCAATATTTCCCAGATACCACAACATTGACGCGTTCAACGGTTGATTATGTAAACGGTATTACTAATGATGGCTGGATTTATGGTAACGGCTCAGCTCCATATACTGCATTGCCATTTACGGGCACTGATAATAACCCTGTTGTCTATTGGGTTCGTGATTTTACCTCAAGAGCCTTTTATTCTCCTGATGCAGGCAATACCATTATTGAGTTAAAGCCACCAACTGAAGGTGACGATGTTGCCGAGAATCTTCGCTTAGGCGGTGATTCTGCTATTTTAGACATGAGTGAATCTTTATTCGCTGTCGGTTATGCCAGTACGAGTATCGATCAAGAAGCGCTTGATTTTATTTTTGATGAAACGGGTGGCTGTGCAGACCCTGCTATTTTAGCAAATGCTCCGTTCGAAATTTGTATTCAAAATGCTGTGTCGAGTATGTATAACACTGAAGCAATAAAGTGGACGCTAAGTTTGGAAGGGGTAACAAAGACTGAGACTTTAGGACATTTAGTTACGCCAAATGTTGATGATACAAGAGAATTCCTTAACTACGCACAGGCTATTAATAATGATGGCGTTGCTGTTGGTTTTGCTCATGGTTGGGTGGATGAGAACGAAACCGAACCAAGCAGAAACGAACGTCGAAATTTATATGCGGTAGTTTATAAAAATGGGCAAGTGAAAGACTTCACAGATGATCATAGTAAGTTTTTTGATTCTCGTACTTACGGTATTAATAATGCTGGTATTGCTATCGGTCATACTAAAACGGTGGTAAATGGTAATACGCGTACAAAATTCTTTCATGTAGATACCAATGATTTTGATAGTGGTATGCAAATGATAATGCCTGATGACTTTTTCAAGGGCTCATCAAGTACTGCACGTGCTATTAACGAAAATGGTATTATTGTTGGTGAAGGTGAAGTTGAAACACATAACGATCAGCAGTCTCCTCGTCGTAGACATGCTTTTATGTATGAGATTGCCAGTAAGACCTTTACCGATCTCAATGACTTTTTAACTTGTGACTCACAGTACACAATTATCGAAGCGCGAGACATTAACGATAAAAATGAAATATCTGCTTCAGCACTTGTTAAAGCACCTCGCCGTGACGCAAAAGGTGAATTGATGTTTGATTTAGATACTGGCGAGCAGCTTTTAGAAGATGTTGTTCGTGCTGTCACATTGAGACCGTTAGCGGGTGAGATAGATGACTGTTCAGCGGTAGAGAAAAAAATAGAAAGAGAAGGCGCTGGTTTAGGCTTTATCAGTTTATTCGCTCTATTAACCTTTGGCTTCACTCGACGAGTGTTGAAAAAAAGCTAACGATGAGTTTTTAAATATATGATTAGGTCTAGGTTAATTTTTAACCTAGACCTTTTTTATGCGACATTGTTATTTATTTCATTTACCTCAAGCAAAAATTATTCAAATGCATATTTCTGAAAAAGAAAGAGACGCGGTTTATAAAACTATCTTTTCACGTCGAGATGTTAGAAGCGATTTTATTAACAAACCCATCCCAGAAGATGTTTTAAAGCGAGTATTAACCGCCGCTCATCATGCTCCCAGTGTTGGTTTCATGCAGCCGTGGGACTTTATTGTTATTAATGATAAAGAAACAAAACAAAAAATTAAGCATGGATTTGAGCAAGCAAATTCGGTCTCTGAAAAAATGTTTACAGATGATAAACAACAAAGCTATCAAAAGTTAAAACTTGAAGGGATATTAGAAGCGCCGATAGGAATATGTGTCACATGTGATAGAGAAAGAAATGGCCCAGTTGTCTTAGGAAAAACGATCAAAGCTGAAATGGATTTATACAGTGCGGTTTGCGCTGTACAAAACTTATGGCTTGCCGCAAGAGCAGAAAATTTAGGCGTTGGCTGGGTAAGTATTATCGAAGATGACAAGCTTCGAGATGCTTTGAATATTCCCACAAAAATTGAAATCATTGCTTATTTATGCGTTGGTTATGTCACACATTTCAAAGACAAACCTGAATTAGAAAGTGCAGGGTGGTTGCCGAGACGTTCAGTTGATAACGCGATACACTATAATAAGTGGACACCAGAAGTAAACTAACAGACACAACGGAGCATATCATGGCAGAAGAAACTATTTTTTCAAAAATAATCAGACAAGAAATACCAACACCTTTACTCTATCAAGATGAACTCGTAACAGCATTTAGAGACATAACACCACAAGCGAGTACCCATGTTCTTATTATTCCGAATAAATTAATTCCGACGGTTAATGATGTCACTGACGATGACGAGCTCACTCTAGGGCGCATGATCACTGTCGCTAAAAAAATAGCCAAAGAAGAGGGCATTGCTGAAAATGGCTACCGCCTTATTATTAATTGTAATGATCATGGCGGCCAAGAGGTTTATCACATCCATATGCACTTAGTCGGTGGGCAACGTTTAGGTAAAATGATAGCGCTTTAAAGCTTTGTATTTATATTGAATACAAATGAGTTGAGTCGCTGAAATGCTACGGTCAACGGTAATGCGTGAATGGCAAAGCTACTTCATAATTATTATAAGATTTTTTATTGGTTATACTGCGTGAATTGGAAAGAATTATTAGAAAATAAGAACCGACTGTTTTGGTTAGTGCATAGCACTAGTTGGTTTGGATTTGCTTTAGTGCATTATTTAGGATCATTATTACATGATCCTCGTGATATTTTTGTCGTGATAATTTTTCTCAATGCTTATGCAGGTTGGCTGTTCACTGTGCCTTTGCGCTACCTATATCGTAGAGTTTGGAATTTTAGTCCGGCAAAAATAGCCGTTGTGGTCATAGTCGCCTCTTATTTGGTTGGCGTACTTTGGCAAGTTGTTAAAAACATTAACCACTGGGAAATATACAAGCACGGTTATCGCCCTGATTTTTGGCTGTACTACACCACTAACAGTGTTTATTCATTTTTTATTATTTTGAGCTGGAGTGGTTTATACTTTGGTACAAAATATTATCAAATGCTGCAAAAAGAAAAACAAAATGTTTTAGAAGCTAACAGTGTCGCTCACCAGGCTCAGCTTAAAATGCTGCGTTATCAGCTCAATCCTCATTTTTTGTTTAATACTCTTAATGCAATCTCTACCCTTATTTTGGTTAATGAAAATAAAATAGCCAATGGTATGGTGACTAAATTAAGTGAGTTTCTTCGTTATTCTCTTGATAAAGATCCGATGAAAAAAGTCACCTTAAATAGTGAGTTGCATGCACTAAAACTTTACCTAGATATAGAAAAAGTTAGATTTGAAGACCGATTATGTGTAGAGTTTATCGCAGCGGATGATTGTAAAAATGCCTTAGTACCCAGTATGATATTACAACCTATTGCTGAAAACTCTATTAAGTATGCTATTGCTTCTCAAGAGAGTGGCGGTACCATTAAAGTTACGGTGACCCGCTTTGCCAATGACTTATTATTAGAACTTGCCGATGATGGTCCTGGCGCTGAAATTAAAAATGGTAATCTTTATCGTGAAAATGGTGTTGGCCTCGCAAATAGCCGAGAAAGATTAGCCGCATTGTACGGTAGTGATTTTTCTTTAGTTGTTGCCAATAATACGCCAAAAGGTGTTAAAGTGAGCATTAGAATGCCCTATGAACTAGAGATAAATACATGACAAAGCTTCTGTCAACAATCATAGTTGATGATGAACCTTTAGCAAGGAAAGGCCTTGCCGTAAGATTAGCGGATCATAAAGACGTTGATATTATTGCGCAATGCCATAATGGTCGTGAAGCACTTGAAGCTGTGCGAGCCTATGAACCTGATTTAATGTTTCTTGATATTCAAATGCCAGGCCTCAATGGTTTTGAAGTCGTGCAAGCTATTATTGAAAGAGGATTAAAGCTACCCATTGTTATTTTTGTCACCGCCTTTGATCAATATGCCTTACAAGCCTTTGAAGTTCACGCACAAGACTACCTGTTAAAGCCTGCTGATGAAACTCGCTTAGCCGAATCTATGGACAAGGTTAGGCAGAGCCTGATCAGCTCAGAAAATGCTGCTCATAAATCTAAACTTATTCAGTTAGTCAGTGATGTTACCGGTAATGATTGTGACAAAATTTTAGCTGAGCTCGCAAATAATCAACCGGTAAGTTTATCTTCTTACTCTGATATCTTGGCTATAAAAGATGCAGGCGAAGTGAGTAGAGTCCCAGTTAAAGACATTTTATGGATTGACGCTGCGGGAGACTATATGTGTGTTCATACCCATAGTGCTACACATATATTACGTAAAACCATGAAGCAGCTTGAAGAAATATTAGACCCAAAGCAATTTGTACGCAGTCATCGCTCAACCATAGTTAATAAAAATTATGTTGATAAGTTTTGTAGTCAACTTAATGGCGAATATTACTTAGTGATGAGTAATGGCAAAGAATTAAAAGTGAGTCGAAGTTACAAAGAAAAAGTTAAACAAGCTGTTGGTATTTAAAGCGTCAAAATTAGTATTTCCAATTGAATTATTTGCTTAACGTCTCTGTTATTAACAGCGCAGGTTTTTTTAATCCACCTTTTCATTGAACGCTATTCCTTAAGCAGCCTTGTTTTTAATGGCTTTAGTCTTTTGGGTTAACTTTATTATTGTTACTTCACTTGGCATAGTTATTCTTCAAATGTCAGAGGATAAAATTTTAAAATCCCTTTAATGACCTTGGACTTTAGTGCAGTTTTCTTATGATTTTTTTACTCAACAGATAATTAAAGTTCAACTGGGATAAATAACAGTTGGCTTTTATGGCTTTATCGCTTACTTTAAATATCAGTTACTTGCCTATTTATCGGGCGCTATATATCAATTAATGGAGATTACTATGTCTACACCAGTACGAGCATCTGACACACCTTTTGCAGTCGACGTTGAAGAAGGTAAAAAATATTCTTGGTGTTCTTGTGGGGAAAGCCAAAAACAACCCTTTTGTGATGGCTCTCATAAAGGCTCAGAATTCTCACCAGTAAGATATACCGCAACAGAGTCAAAAAAAGTATTTTTTTGTGGCTGTAAACAAACGGCATCTCAGCCGATGTGTGATGGTAGCCATAAAAAAGCCCTAAGCTAAAATTTTTTATCTGCGACTAGGCAAAGACAAACGCTGTTTTGTTTGACCCTAGTTTTATCAGTATTGTCGACAAACCAATTAACAAAGATATTAACCAATTCCCTTCCTTATAATAATATCTTGGTCAATGACCATGCAAATTGCCACCCCCTCTTAGATTATAATATTTTACTTATAACTTGCTTGGGTTACATTAGCCTGATGCATGTGTGATCACCACAGCATCTAACTCACTAACATCAAAAGGGAAGGGGTCATGGTTGTGTTTTTCATGGTGATGAGAACCTTGAAACATACCACATTCAATCAGTATATTTTTGTTATTACCCTGTACCAAATAGCAAGAGCCAGTGACTTCTCTAGTGGCTCCAAAAAATTTAATGTTCATGTTAACTCCCATACCTTTTAATGTGGATAATATTGATATCTGGTTTGTTGATAAGGTTTTAATGAATAGTTAGGTTGTAAAAAAGATACTAAATCAATGAGTTCAGTCACAGTCATTACATCATTAAAGACTTTCATCTTTGATTCACCCTGAGGTGTTCTAAACTGTGGTGAATGTAAATTTGAAAATTTATGGGATGGATTAATAATAGAGGTAACCAATTCAGCATAAGTGACTATTTTAGTTTTTTTACCACCCAGGGAAATTGAAAGGGTTTGCTGCTTTGCAATACTATCATCCTTAACACCATCGAGTGTGTGGCAGGCTAAACATTGATATTTTAAGAAAGCTATTTTACCTGCTTCAATATTCCCTGTAGGCAGACTAAATCCTCTTGGTGAGTCAATTCCGTTATCACAACTGAACAGTGTTAATGACATAACGACAAGTAAACTCAATAGAAAGTATTTCATTATTATTCCTTAATCATTTTTAGGTTGAATTATTAGCCAGCTAGTTAACACTCTGCGCTATATGAAGATAATAGAGAATCAATTCTTGCCCATTAATAATGACAAATGAAATAAAAATTTCTAATCATATCAAGGGTCATTCATTAAATAGCAGAATAAATTAAACAGATACCTAAGCAAAGGTAGAGGTAGTAGCTTCTACTAATCGATTGATTTTTAGTCTAGTTACTGTTGATAAAGAGCGCTAGTTTATCTGAATCAAGGTTGATACAGATCAATCAGCTTGTCGTTAGTTAAGATCTCATTGATAAGCAGAGAGTAAGTTTTGACGTTGTTTATCATAGCTTAAGCAATGCAATTTATGACTTTAGATCACTTCATTAAATAATGTGTGGCAACGCACAGACGCTTTGTGGATATGAATTTATGATGACTTATGGATAAACATGCACTTTATCGATAGGGGAATTATTAAAATTTTCCTTCTTGTTTTAATCAAATACTGCAGTTCATGCCTGTTAACATTATAAGGTTTTTAGCCAGTGTGGCTGCACACAGGAGCAACAAATGAAACGTATTTATTTTCTAGCCCCCGATGTTAAGGTTACATGTGAATTGGTAAACTTGTTTCGTGCTGATGGCATTAACGACAGTCAAATGCATCTAATAGCAAACGATAAAATCGATTTAAGCGAACTCCCCAAAGCGGATGCATTGGATGATTCAGACTTGTACCCAGCGATCAAACGGGGTGTTATTGCTGGTGGAACTACTGGATTATTGGCAGGTCTGGCGGTTATAACCCTTCCGGCTACGGGTTTAGCCCTTGGTGGTGCCGCTATTTTAGGTTTTACCGTTGCGGGTGCGAGTTTTGGTGCTTGGGTCTCAGGTATGGTAGGCGCTGGTTTAAGTGATCAGGAGAAGGTTGCATGCGAAACTGCAATTAGTAATGGCGAAGTGCTGATGATGTTGGATGTTCCAGCTGATCACCAGATTGAGGTATATCACGATAAAGTAGCCAGTGTTTGTCCGCTGGTTGAGATTCGTCAAACAGAAATTACTGTCCCACCACTTTAGCCCTCCTTTTAAATAGAGACCTTGCCTGCACAAGTGCGTCAGTAATTATCTACTACTGGCCACATCAAGGGTTAACGTAAGCACTTATAAAAAAAAATCACCATTTGAATTTTTCAGATTCAATGGAAAGTTATCTAATAAATCACAAGCTGTGAAAACGTTATTTCGACACTCAACTTCAATCAAAATTCAATATTTGTGATGATGTTCTATCTATCACCGGCTGTATTAACTGAAATGATTTATGACGACTACGTGTGGTATCGAACAGAAAACTAATATTATTTATCGTAGAATTTTCTGATGATCCTGACTAGGAAATTACAAAGTGTGTCTATCCAAAAACAAATAATATAATACGATTTATTTAATTAAAGTTATATTTTACAGTTTGATAGGATGGGGCAGTCATTAATTATAAAGTTAAAACCTATTTTTCGAAGGTTAGTTAATAAAGAGAGGAGCCTATGACGCCAGATAATAACAACGCTAAAAAGCCCAAATCAGAGCTACCTGATCTAAGCAAAGTAGTCGGTAAATTTTTTCAAAAGTATCAAGAATTACTGCCAACGAGTAGTGGCAAAAAACCTGGATGGATTATCCTTGCAGTTATATTGCTCACTGGTGGTATTTATACCGCGGTATACACAGTTCCTAGCGATTCTGTAGCCGTTGTACTGAGATTTGGTAAGTTTGAAGCTATTTTCCCCGCGGGTTTACATTTCAAATTACCTTTAGGTATAGAGCAAGTGAACATAGTGCCAACAAAGCGGCAGTTGAAGCAAGAGTTTGGCTTTTCAACGCCTGGTGCTAAAGACCCTGACCAAAATATCTCCATAAACAACTCGTTCAATGATTCTTTAAACAATATAGGCCGTAGTGCTCGTGAGCGTGACTTAGCCGTAGCAAGTAATCAAGTGGGTGAAACGCAAATGGTGACGGGGGATTTGAACACTGCACTGGTGGAATGGGTTATTCAGTATCGAATTGCTGATCCCAAAAATTACTTATTTGAAGTACGTGATCCAGCAGGTACGTTACGCTATGTTTCTGAATCAGTGATGCGTGAAGTGGTAGGTGATAGAACTGTTGACGAAGTGATCACTATTGGCCGCCAAGAAATTGAAGTTGAAGCACTTAAAAAAATGCAGGCTTTGGCAACTAAATATGTAATGGGCATTAGTATCGACCAAGTTCAATTAAAGAATATTAATCCGCCAAAGCCCGTTCAAGCGTCATTTAATGAGGTAAATCAGGCTCAACAAGAAAAGGAAAAGCTGATTAATGAAGCGCGCCGAGATTACAATCGTATTATCCCATTGGCAGAAGGCGAGCGAGATCAACGTATTCGCGAAGCAGATGGCTATAGAATAAAACGAATTAATGAAGCAGAAGGTGATGTATTACGTTTTAATGCACTATATGACCAATTTAAATTGGCGCCAGAGGTCACGCGCAGGCGCATTTACGTGGAGACCATGCAAAAAGTAATGCCATCCATAAGCAATAAAATTATCATCGATAGTGGCACAATAGATGTCTTACCTTTGCTTGATTTAACATCTATTGAAGGGAGAAAACCATGAAACGTTATTTAAGCTTATTCACGAGTATTTTGCTATTCGTTATTATTACCTTACTTTATGGCGCCTTTTATACCGTAAATGAAGTCGAACAAGTCATTATTACGCAATTTGGTCGTCCCGTGGGGGAGCCGGTTGTTGATGCTGGTATTAAGTTTAAATTACCTTATATTCAGCAGGTTAATTCGATTGATAAACGTGTGTTGGAATGGGAAGGTACACCTTCAGATATGCCGACAAAGGACAAGTTATATATTTCTGTTAGCTTATATGCACGCTGGCAGATAACCGACCCATTGCCGTATTTTTTACGTCTGGGTGATGAACGCAGTGCGCAATCGAGATTAGATGATATTTTTGGTAGTGAGACACGAAATGCGGTAGCAACACATAAGCTAATTGAAATTATTCGGACCACGAAAGGCCGTCAACCTCTGCGTGACCCATTGTTAACTGATGCAGAAAAAGCATTAGATATGGGCAGTTTAGTACCTATCCATAAAGGTAGGAAACTTGTCGAACAAGACATATTTAACGCCGCGGCAGAAAAGGTTAAGGTGTTTGGTATTGAACTATTAGATATTCGTTTTAAGCGCATTAATTATAATGAAAGTGTACGACCTAAAATTTATGAGCGGATGATCAGTGAACGTCGCCAAATTGCCGAAAGGTTCTTATCTGAAGGCAAAGGTGAGGCAGCTAGAATATTAGGCAACCGCGAACGTGATTTAAATAAAATTCAATCAGAAGCTTATCGTCAAGTTGTAGAAATTCGCGGTAAAGCCGATGCTAAAGCCGCTGGAATTTATTCTACCGCACATAGCCAAAGCCAAGAATCTATTGAATTTTATGCTTTTACACGAACCTTACAAGCCTATGAGCTTGCTATTGGCGAAGATACGACATTAGTACTGTCGACTAACAGTGACTTATTTAAATATTTACACAATGCCAACCCCCCAAAAAATATCATCGAAAAGTAAGCGCTACATTGATATTTTAAATAGCATCAATACGAATAAGTCTACATATAAAAACTGCTTTACTGGTACTCCTAATTTGCATCGTTAGATGCTAGGAGTAGCGGTGACTATCATAAAGAATAATTAACGGAGTGTTATCATGGGATCTCATCATACGAATCAAAATAAACACGCTACCGTGAACTTCTCTGCTTTGAAAACCGCAATAGGAAATGGCGAAGCGTTATTAATAAAAAACTTACTAGCAAATCAATCCATGCAAGATCTTGAAAAAAAATACCTCATTAATTTAGCCTATATAAACAACAACCCCAGTATTATAGAACTACTCGAAGGTATTCCTGTTAAGGAATAGGCCATTAGTATCGTTAATATTGACTAGGGTTCAGGCATTTACATTTAAAATCTAAAGTTGAATGTTAACCTCTACAACAATGAATAATAAACAGGTCAACAATATGACCTGTTTATACATTATGCTAAAAAATTTACCCTTCAAAATTAATTAAGAAGGGTAACAACATTAGTCTGTCGACGCTAAATTTCGTAGCACATAATGTAATATGCCACCATGTTGGTAGTATTTGAATTCGTTGGGTGTATCAATACGAATTTTTACTTCAAAGGAACGTTCATTACCCTCTTCATTTTTAACAGATACTGTCACCGTTTTCTGCCCAATACTCACGGCAGGAATACTGAATTGCTCTTCACCTGTTAGTTTTAGTGACTCGGCATTATCATCTGGCATAAATTGCAATGGTAATATCCCCATGCCGACTAAATTAGAGCGATGAATACGTTCGTAACTCTGTGCAATAACCGCTTTAACGCCCAATAAAGCTGGCCCT
Source organism: Colwellia sp. BRX10-9 (assembly GCF_014077405.1). Taxonomy (NCBI): domain Bacteria; kingdom Pseudomonadati; phylum Pseudomonadota; class Gammaproteobacteria; order Alteromonadales; family Colwelliaceae; genus Colwellia; species Colwellia sp. BRX10-9. The sequence continues at coordinate 66,827 of NZ_JACGVV010000018.1, read as the reverse complement.
TTGGCGGCCCAATCACGAGAACTGCCCGTACCATACTCTTTTCCAGCTAAAACAATCGAAGCAATGTTTTGTTGTTGATATTGCATCGCCGCATCAAAAACACTCATTTTTTCACCCGATGGCATCAGTGTCGTCCAACAGCCCTCAGTGCCGGGTGCTAATAAATTTCGTAAACGAACATTGGCAAAAGTACCGCGCATCATCACTTCATGATTACCGCGTCTAGAGCCATAAGAATTAAAGTCTTTGGGTGAGACGCCTTCACTTTTTAAATACTCAGCCGCGGGGCTATCTAGCGCAATCGAACCGGCAGGAGATATATGGTCAGTAGTGACACTATCACCCAGTTTTAATAAACATCGAGCATTTTTAATTGGGTTAATAGTTGGTATTTTTGCGCTAATATTATTAAAAAATGGTGGCAATTTAACGTAGGTAGAAGCTGGCCAATCATATTTTTGGCTTTGTACTATATCCAGCGCTTGCCAGTCTTTATTACCGCTATAAACATCTTCATATCGGGAAATAAACATTGAACTGTCGATAACTTTTTCGATAACTTGTTTAATTTCCTGACTATCTGGCCAGATGTCATGTAAATAAACCGGTTTACCTGTAGGGTCATCACCTAGTGAGCCCGTGGTAATATCTATCTTCATATTACCCGCTAAAGCATAAGCAACGACCAAAGGAGGAGAGGCTAAATAATTAGCTTGGACTTCTGGATGAATACGACCTTCAAAGTTACGGTTACCCGATAAAACAGAGGTAACAGATAAATCGCCTTGATGAATAGCGTCGCTAATTTCGGTAGGTAAAGGGCCGGAGTTACCAATACAGGTAGTACATCCGTATCCGACTAACTGAAAACCAAGGGCATCTAAATCTTCATTTAAGCCAGATTTAAGCAGATAATCAGTGACCACTTGTGAACCAGGTGCAAAACTGGTTTTTACCCAAGGTTTAACCGTTAATCCTCGCAACCGGGCATTTCTGGCTAATAGTCCAGCGGCAATTAATACCGATGGATTTGAGGTATTAGTGCAACTGGTAATTGCCGCTATAACGACGGATCCGTGTTTTAATACAAAGTCTTCATCAGCATACTGACAGGGAACGCCTGAATCTTCATTACTAGCAGGTAATAGTACCGAAGGTTGTCCGCCTTCACTTTCAAAGCCACTTTCACTATCGCTCGAGACTGCTTGTTTTATACCGTGTTGTAAAGCTAACCAGTCACGATACGCCAGACCGGCACGGTCAAGTGAAATTCTGTCTTGAGGACGTTTAGGACCAGCAATAGAAGGCACTACTTCATCTAGTTTTAATGATAATCGGCTATGATAAACAGCATGCTGTTGAGATTGCGTTCCCCACATATCCATCGTTTTTAAATAGGACTCTACGCGTTCAATGTGGTCACTGTCACGCCCGGTTAATTGCAGATAATCGGTAGTTTGATGATCGATGGGGAAAATTCCACACGTTGCCCCATATTCTGGCGCCATATTGGCTATGGTCGCTCGGTCGGCCAAGGTCAGCTCATTCACCCCAGAACCAAAGAACTCGACAAACTTACCAACCACACCTGCAGCACGTAATTGTTCGGTTACCGTTAAGACTAAGTCAGTCGCTGTAGTTCCTGCAGGTAATTTCCCCGTTAATTCAAAACCAACAATCTCAGGTATTAACATGGTCACGGGTTGTCCCAGCATCGCCGCTTCAGCTTCGATACCGCCGACTCCCCAACCTAACACACCTAAGCCATTAATCATGGTGGTATGTGAATCGGTGCCAACCAAGGTATCAGGGTAAAGTAAATTATTCTCGTCGGGCTTTTTGAATACTACGCGGGCTAAATATTCGAGATTTACCTGATGTACAATACCACGGCCCGGTGGTACCACTTTAAAATTATCAAAACTTTGCTGACCCCAACGTAAAAACTGATAACGTTCGCGATTACGCTGAAACTCAATTGCGGTGTTTTTTTCCATCGCATCAGCTTGACCAAACACATCGACCATAACTGAATGGTCGATGACCAATTCGACTGGATTTAATGGGTTTATTTTTTCGGCTTTTCCACCCATTTTGACTATCGCATCTCGCATAGCCGCTAAATCAACTACGGCGGGTACCCCAGTAAAGTCTTGCAAAATTACGCGAGCAGGTACAAAGGCAATTTCAGTATCCTGCCAGTTGTCTACATCCCAATTGGCTAAGGTTTCAATATCCCCTTGTTGGACAAAGTCACTATCTGCATGTCGTAATAAGTTTTCTAAAAGGATTTTAGCGGCAAAAGGCAAACGTGAAAGGTCATACTTATCCGCTAAACCATCAAAACTGTGGTAGTGGCAAATTTCACCATTAATTTCAAGTTGCTTCAAACGTTGTATAGAGTTGGCCATTGTCGTTATCTCCATTAAAAGTATTAATCTGATTGGTATACGCATAATGATAAACGTAGTTAATATACCCTAGCATACATGGACGAAAACATAATGTGGCAGCCAAAATAAAGGGCTGGTAACATGTATAGTTATATAACAATCAGTAGGGTGTTTATTACAAATGAGACTCGAGTCAAATAATTTATCATGATAAGTCGATTTGATAAGACAGGATAAATTAGTGATACGACCCTCGATAAAAACCTGTTATGGAAAGGTAAGTCTTGCTGCAACCGATAGATAATTAACGATATTATATTAATTACCGACTTAATTGATTGGCTCGTTCACAGCAGGTTCGTTACCATCATAATATTCAAAGCAATATATTTATTGCTTAAATCAATGCTTATTGCTCTTTATAGCGCACTGCCAACACATCACATTTTGCGCCGTGTAAAATGGCATTTGCGGTAGAGCCTAATAATAACTGTAAACCATGTACCCCATGGCTACCGGTTATAATTAAATCGACATTTTCGTGCTCTGCGAAAGCCAATATTTCTTCGCTAATATATCCGACCGATATACACAAGTGTTGTTCGGTGATATTTAGCCTTTTAGCTAATGGTTGAAGTATCTCTTTGGCTTGTTCTTTTCGTTTTTCTGTATTACCAAAACTGCCAACTGGGTCTGGACTCGGAACAACACCGAGTGCTCCACCATAATTAGGTATCGGCTCTACCACATGAATAATACTGAGTTTAGCGTCGGTGAACTGTTGTAATTGAGCGACTTTATCTTCAATATAGTTTTTTGAATCATGAAGTTCTGTGGCAAATAAAATATGTTTATACATAACGTTTTCCTCTATTAAATGATAAGGGTTTTATTGGTGGCTGGCAAAGCATTAACTTGTTGTTTTACCTGTTTTAAAGGGTGCTACTTCTTTTACTGAAGTAAAACTTTTATGGTCTTGTCCATTCCATTAATGAATAAAATTTTATAACGCTAAGCTCTAAATACTACCTTGTACTTTACGTAAAGATATATCTGTACGCTGTCACACATAACCTAATAATTATCGTACTATTTTTTATGCGAAAGCCACTAGAGCAGTAGGCTATTTCTTCGTTAGACTTTACCGTAGTGGAAAGTTTAAGTTTTTGTCTTTAAATGTTATTGTTGTTTTTTATGTTGTTATATCTGAATGTAAGCGCATCTACTTTAGGTGGTCTAAATGTCGATTAGTGCGATATATACTTTAATTACCTAAAATAAAAATGATCATCTAAAAAGAGTGTTGTGTACGGTATCGAACCGAACAGCGAGATTGTTTTTGTTAAGGTATAATAATATCTAGTAGCTTGATTTAATTCTTAAGAAGGGACGACTCACGATGCAAAAAATAATCGACACTCAAATTACCCCCTTACAAAATAACTTACTAGCTGTCTTGCCTGATGAAGTAAAAGAACGACTTTTTCCTTTTGTTAAATTAGTAAAGCTAGAGTTAGGCGAGGTGATGTACGAAGCCGGTGATAAGCTCGCTAATGTATACTTTCCCGTTGACTCTATTGTTTCTTTATTATACGTAATGGAGAGTGGCGCTTCGGCAGAAATTTCTGTGGTCGGTAACGAAGGCGTTGTTGGTATTGCGTTGTTTATGGGCGGAGAAAGTACATCTAGCCGAGCTGTGGTTCAAAGTGCAGGTTATGCTTATCGGCTTAAAGGAAAACGCTTAACCGAAGAATTCCATCGACATGGAAAATTGTTAGGTGTAATGCTTCGTTATACCCAATCCCTTATTACTCAAATGTCACAGACTGCAGTATGTAATCGCCACCATACGATTGATCAGCAATTATGCCGTTTTCTTTTACTGTCGCTTGACCGTTTACCCGATAATACCCTAGTGATGACTCAGGAACTTATTGGTAATATGTTAGGGGTTCGCCGAGAAGGTGTGACCGAAGCTGCGGGAAAACTGCAGAAGTTGGGTGTCATTGATTATCATCGCGGTCATATTACCGTATTAAATAGGCAGAAACTTGAAAGCTTAAGTTGTGAATGCTACGCGGTTGTAAAAAAAGAAACCGACCGATTGCTCCCTCATGAAAACGAAAAAGTTTATTATCAATCAAAAAACGTTATTAATCTTTAATCAAGGTTATTTGTTTTAATGAGTAATACTGTCTTTTATCTTTATAAATTGATGATTTTTATCAGTATTAAAGCTCAGTTTTTAATCAGCTTAGATATTTAGCACAATATCAGCTATTGCGCTAAATAAGGCTGTCACGCCATTGACTTTTATCAAAAATTTTCCTGCAATATCCGCATCAAAACGTTAAGACTTTAGCGCTGACATTGAAGAAAACCTCGCGACATTATAGACACCGCTATTGCTTAGTGAACTAATCATTTTCAATATGTAAGTTATAAAGTCATCATATAAGTGAGTAATGTTTGCCAGCGCACAGATCCTCTATTTTATATCGCTTACACTTGACTATTGCTGCTATAAATTAAATTTTAATTATTTAAGGCAATATCATTTTTCTGTATCAGAGAGCAAACATATGCGATCAAAAGAAAAGCAAGAAGTCACCAATGAGCTGTTAGATGGGCTACCAAGTAAACTCAGAAAAACTATTGTAGCGCAATGCGAGCAAGTCCATTTAACCTCCGGTGATATATTGCATGAGCGCGGGCAAGGCATTGACTACATATTTTATCCTTTAACAGGGTATATTTCACTGGTCACTACAGGTACGAGACACCCACCGCTTGAACTGTGTATTATCGGTAATGAAGGTATGTTGGGTATTTCCAATATCTCAGGAGTACAATCGGCACCTGATAGAGCTGTTGTTCAGGGGTCCGGAACAGCGCTGCGCTTATCTGTTAAGCAATTTCAGTATCAACTGAAAAACTTTCCATTACTGTTAAAAAGATTGAATGATTACCTTTATATTTTGTTTGTGCAAGGTTCACAATCATTAGTCTGCATGCGATTTCATCCCATAGTATCTCGTCTTGCTCGTTGGTTACTCATGACTGATGATAGGGCACATTCTACTCATTTAAACCTAACACATCAATTTCTTGCTGATATGCTTGGTGTTCGAAGAAGCGGGATAACAGTAGCCGCTTGCTTATTAAAAGATAAAAAGTTAATTAGCTATACACGAGGTACCATTCAGATACTTAATCGTAAGGGCTTAGAGCGGGAAGCTTGTGAGTGTTATCAGCTGATGAAAGGTAATTATACCAATAGGTTAAACTAGACCACTTTAGCTATTCGTTTGTTTTAAATAAGCATTAGTAAAGACATCTATTATAACCTCAAACAGTATTTTACACTATTTTTAGTCTGTTAATCAGCGCTAAGACCACCTTAAAAACCCTCTGTTTCAACTTGCCAGCATTAGTTTTAAGCCGTTTAGGATAAAACACACTCTTTAGACAGTACGCTAACGTACAGAGCGACCTCCCTTGTCACCGTATAATATTTTTAGATTTAGCTTAATAAATCAAATATAACTGTTTTTATGTTAACTATCTTAGCCGTCTCTAAAAACAGATAACACCGTTGAATACATTTAATCGGAGAAAATTAGCATGCAAAGTGAAAAGCATTTACAGAGAGATATCTCACATATTCAAAAGCTCATTAATATAGGTGATGTAGCAATGCTTGTTTCTAGGTCCGCTGATGGAATAATGAAAAGTCGACCGATGGAAACCGTTGAAGTTAGCGCTGAAGGAGAACTCTTCTTTTTTACAACGCTATCTTCAGAGTTGATTGGTGAATTGACTGAAAACAGCTTCGTCAATCTTAGTTTTATCAAAGAAGATAACAATTTTATTTCGGTATCTGGGATCACTCAGGTAATTAAAAGTGAAGCTATGTTGATTAAATTATGGGAGTCACGTTATGAAACGTGGATTCAAGATGGATTGGATAACCCAGACATTGCTTTATTGAAAGTAAGTTTAGTGCGAGCAGAGCATTGGAAGCATAACACGATGTTGAACAGCATCAGACAACTATTTACTCCGGGAGTTTCAGCAGTAAATAATGTTCATGAATCAATTGAGCCTGATGAAAGTCGTTAACAGTGAGTAAATATAATAGATAAATTCATAACGCTTTGAGCGTTGTGCTTAATTAAAGTAAATATCGATGAACTTATTTGAAATTGAAAGGGGAATACATGTCTACAATCAAAAAACGTAAAGTTGTCGACCACATTGTAGAGACACTTTACAAATATGGTGTCCGCCATGTCTTTGGTATTCCAGGTGATGCGATTAATGATTTGATGGATGCTATACGCCGCAATGGAAAGATAGAATTCATACAGGTCCGTCATGAAGAAAGTGGGGCGTTTGCCGCATCAGCCCAAGCAAAATTAACCGGTAAGCTTGCCGTTTGTGTTGGTACTGCTGGAGGTGGAGCCATACATTTACTCAATGGCTTGTACGACGCTAAGCTCGACCATGCACCTGTCCTAGCGATAACGGGGCAGTTACCGCGTTCTGAAATAGGTAATAACTCACATCAAGAAATCAATTCATCCGCTCTTTTTTCTGATGTCGCAGTGTTTAATCAAACCTTGTTTGCTGCTGATCGTGTCCCTGAGATCATCCAGCAAGCGTGTAATAGTGCGATTACTGAAAGCGGAGTTGCTCATATTGCCCTACCTGTAGATGTGGCCACGGAGCAAATAGAAGCAGGTATTACTTGTCATCCAATCGCGGGCACTGAAACGGGTAGTACAAAACCTTTAGCATCAGCATCAAACAATACACTTAGCCTAATTCAGCAAGCTAATAAAATTGTAGTTCTTGCGGGTGTAGGGGCTATTCCAGCGCGTCAACAGCTACTTACTTTGTTGAAGAAATGCAATGCACCACTTATTAGAACATTAAAAGCAAAAGTATTACTGCCAGATGAGCATGAATATTCCTTAGGAGGACTTGGCTTACTTGGTACGCGACCATCAATTGAGGCAATAAATAATTGTGATTTACTTATTATGCTCGGTACTGATTTTCCCTACAAAGAATATTACCCTGGAAAAGCGAAAGTCATTCAAGTGGACAAGGATATTCGACACATAGGTCGACGTTGCCCTGTCGATGTATCGATAGTTGGAGAGGTAAGTGAGGTGCTAGAGCAATTAATTATTGATTTACCCCAAAAAGATGACAAAAATTTTCTTGATGAATGTCGTCACCAGAAAATGAAATGGTCAAGAGAACAAGGCGAAAAAGAAAGCTCGCAAGTAGCGCCAATAAAACCGCAGCTTCTAGCACGAACAATCGGCGAGCTTGCCAACAAAGATGCGATTTTTCTTTGTGATACTGGCACGGTGACTGCGTGGGCCGCACGTCATTTACCCGTAACTGAACACCAACTATTTACCCTTTCAGGTAACTTGGCCACGATGGCATTTAGCATGGCTGGCGCGATAGGCGCACAATTAAAATTTCCTGACCGGCAGGTAATAGTACTTATCGGGGATGGTGGTTTTAGTATGTTAATGCAAGAATTTATTACCGTGGTCAATCGTAAATTACCGATAAAGGTTATTATTTTTAACAATGCCAAATTGGGACTAATTCAACTGGAACAAGAAAGCAGTGGTTACCCCAATTATAAAACGGCATTAAAAAATCCAGATTTTGCTGAATTTGCTCGATTATGTGGTGGTGAGGGTTGGAGTATAGAACGCCCTGAAATGCTAGTCGACGCATTGAAAGAGGCATTTACTAGTACTGAGCCCTGTGTGCTTGATGTCCATGTCGATCCAAATGAATTGGTTATGCCGCCCAAACTTGAACTGTCACAAGCAGTAAATTATTCGATTGCTAAAGCTAAAGAGTTTTTAAATTAAAAGGACAGACTTTGTTACGTATCTTGTCGGCGATGATTGAAAAAGAGCTAACAAAGCATTCGTAGCATAAATTAAATTGTAATCACTTAAGAGATTACAAAAGACTATTTAATAATTTTTTAAGGATAACTATATGCTTTTCAATGGTTCGTTTAATACAGACTGTCCTCTTCGTCAAAAAATTCGTGAGTTTTACCGTATCGATGAAAAAATCGCGGTAGATCATATCTTACCATTGGCAGAAGTAAATGTTGGTGCCAGAAGTCGAGCGTGGGAAAGAGCGCGTAAAATGGCTGTTCAAATTCGTAAAGTCGAGTCAGGTAATGGTGCAATAGACGCCTTATTAAAAGAATACACCCTATCAAGTGAAGAAGGTGTGGTCTTAATGTGTTTGGCCGAAGCCTTGTTACGAGTACCAGACAAACATACTCAAGATGCTTTAATTCGTGACAAAATTTCTCAAGGGCAATGGAACAGTCATTTAGGCAGCAGCGATTCATTGTTCGTTAATGCCTCGTCATGGGGCTTGTTAATTACCGGCACTATGGTTAATTATGCCGATAAACGCAAAAAGGAAAGCTTTGGTTTATTGAAAAAGATTGTTGGTCGTTTAGGTGAACCTGTTATTCGTAAATCAATGAACTACGCCATGAAAATTATGGGTAAGCAGTTTGTGATGGGCGATACAATCATTGCCGCAACTGAGCGTGCTGCCGATAAAGAGCAGCAAGGCTATGTCTATTCATTTGACATGCTCGGTGAAGGTGCCCGTACGATGAATGATGCTGATAAGTATTTTAAAGCTTATCAAGAGGCAATAGAGGCGATTGGAAATGTAGCGCGTGCTACGGGTAAAGATGATCCTCGTAAAGTTCCTGGTATTTCAGTGAAACTTTCTGCTATTCACCCTCGTTATGAATTTAACCACAAAGAACGCGTTATGGCTGAAATTGTGCCAAAACTTAAGGCGCTTTGTTTACAAGCTAAAAGCTACAATATTGGTTTAACCGTTGATGCCGAAGAGTCTGAACGCTTAGATATATCACTTGATATTATTGAAGCGGTTTTTAGTGATAGTGATTTAGCAAATTGGACTGGCTTTGGTATGGCATTACAAGCTTATCAAAAGCGGGCTATTTTTGTCGTTGATTGGTTACGTGAATTAACGGTGCGAGTTGACCGAAAAATGATGGTCCGCTTAGTAAAAGGGGCTTATTGGGATACTGAAATTAAAAAGGCTCAAAAAGAGGGTCATCAGCATTTCACTGTATTTACACGAAAATCTTCTACTGATGTTTCTTTCCGCGCTTGTGCAAAAAAATTATTAGCTTATAGAGATACCATTTATCCACAGTTTGCTACGCATAATGCATACACTGTTGCCGCCATTCTTGAACTCGTTGATGGCAATAAAGAGGGTTTTGAATTTCAATGTTTACATGGCATGGGGAACTCTTTGTATGATCAAATAGTTTCTAGTGAAAATATTCAATGTCGCATCTACGCCCCAGTTGGTCATCATGAAGAGCTATTAGCTTATTTAGTGCGGCGTTTGCTAGAAAATGGTGCTAACTCTTCTTTTGTTAATGCCATTGTTGATGAGACTCAACCTGTTGAATCTTTATTGAGAGATCCCGTTGAAAAAACGCAGCGTTTAAAAGATAAATATAACACCCAAATCACCAAACCCATAGCCTTATACCATGATGAAAAAGGTCTCGGTCGTGATAATTCTAAAGGCGTCGATTTAGCTGATATTAATACAATCACACCCTTAAAGTCGTTTTTAGATAGCTGGTTTACTGATCATCTACTCTCTGAAAGTAACGTTCCAAAAGGGGCTTTTGCCGTTAATAATCCTGCCAACCAAACTGAAATAATAGGCTTTTATCGTCATCACAACGAAGAAGAAATGCTGGCAATGATAACGTTGGCTAAAACAGCATTTTCATCATGGTCACAAACACCAGTATCTGAACGCGCAGCGTTATTGTGCCGCGTTGCCGATATTCTTGAACATCATATGGACGAGCTTATCGCCTTATGTATTAAAGAAGCGGGTAAAACAGCTCAAGATGGCATCGATGAAGTACGTGAAGCGGTTGATTTTTGTCGTTATTATGCTGAAAAAGCTATTAATCTTGCGGAAGACGAACGTTTCGAAGCTCGTGGTGTAGTGCTCTGTATCAGCCCATGGAATTTTCCTTTAGCGATATTTTTAGGGCAGATCGCTGCAGCCATTGTTACGGGTAATACTGTATTGGCAAAACCCGCTGAACAAACCAGTTTGATTGCGCTGCGCACCATTGAACTGATGAAATCTGTTGGACTACCTGAAGGCGTTGTACAAGAGGTTATTGCCCGTGGTAGTAAAGTGGGTAGTGTAATTATTCCGGATGATCGTATTAAAACCGTTATTTTTACTGGCTCTAGTGACACAGCGACAATAATTTCACAAACCTTGGCTGATAGAGGTGGCGATCAGGTGCCTTTCATCGCTGAAACGGGTGGACAAAATTGTATGATAGTTGACTCAACTGCCTTGCCTGAGCAAGTTGTTGACGATGTTATTTCTTCAGGATTTCAATCGGCAGGTCAACGCTGTTCTGCGCTTCGGGTATTATTTTTACAAGAAGACATCGCTGATAATGTTATTACTATGCTTAAGGGTGCCTTAGCAGAATTACATGTCGGTAATCCAGCGTACTTAAGCACTGATGTAGGGCCTGTTATAGATAAAAAAGCACTCGGCGTTTTAAATGCGCACAGCGATTATATGAAAACACATGGTCAGTTATTATACCAATGTGAAATATCTGCCGAGGTAGAAAATAATGAGCATTTCTTTTTTGCCCCGCGTCTTTATGAAATTGAAGATATTAGCGTGTTAGAAAAAGAAGTCTTTGGTCCTTGTGTGCACATTGTACGTTTTAAAGGTAATGAGATAGAAGGGGTTATCGATAAAATTAATGGTACAGGTTTTGGTTTAACCATGGGTATTCATACGCGTATTGAACACCGTGCCTTTGATTTAGCTAAGCGGTCACGTGCCGGTAATGTTTATATCAACCGTAATATAATTGGCGCCATTGTTGGTGTACAACCTTTTGGTGGTCGAGGTCTTTCTGGTACTGGGCCAAAAGCAGGGGGTCCCAATTATTTAACGCGCTTAGTGAAAGAAAAATCTACCCCTGATGCGGCGAAACTTAATGTATCGCCCTCACAAGAGGAAGTGTTAGAGGGAGATGAAAAAGCTAAAAAAGAGGCAATTTTACTTATGGATAAGGCCGATGTCGCTGAAAAATGCTGGCGTTTAACTGAGTTAAATACGCGTATTTCTTGCGTGCGTCAATTGTTAGCCAAAATTGCTGATGTTGATATTGTTGATGATTTATTTGATGACCTAAATCTTACGTTAACAGCGGCTCGTGAACAATTAATACGTATTGAAAAACACCTTAAAAAGCCACTAACTCTACCTGGGCCAACAGGTGAGTCTAATATGTTGTATTTAGAAAACCGCGGTAATATTATTTGCTTTGCGGATAAAAATGTCAGCTTTCAGTTTTTGTTGATGTCTATTATAACGGCGTTGGCGACGGGTAATACCGTTATTACGGTTGTCTCTGATTTATTTTATCAGGAAGCTTTAGCCTTTAGAGATAAGTTTGTTGCAACAGGCGAAGATGAAAATGTTTTTCAAGTTGCCAAGTTATGTCATTTATCAGCGCTGTTAGCGCATCCTGCTTTGTCAGGTGTTGTTGTTGATAGTCATTGCGACCGAAAACATTATATCAGTGAGAAGTTAGCTGAACGTCAAGGCGCAATATTACCGGTGATCAGTTCAGAATATTTGGATAATTTAATTCAGCGTCTATTAACAGAAAAATCAGTTAGCATTGATACGACCGCTGCTGGTGGTAACACATCGCTTATGACTTTAGAGGAAGAATATTAGTTAATAATCCATTGTTAGCCGTTAGATATTGTTATAAATCTACAATAACTATCGGCAGGCAACCTAAAGCCAATAGAGTTATCCCCCGTATACTCATCAGCCAAACGTTTTTGGTTCGATATCGCACAGAGCCTAAATCGATAAAGTCGTACACTATGTTTTTGGTGGGGCGGCAAAAATCGCCTCCCTATATTGATTTTTTTAATGAAAAAAGGAAAAGTAATTATGAGCACCATTGATATTGGTATTGATGAAAAAGATAGAAGTAAAATCGCTGAAGGATTAAAAAAATTACTAGCAGACTCTTATACGCTTTATTTACAAACACATAACTTTCACTGGAATATTACGGGGTTGAGGTTTAGAGAGTTACACTTAATGTTTGAGGATCAATATACAGAATTAGCAATTGCTGTAGACGACATTGCAGAACGTATTAGAACGCTTGATGTTGCCGCGCCAGGCACTTATAAAGAATTTTCCAGATTAAGCTCAATCCACGAGGTGGATGGTGTTCCTAATGCCACAGAAATGATTGCAGTATTAACTGTTGGGCATGAAACACTTATAAAGACCGCACGTGACGTTTTAAAAGTGGCTCATCAATTAGACGATGAATCAACGGTATCTCTTGTCTCTGACCGAATGCGAATTCATGAAAAAACATCGTGGATGCTAAGAGCTTCAAATAAGTAGCTTGAGTAATTACCTTTCAATGTTTTGAAATTAAATTCGTTATATATTTCAACGTTATTCACCTATTTTATTTAAAAGGATCACCAGAATGGGCACTTTTTCTCGCTTTGCAATGGCTATTGTTTTACTGCTTGTTTTGCTTGGTGGCGTATTCAGCTACAAGTTTTATCAACTAGAGCAAATAAAGGCGAAGTTCTCGCAGCCACGACCACCTGCGGTTGTTGAAGCCACAGAGGTTGTTATGGCTACCTGGCAAACGAGCATTCAATCAATTGGCAGTATTAGGGCTATAAATGGTGTTCGGATCGCTAATGAGATGCCAGGCGTTATAACTGAGGTCTTATTCGAATCGGGTCAGCGTGTTGAAAAAGGTGATATCCTTATTCGCCTGAATAGCGAAATAGAGCAAGCCATACTTAAAAAAAGTAGGGCTGAGGAACAGCTTGCATCGAAGGAGTTTCAACATAACGTCGATCTGATTTCCAAACGAGCTGTTTCACAGTTAGCCTATGATAAAGCTAAGGCTGCGGAAGATTCTGCCAGAGCAAGAGTGCAAGAGGCAGAGGCTCAGCTTGGCAAAAAAGTCATTACAGCACCTTTCAATGGTGTTCTCGGGCTCCGTTTAGCCGACATTGGCCAATATCTATTCGTAGGTACGCCTATCGTTGAAATCAATATGCTTAACCCAATTCTTGTTGAATATACACTTTCTGAAAAAGAGCTGCGAAGTGTTGACATAGCAGACCCTGTTGAAGTCACTGTTGCGGCAAAAGGTTCCGAGGTATTTAAGGGGTCCGTTACCGCTATCAACAGTTCGGTCACACCTGAAACACGCACCGTTAAATTACGTGCTCAGCTTCTTAATTTACAACAAGGACTCAAACCTGGAATGTTTGCTACTGTCAGAACCTTCGCAGAAGGTCCTCGAGAGGTGGTAGCGATCCCAAACACGTCAATATCATTCAACACCTACGGTAACTTTGCCTATGTATTAACAGAAAATTCAGCGGGTCAACTGGTTACTGAGCGCCGAACATTAGAAACAGGTTTTAAACGAGGAAGTATGACAGAAGTTAAGCAAGGACTTGAAGCTGGAGAGCGTATTGTTGCCTCAGGCCTCTTGCGCCTCAGGGCTGGCCAGCAAGTAAAAATCAAGCAGAACGACTCCTCACTCGACCCTGCTTCTGTTAGCACAGGAGTAAAATAGCCATGCGTTTTACAGACATATTCATAAAACGGCCCGTTTTATCCACGGTAGTAAGTTTGCTGATATTACTGGTTGGTGTGCGATCCATCATGGAAATGGAGATCCGCGAATATCCTTTGCTAGAAAGCACTAAAGTCACGGTTACGACTGCATATCCAGGTGCTAGCAGCGAACTAATTCAGGGGTTTATCACCCAACCTTTGCAACAGGCCATCGCCGAAGCTAAAGGCATCGACTTCTTAAGCTCTTCGAGCACGCAGGGGTTTTCAACTATCGAAGCACAGATGGAACTTAATTACGATGCTAATGACGCGTTGGCCGAGATCCAATCTAAAGTCGCTAGTCAGCGGAACGCATTACCTGTAAACGCTCAAGACCCTGTTATTAATTCGACAACAGGTGAAGGTCGCGCGCTTATGTACATTGCTTTCTTCAGTGAGACTATGCGGGTACCAGAAATCACCGATTATCTTGCTCGTGAAGTACAGCCAAAACTACAGGCACTATCGGGTGTGGGTAAAGCTGAACTTTTAGGACGGCGTTTTGCTCTGAGAGTTTGGTTAGACCCCCAAAGACTTGCTGCGGTTAATCTTACCTCGACCGAGATTGTTCAGACCCTGCGCGAAAACAATTATCTCTCTGGTGTTGGACAAACAAAAGGAGAGTTAATAAAGATTAGTCTTACCAGTAACACTGACGTTTCTAACACTGAACAGTTCAAGAATCTTGTTATCAAATCAACTGAAGACACGATTATTCGTCTCAAGGATGTTGCGAGGGTGGAACTTGGATCGCAAACCTACGAAAACATTGCGTTATACAAAGGAAAACCATCGACCTACGTGGCTATTAGCCTCTCTCCTGGCTCAAATCCGCTGTCTGTGGCAGAACGGGTAAAAGAACTTCTACCTGAGATTAAATCTCAACTACCGTCTGGTTTGCTGGTTGAACTGCCTTATGATGCATCAGAATTTATCGACGATTCAATTAATGAGGTCATTAAAACGCTGATCGAGGCAATAGGTATTGTGCTTGTTATTGTGTTTTTGTGTCTTGGTTCCCTTCGCGCTGCCATCATTCCATCACTAGCGGTTCCACTCTCACTGATTGGTGGTGCCTTTATAATGCTTGTACTGGGTTTCTCACTCAATTTACTGACATTACTTTCACTTGTTTTGGCCATTGGCTTAGTCGTCGACGATGCTATTATTATTGTCGAAAATATCCATCGTCACATCGTTAATGGTAAGTCAAAGAAGGAAGCTGCGATCATTGGCGCCCGTGAAATGGCAAGTCCAATTATTGCGATGACAATCACGCTGGTGGCTGTTTATGCACCTATTGGCTTTATGGGAGGGCTAGTTGGCTCGCTATTTACTGAGTTTGCTTTCACGCTTGCAGGTGCGGTCGTTATTTCAGGGATCATCGCCTTGACCTTATCGCCTATGCTAGCTAGCAAGGTACTGAAACCTCATGGAGAGTCGTCGCGTTTTGAAAGTGCTGTAGAAGGCTTGTTTGAAAAGCTCGCCAACGTTTATCAGCGCTCATTGACTATCGTTGTTAAGGCCGTGTCACCTGTGATCATGTTTGCATTGGTTGTTCTCGTGTCGATATTTTTTATGGTCATGTTAAGTGAGAAAGAGCTGGCACCCACTGAAGATCGTGGCATTATCCTATTTCAGGGCAAAGGACCACAGACAGCTACCCTTGAATACTTGCAAAAGTATGGCGCGGAAATGCAGACAGCGTTTGAGCAGGTGCCAGGCTACGACGAGACATTTATGTTGGTGGGTATGACAAGTTCCGATGCTGTATTTGGTGGTTTCAAAATGAAACCTTGGAGTGAACGTGATATATCGCAGTTCGACATAATGCCTCAACTACAGGCATCTGTGGCAAATATTACTGGTTTAAAAACAGCATTATTTCCGATCCCCTCCTTGCCTGGTTCCAGTGGTGGTTTACCTTTTCAGTTTGTAGTGACTTCAGGGAGTGATTTTAATCAGCTTAACCAGGTGGCAGATGAATTGGTTGGAGCCGCCATGCAAAGTGGCAATTTTACCTTCGTGCAAAAATCAATCGATATCGACAAGCCAGTTACTCGGGTAAAGGTTGACAGAGATCGCGCTGCAGATTTAGGTTTGTCGATGGAAGAAATCGGTCAGGAGCTCAGTAGTATGCTTGGTGGTGGCTATATTAATCGTTTTAATATGGAAGGGCGCTCTTACGAAGTTATTCCTCAGGTTGAGCGTTATGCTAGAGATAGTGAACTGGCAATAAACGATTATTACATCCGCGCTGATTCTGGCGAGTTGGTTCCACTTGGTTCGGTCGTTAATTTCGAACATGATGTTGAACCCTCGTCAAGGACACAATTTAATCAGCTAAATTCGATAACAATTGAAGGTATTCCCGTGCCATCAGTACCCATGGGAGATGCTGTTGGTTTTATGAAAGCCAGGGCTGCTGATATCTTGCCACGCGGCTTTAGCTACGATTTTAAGGGCGAGTCTAGACAATTCGAAAATTCTGGTAGCGCACTAATCGTTACCTTCTTTATATCGTTACTCGTTATCTACCTTGTGCTGGCGGCGCAATTTGAGAGTTGGCGCGATCCACTTATTATACTGGTGTCTGTACCTATGTCTATTGCCGGCGCTATGGCTTTTATTATGCTTGGTTTTGCTTCAATGAATATTTATACGCAAGTGGGCCTGATCACTCTGATTGGTGTAGTCGCAAAAAATGGTATTCTCATCGTGGAATTCGCGAATACTCTACAACAGCGAGGGCGCGACAAACGCGACGCGGTCATTGAAGCGGCTGCGATTCGCTTGAGACCCATTATTATGACGTCGCTGGCACTTATTGTGGCTATGATCCCGCTGTTAATTGCAGTGGGTCCAGGCGCACAGTCGCGCTTTGCGATTGGTATTACTATTGTTGCAGGGCTTGGTATTGGTACTATATTAACACTGTACGTGTTGCCAGCGTTCTACATTGTGTTAGCAAAGAAAATTAAGACGTCAAATCAGGAAACATAAGGACCTCCAACGATAAAGCTATCATCATCTAAGAGTGAACTTTCTTTTTAAGAAAGTTCACGTTGATTGAATCTACCATGATTTATATCTATATCGAGTAGAACAAGGGTATGTACCCGCTACCAATCAAAATGCATGTTTCAGGTGCTTGATTGATAACAGGTATAAATATTATCTCCATGTTTTTGAGTGAAAATATCACTGCTAAGTGTGTTGACGTACATACGAAAAATAACTGACCGAGTATGATATAAGCCATGACTTTCGAAAATTAAAGCTTAATTAATATAGAAGGGTAGGACAATGTTACGAAGTCTCAATGAACTTATGCGTTTTCAATTACAAGGTATCGACAAAACAATAGGTCTTTGTAAAGATTTCCTCTTTGACGATAAATTATGGGTAATACGTTACATAGTTCCTGATACTAAAAAGTGGCTCTGTGGAGAACGAAAAATATTAATCAGCACCATCTCACTGCAAAAACCTCAGTGGGAACAGTACAAATTCCCTGTTGATTTAACTCAACAAAAAATTAAAAATAGTCCTCCACTTGAGGAACACCAACAAATATCTCATCAATATGAAACTGAATTATTTCAATTCTACGGTTATGCTTACTATTGGATGAACGAAGGATTATGGAGAACTTCTCCTAGTCCCAACCCCCTAGTTGATACAAAGTTATCTAAGGATAATACTCAAGTAAAATCAGAAGATTGGCATTTACATTCAACCAATGATGTTAAGAAATTTGAGATCTATGCGAAAGATCAAAAAATTGGCCATATTAAAGACTTTATTTTAAATGACGATAATTGGACTATTTCGTATATCGTCATAGATACGCGTAATTGGGCACCCGGTGGTCGCAAGGTTTTGATTAGTCATAAATGTATTGAGGCAGTCAATTGGACTGACTCTTATATAACCGTTAATGTAAACGCTGAGAAAATAATGGAAAATCCACCATTCGATCAAGAGCGGTTTATTGACCCAGAATATGAAAACGAGCTCCGTAAGTATTATTAAAAGTTATTAAACTTTGTTAAGGGTTACCGTTAGCCAAGGTAAATAAGCGTTGGCTAACAAAAATGGATAATATATTACGATACCTTCTCCATTCTTAAGCTAGAAATTTTCGTTAAACTCTAACGTAGTAACAGGTTAAGTTGCGCGACTATTTCAGACCATAAAGCTGTTTCGTGTCGCTTAACATCGCTGGCTATAGGCGCATTGTTACCAATAAAATTAGATAATCAATAAAATAGATATTAGCCTTTCTTGTTCCTTGCTAGCCCTGTTGATTAAAAAGTCATTCAATTGAATGCATTGGTGCTTGCATCTGGAACTCTTTAAATTGTGATGTTAAGTTTTAATTAATTCATTCGTTTATTGGGCTTTCTTCAATGAGTTTTATTATAGTAGGATTGTTATTTAATTTTGCTAAGTCAATAAGATAGCTTTTTTCAAGTGCATGTATTGGCTGCTTTGCTAATAATTCTTTTACTGATTGTGTTTCTCCATTTGCTATGCAAGTTTTTAAAGCCGCAAAGGTCGCGATACTGCGTTCGTTTTCATTGCTCATATTAAATCCCAATAGTTCAGTTTTGTTAAATTAGTTAAGTTATAGGTTACGGCTATTATTTTGCACGGAATGTGAAAATAAATATGTACGCCATCACACAAAACTTAACGGTTTTCTTATCTACAAAGCTACTACCCCCTGTATTGCTATATTCTCAGTAGTCTAGGTTATATTTAAATGTGTATATTAGCGGTATAAGTAACATATCTCCCTTTAGGCTTTTTATAATGCTAAAAATTGATTTTTGTTCTGCTACATCAATTAAGTATGTGCGCTAGCGCACATCTAGCAGGCTGATATTTTGTTACTTTGAGTTGTAAAAATAAATCCTACATGACTAAATTATTCATAAGCAGAAAATTCAAGTGGCGTTGTTTAATTTATAAGTTAATCGTTAGGTTCTTCGAAAATAGGCTCACAAAAATTTAGAATAGGAAGGAAAGTTATGCGTTATCACCAGTTAAGTGAAGTATTTGAACACCTAATAACATTGAATACCGCAACGCTAGCGTTTTATGAGAGAAGTCTTAAAGTGACAGAGCAAGAGCGCGCTAGAATGTTTTTACATTATTTAACAGACAAGCAAAAAGTCAGAAACCAATATTTAATCACCTCATTGATAGAGGCGCCTATTAAAACATTTGAAATGTGGTTTGATGACGATATTGACGAACAATTATTAGTTTATATAGAAACACTAGCGTTAGCTCCTAATGCAAACAGTGAAACAATAACCACTGTAATGCTAGAGGTAAATGAGAAGATAGAAATGTGGTTAAGATCCATTTTACCCTTGATAATCAACAATTACAGTAAAGAGTATCTTCTGGATCTGATCAATAATTTACATCAAAAAAATCAGCAAATAATGCATGGCCTCCAAAGGATGAATGATGTGTGACCCTACCTTTGTTATCCCTTATATCTACGATGTAATGATTCTTTCAAAGCCGTAACAAGTTAAATTGGCCTATTGCTTTACCCATCACGATGACTGTTCTTCACCTAATCTATGAATAACAAAACATGAGGTATTTAAATGAAACGGACAAAAAATGCCAATCCGGGTTTATTACTTGCCTTGACGCCTGTCGTATTAACGCTACTTATTCTTGGGACACAAATATTTTACTTTGGCGTTTTTGAGCCACACATTCCTCTTGCCATTGGTTTAGCCATTACCAGTATTGTTGGCATTAAGTTAGGGCTGAAATGGAAAGATATTGAAAGAGGAATTTTTCACGTTATTCACGTCGCTTTACCTTCAGTGTCTGTTTTAATAACGGTTGGGATGATTATTGGGGTCTGGATTGCTAGCGGTACAGTACCCAGCATTATTTATTATGGTTTAAAGGTCCTTTCGCCTGAAATCTTTCTGGCTGCTGGTATGGTCATTTGTGCTGTTGTTTCACTTTCTCTTGGCACTAGTTGGGCGAGTGTCGGTACGGTTGGTTTGGCCTTAATGGGCATTGGCGAAGGTTTTAACATTCCTGCATATTGGACAGCTGGCGCTGTAGTTTCTGGTGCTTTTTTTGGTGATAAAATATCACCACTTTCCGACACAACTAATTTGGCCCCTGCAGTGACTGGAACCGATGTTTTTTCTCATATAAAAAATATGATGGCAACGACCATCCCAGCTATGCTCATCGCTCTTATCATCTATTTGTTGGTGGGGTTTTTCGTCATCGACACTCAAAGCATTTCATTTGAAAGAATTGACGCTATCACTAACACCCTAGACGAAAACTTTTATATTTCAGGATGGGTATTATTACCTGCTTTGGTTGTCATGGGTTTAGCGATAAAAAAATATCCCCCTATGCCATCATTATTCGCTGGCGTTGTTGCGGGTGGTGCAACGGCAATGGTTGTACAGGGGCAGAGTCTGCAATCAATTTTTGATTTTGCCAATAATGGCTACTCGATAAGTACGGGGATTGAAGAAATTGACAGCTTGTTAAATAGGGGAGGCATACAATCGATGATGTGGACCATTTCCTTGATATTAATTGCACTAGGCTTTGGCGGTGCACTCGAAAAAACAGGTTGTTTGAAGTCAATTATTAATGCTATTAAAAGTAAGGTGAGTAGTTTTGCCGGTATTCAAACCGCAGCGATTGGTACTGCCTTTGCGACTAACCTAGTTGCCGGTGACCCTTATTTATCGATTGCTTTACCGGGACGAATGTACTCGCCTGTTTATCGTGGTATGGGCTATTCAACCTTAAATCTATCACGTGGAATCGAAGAAGGTGGAACATTAATGTCTCCCCTTATTCCATGGAATGCGGGTGGTGCATTTGTAATTTCAGCGCTAGGTCTTGGTATTGCTGATGGCAATATAGAAAACCTTTTGTATATCCCCCTTGCTTTTGCCTGCTGGATGGCACCACTTATTGGGATCTTCTATGCTTTTACTGGATTATTCTCACCCAAAGCAACCGAAGAAGAAAGAGAGCATTGGGAATCTTCTGGTGAAGCAATAGCTGAATTTAATGCTAACGGTACACCAAAAGTTGAAGATACTGCGAAAGATGATGTAGATAACAATTCAGTCACGAAAAAGTCATAGTGTTGTTGATATGATTTATTACACCATTGAATTTAGTTTGACGTAAAGTAACTTTCTATCAAGAATTATCCTTTACCTTCTTATAAAAATAGCTCAAGATAGTTTCGTTAAATACACTAACAATACATAAGTCATTGATTTTACTGGTATGAAAACACTAGTGATCAGATGTCAAATACATGGAGATTGGTAACTAAACTTATGAATTATAAAGAAATAAATAGCATTCTGTTTGTCTGCATGGGCAATATTTGTCGTTCGCCAAGTGCTGAGGCGGTCTTTCGTCATAAAGTTAAAGAAAAGGGTATTTCTTTAACGATAGATTCTGCGGGTACAACGGGCTCTCATGCGCGTGAAAAGCCCGATCATCGTGCGCAAAAGATAGGTACTGAACGTGGCTACTCATTTGACAAAATTAAAGCACGTAAAGTTATTATTGAAGATTTCACCAAATTTGATTTAGTCTTAGCGATGGACGAGCAAAATGTTAAAGAGCTAAAAAAGTTAGCACCAGAGCATTTACATGAAAAGATTCAATTATTTTTAGAATATGCAGATAATTTTGAAGAACGAGAAGTACCTGATCCATATTATGGTGGGGCGAGGGGATTTAAGTTTGTCTTAGATTTAGTTGAAGATGCTAGCGACGGCTTATTAAAAAAGCTGGCTTAATCGTCAATGATTGAATGTTAGGTTTAAGGATCTATAACTAAAGTAATAAAAAAGCCCTGTGAATATTATTCACAGGGCTTTTAGCTTTATAGGGTCTTAATTATCTAGCACGGAAAATAATACGGCCTTTAGATAAATCATACGGTGTCAATTCAACCGTTACTTTATCACCCGTTAATATGCGAATGTAGTTCTTACGCATTTTTCCTGAAATATGTGCCGTAACAACATGACCATTTTCTAGTTCAACGCGGAACATAGTATTTGGTAAGGTATCAAGAACCGTACCTTGCATTTCAATATTTTCTTCTTTCGCCATTGGGCGCTAAACCTCTAAAGTTGTGCATAAACAAAAATCTGGGCAGATGATGCCGAAAACAGGCCGGAATGTAAAGCTATAGTGTTATTTATTTACTGTTTGCCATCTGTTTTCTATCAATACTTGATGTGGGTAATAACGATCCTTGTAGTTCATCTTTTTGCAGTCATCAATTTGGTAACCCAGATAAAGAAAGTTCTTCTGCCTATCTTTTGCTAAATACACTTGTTGCAAAATAGAAAACACGCCTAAGCCATACTTATTGTAATCCGGATGATAAAAGGTATATACGGCTGATAGAGCATCTTTTAGTACATCGGTTACTGCAACACTAATAAGTTGATTATCATGCCAAATTTCAAGGTAGAGCTGCTCTGTGACATTACAACGGATAAAACTATTGTATTGATCGTTTGTCGCCGGGAACATTGAGCCATCGGTATGTAAAGTATTGATGTAATTTTCGTACAGCGGGTAATAAATAGCTTTTTTTTCAGTTGAAATGTTAATAGTAAATAGGTTGTTTTTCTTTATATTTCGTTTTTGACTTTTAGATAACAAAAATTCCTTAACTAAGACCCGCAGAGATTTGCATGCAGAGCAAAGTTCACAATGAGGTCGGTATATCTGATCACCACTGCGTCTAAAGCCTTGTGACATTAACCAACCATAATGTTCACTGTTATGTAAACGTTCATCGGTTGCAATCAGTAAACGTTCTTCTTGGTTGGGCAAGTAGTTACAAGGAAACGAACCGGTAATGCCTAACTGAAAATTTGTGCTCATACTAAGGCTCTTCTGTCAGTTGGCGGGGTAGCCAAAAATCCGGTGGTAATGAAACCGTTAATGCTTGTGCTTTCAATGTCATAAACTGCGAGCGTGAAACCTCAATACAGCCCATGTCTTCTAAAAAAGGGTTGAGCATTTGGCAGTCAATTAATGGAATGTTTTGGCCTTTTAATAAAGCATTTAAATAAACTAATGCGATTTTAGAACCATTGCTTTTTCGATAAAACATCGATTCCCCAGAAAAGCTGCCATTAATTGCCACGCCATATAAACCGCCGGCCAATTCACCATCCATCCACACTTCTATCGAATGTGCGACACCATTGTCATGCAGTTGTTGATAAGCCGCTAACATATCATCAACTATCCAAGTATCTTCCTTACGAAAGGGAGCATCGGCACAATAATGAATAACACGGTCAAAGGCTTGATTTAAGGTTACGGTGAAGTTCTGTTGTTTTAGTACTTTTCGCAAGGTGCGATTAATACGTAATTGGTCGGTTAGGATAATACCACGCGGATCTGGGCTCCACCACATAATGGCTTCGCCAGCACTGTACCAAGGAAAGACACCACTTCGATAGGCCGACTTTAATCGCGCTACAGATAAATCACCACCAAAAGCAAGTAAGCCATTAGGTTCAATCAACGCATGCTTTAAGGGTGGAAATGCCAGATCATCGACATCGAGTAATGCGACAATCTGGTTTTTAATGACTAAGAGCCTTTAGCGTCTAAGTAACGTTCTGCATCAAGGGCTGCCATACAACCAGCTCCAGCAGAGGTAATTGCTTGACGATAAATATGGTCAGCTACATCACCCGCGGCAAAAACACCTTCAACACTGGTCTGTGTTGCATTACCGTTAGTGCCACTTTGTATCGTTAAGTAGCCATCTTTCATCGCTAATTGGTCGTTGAAAATATCAGTGTTTGGCTTATGACCAATCGCAATAAAACAACCCATAACGTCAATATCTTTAGTCGTGTCAGATTGCGTTTCTTTTAAACGTACACCAGTAACACCCATTTTATCGCCTAACACTTCATCTAAGGTTTGATTTAAGTGTAAGGTAATATTGCCGTTTTTAACTTTTTCGTATAAACGGTCAGTTAAAATCTTTTCAGAGCGAAAAGTTTCACGACGATGCACTAAGTGAACTTCAGAGGCAATATTTGATAAATATAACGCTTCTTCAACAGCGGTATTACCACCGCCAACAACAGCAACTTTTTGGTTGCGGTAAAAGAAACCATCACAGGTAGCACAGGCTGAAACGCCTTTACCCATAAATGCTTCTTCTGAAGGTAAACCTAGGTATTGTGCAGAAGCACCCGTACAAATGATAAGCGCATCACAAGTATAGCTCATGCTATCGCCTTTTAAGGTAAAAGGGCGTTTCGAAAAGTCAACTTCATTGATATGGTCAAAAATAATCTCGGTATCAAACTTTTCTGCATGCTTTTGCATACGATCCATTAATGCTGGACCCGTAAGGTCATCGGCATCACCAGGCCAGTTTTCAACTTCAGTGGTCGTTGTTAATTGACCCCCTTGCTGCATGCCAGTGATCATCACTGGTTTTAAATTTGCGCGTGCGGCATAAACTGCAGCAGTGTAACCAGCTGGACCTGATCCTAAAATGAGTAACGGGCAATGTCTTGCTTCGCTCATGAATGACTCCAAAGATTGATAAAAAGTATAATTATAAGGTATTAGTTGGGAGTTTAAGCAAAGAACTCAAGAGGGTAAATTAATTTTTTGATAAAAATTTCTATGAGTGCAATGTTAAATGTACAGTGATGGCATATAAACCCTTATACACCACCACTCATCGCTATTTTACGCCAAGCTCTTTTAATCTTTCTAATAAGTAGCTTTTTTGAGTATGTCGTTCAGACAAGACGACTTCGTCTCGTGGATGAAGAAACAACGGCAATGATATTCTAGACTTTTTACTGGCCTTACCTGAAGGATTAATAACCCGATGGCTGGTAGATGGGAAATATCCACCTGAGGCTTCTTGCAACATATCACCAATATTAATAATTAAACTGCCAAAATCACTGGGAACGTCAATCCAAGATCCGTCTTGCTTTTGTACTTGCAGACCAGGTTCATTTGCTGCCGGTAATATGGTTAATAAATTAATATCTTCGTGCGCAGCGGCTCTCACTGCGCCCGGTTCTTCATCTCCACTTAGTGGCGGATAATGTAAAATACGTAATAAAGTATTTGGCGTATCTTTTATCATATTCGCTAGTTGTTCTGAATATTTTTCTGAGACGTCGACTGGACTATATTTTTCTACCCAATCAAGTAATTCTGCAGCAAGTTCAGAGGCTTTCTGGTAATAGGTAAGTATTTCATCTTTAAGTTGATCAGGGATCCTGCCCCAAGGATAAACATGAAAATATTCTTTTATATCTTTATTTGCATGACCCTTAGCCGTCTCAGATATCTCGGTTGAAAAGTAGCCATCTTGTTTCTTTGGATCAAAACTTAAGTTATGCTTTTCTTCACCGCTAAAAAATTCATACCAATTTTTATAAATAGATTCAACAAGCTGTTGCTCAATAGGGTGATTAATTAATACACCGAAACCTGTTTCTCTTAAGCTTTGAACAAATAATTTTCCAGCATTTTTATCTTGATAGTCGACAACCTGAATTTCCATGATTGATTCCCTAACTCTAATTTTAGTGATATTTATTGAAATATAACACAAGCTAACCAAATGGTCAGGTTTAAGATTCATCGTAAAAAAAACCTCTATTAAATATATAACAGAGGTTTATTGTTTTTATGCAGAACTCACAAAGTATTATTTTCAGTCGTTATAAAGTCGCTATAGCCACTTCAGGTGGTATGTAGTCGTAGCCTAAAACTTCAGCAACAGGTTGGTAAGTGATTTTTCCGCCTAATACGTTTAAACCATTCATTAAGTGTACGTTGTCAAGCATGGCTTGTTTTGCACCCTTATTGGCAAGCATTACCGCAAATGGCATGGTTGCATTAGTTAATGCCATTGTTGATGTGCGTGCTACGCCACCTGGCATGTTAGCTACACAGTAATGTACTACGTCGTCAACAACATACGTTGGGTCTTGATGAGTTGTTGCTTTTGATGTTTCAAAACAACCACCTTGGTCAATCGCGACATCAACAACAACAGCACCTTTTTTCATCATTTTGATGTGGGCTCTTGTTACCAATTTAGGTGCAGCTGCACCTGGAATTAAGACCGCGCCTATGACTAAGTCAGCTTCAACAATTAATTGGTCCATCGCATCGGCAGTAGAGTAAACTGTTTTTAAACGGCCATCAAATTCAGTATCTAATTGACGTAGACGGGGTAATGAACGATCTAATATCGTTACATCAGCGCCCATACCTATTGCCATACGAGCAGCTTGAGTACCAACAACACCGCCACCTATAATTAATACTTTCGCAGGAGCAACACCCGGAACACCACCTAATAAAGCACCTAAACCGCCTTGTGCTTTTTCAAGCGCATGAGCACCTGCTTGAATAGACATACGTCCAGCGACTTCAGACATTGGCGCTAATAAAGGTAAACCACCTTGAGCAGAGGTTACCGTTTCGTAGGCAATACAGGTTGCGCCAGAAGCAACTAATAATTCAGTTTGCTTAGCATCGGGTGCTAAATGTAGGTAAGTAAAAAGTATTTGACCTGGGCGTAGCATTTTACACTCATTAGGTTGTGGCTCTTTTACTTTTATTATCATGTCAGCGGTTGCAAAAATTTCCGCCGCCGTGTTTATAATTTTGGCACCAGCTGCTATGTATTGCTCGTTTTCAAAACCAATAGATTCGCCGCCGTTATTTTCAACAATCACTACATGACCATTAACCGTTAGTTCATTAACACCTGCTGGAGTTAAGCCTATACGGTACTCATGGTTTTTAATTTCTTTAGGAACACCAATAATCATAATCGTCTCACCTGTTAAATGTATTTATATTATTTGCGGCTATTATAGTGCGTTATTCTCGAATTAACCTATCGTAATATTTTATATATCGATATATAATCCTGTCACAACTAGAAAATGTAGTGTTTTATATAATGTCGTCTTCTCAAAGCAAAACTATTGATCGCATCGATCGTAATATTCTCATTGAGCTGCAAAAGAATGCTCGTATATCCAATATAGAGTTGTCTAAAAGAGTAGGGCTAAGTCCAACACCATGTTTAGAAAGGGTTAAGCGATTAGAAAAAGAGAAGTATATCAAAGGCTACCAAGCGATATTAAACCCCCAAAAGCTTGAAGCTGCATTACTTGTATTAGTGGAAATAACCTTAACCAAAACCAGTCCTGATGTTTTTGATGATTTTTCTAGGGCGGTCCATGACCTTGATGTTATACAAGAGTGTCATTTAGTGTCTGGAAACTTTGACTTTTTACTTAAAACCCGCGTTGCAGATATGGTCGCCTATCGAGAATTACTAGGTGATACTTTACTTCGTTTGCCCTCTGTAAGCGAAAGTAGAAGTTATGTTGTTATGGAAGAGGTTAAATCGACTAATTTTCTACCGATTAAACGTTAATCGCATCATTGAGCTCAAGTAAGTGATTTAAACATTTAACTCCTTACAATAGTTTGTTATTTTACTGTATATAAACATACCCGTATTACTGCAACTTGAGTGGTATGGCTATAAAATAGTTATTAACTCGGTTTATTATATTGTCTACAGAATCTCCTACTCAAAGTAAATTAAATGGTGTGCAACGATTACTAGAAGCTGGTTTGTTGGTTTCTTTTCTTTTTGCCATGTTTATTATGTTAGCGCTATTTAGCTTTAACCCCGCTGATCCTGGTTGGTCTCAAAGTGGTTATCAAACACCTATTCGTAATTTAGGCGGTGCTGTTGGTGCTTATATTTCTGACCTACTGTTAAACTTATTTGGTTTTATTTCTTATAGTCTACCCTTTGTTACTGCAATAACAGGGTGGTTATTGTTTCAAAAATATCATCGCTTAATTCAATTAGATTACTTAACCTTAGGGTTAAAGTGTATTGGCTTTATTCTTTTTTATATTGGTATAACATCAATTGCCAGTATGAATTTTGATGATGTCTTTTACTTTTCAGCTGGTGGTATTATTGGTGACGCGTTAAGTCAAACGGTGCTGCCTTATTTTTCTTTTGTCGGTAGTACTTTATTATTCTTGACCTTTCTCCTCTCTGGTTTTGTGCTACTAACCGGTTTCTCATTGATCGCCTTTATTGATAAAACCGGTGCTTATACAATACTATTCGCCCAATATTTATTAACGATACCTCAAAAACTACAAGCCTACTTCACTGCATTGAAGACTGAAAAAGTAAAAAAACAAGTATTGGTTAGTACTGTTGAGAAAAAAGAACAGCCAGTGGCTTTACCTGAGCTAACTGAAAAACAAGCGGCAAGTTTTCAAATAGATGAAAATCTAGTGGATGAAAACGAAGAGCTACATCATGCTTTTGATGCAATAAATGAACAAGAATATGAAGACATTATTGCCCCGAGTAAAAAAGATCTTTCTTTTGATCTCGAAGAAGACATTGAGCACTTTGTCGCAATAGATGACCTTATCGGTGAACCACTCGCTTTTAATGTTCAAGAACATGTTAGCGATGATGAAATAACGGCTGCCTTTGAGAAAGTTGATCCAATCAATGTTGAAGAACCGATAAAGGTCGCGGTAAAAAGAGATAGCGCAACTTACCAAGGACTACCGGGGCTTGATTTATTAGATCGCCCCAACCGGACTGAAAACCCTATTGACGAGAAAGAGCTTGAATTAGTCAGTCGACTAGTTGAGGAAAAACTCTTAGAATTTGGTGTAAAAGCTGAAGTCGTTGGTGTTTATCCCGGACCTGTTATTACCCGTTTCGAGTTAAATTTAGCGCCAGGTGTTAAAGCCAGTAAAGTAAGCGGTTTGTCGCAAGATATTGCCCGTTCTTTATCCGCTAAAAGTGTCCGTGTCGTTGAAGTTATTGAAGGTAAATCTGTCATTGGTGTTGAGTTACCCAATAAATATAGAGAAACGGTGTATTTTACTGATGTCATTTCTGCCCCGGCATTTGCTGCATCAAGATCCCATTTAGCCATGGCGATTGGTAGCGATATTTCAGGTAAACCCGTGATAGCCGATCTAGCCAAGATGCCTCATTTATTAGTGGCAGGAACAACAGGCTCAGGTAAGTCAGTTGCGGTTAATACCATGATTGTCAGTATATTGTATAAATCCACACCTGAAGATGTGCGGATGATAATGATCGACCCCAAACAAGTTGAACTCTCTGTTTATAACGGTATTCCACATTTGTTAGCTGAAGTGGTTACCGACATGAAAGAAGCGGCTAACGCGCTGCGCTGGTGTGTCGGTGAAATGGAACGTCGCTATAAACTTATGTCGTCTCTGGGTGTACGTAACCTTAAAGGCTACAATGAAAAAGTGCTTAATGCTATTGAAGCTGGAGAGCCGTTAATCGATCCTACTTGGCAACCTAATGATGCTTTTACGCAAACGCCGCCTTTGTTAGAAAAATTGCCTGCGATTGTTATACTCGTTGACGAATTTGCCGATATGATGATGGTTGCAGGTAAAAAAGTCGAAGAACTTATTGCGCGTATTGCTCAAAAAGCCCGAGCGGCGGGTATGCACTTAATTTTAGCGACTCAACGCCCCTCAGCGGATGTAATTACCGGTTTAATTAAAGCTAATATTCCAACCCGTATGGCACTGCGAGTACAATCAAGAATGGAGTCACGTATTATTCTTGACCAACAAGGTGCTGAACAGCTGTTAGGCATGGGAGATATGTTTTATTTACCGCCTGGCGAGGCTGTTTCTGTGCGTGTTCACGGCGCTTTTGTTAACGATGACGAAGTACATGCTGTTGTTGCCGACTGGAAGTCTCGTGGCGAACCTAATTATGTTGAAGAAATATTGTCAGGTGATACTGATAATGAAATTTTATTACCCGGAGAGCAAGCCGAAGCCGATGAAGCGGTTGAACTTGATACCTTGTATGACGAGGCGGTTGAATTTGTCACTAAAGGTCGACGTGTCTCCATATCAAGTGTGCAACGTAAATTTAGAATTGGTTATAACCGTGCAGCACGTATTGTTGAAGATATGGAAAACCAAAGTGTGGTAAGTTCACCAGGCCATAACGGTGCCCGTGAAGTATTGGCACCACCACCTGTAAGAGATTTGTAGGTGTTATTTTTCCCGACTTATGTAGTCAAGTTATAAGGATAACTGAATGAATTTTTCCCTAAAAAAAACAGCACTTTTATCATTTTTTTCTGTTGTTGTATTAAGCAGTGCAAGTACCTCCGTTTTTGCTTTGCCGTTCAATGAACCGACCAATGTTATAGAAAAGCCAAGCAACGATGCTCTAATCATTAAAAGTAATTTAATACAAAAATTAGCAAAACTTGAATATTTTACGGCAAATTTTAACCAGCAAGTTCTGGATGCTGAAGGTAATGAGTTACAAAACGCTTTGGGTACTCTAGCGGTTAAAAAACCTAACTTAGTACACTGGAAAACGGCAGAACCAGATGAGTCATTAATCGTTTCAGATGGTGATACCTTATGGTTTTTTGACCCGTTTGTAGAGCAGGTTAGTGCTTATCTTTTAGAAAAAGCGCTACTCAATACCCCCATTTTATTATTAACAAGCAGCGATCCAACACTATGGCAACATTATAGTGTTAGCTCGACCGATGAAAACAATTACCTCATTCATGCCAATGATAATAATGCCCAAGTGAAGACGTTAGAATTACGTTTTAAGAAAAATAGTAATATGCTTACTAGCTTTACTATTTTAGACGCAACAGGGCAGTTAAGCCTGTTTAAGCTTTCACAGTTTGACCAAGTAACTGTTCCCGAAAGTGCACTATTTACCTTTAAAATACCCGAAGGTGTTGAGTTAGATGATCAACGCTAACGACGACGCTAATGGCTCTTTACCTTTAGATTTCGCTGATGAAGGAATGATTGAAACTGACAATGACGATGATCAGTTTCAACCATTAGCGGCCAAACTTCGCCCTAAAACATTAGCCGATTATCAAGGTCAACAACATATCTTATCGCCAGGTATGCCGTTAACGATCGCGATTGAGCAGGGGAAGTGTCATTCTGTTATCTTTTGGGGGCCGCCGGGTACAGGCAAAACCACCTTAGCAGAAATTATCGCTAGTCATGCAAATGCCGAGGTTGAACGCTTATCGGCGGTAACCTCGGGTATTAAAGATATACGTCAAGCAATAGATAATGCTAAGCAACGTTTACTTCGCCATAAAAAACGCACCGTATTATTTGTTGACGAAGTTCACCGTTTTAATAAAGGACAGCAAGACGCTTTTTTGCCTTTTATTGAAGATGGCACCATTATTTTTATTGGCGCGACCACTGAAAATCCCGCTTTTGAACTTAACCAAGCAGTTTTATCACGTGCACGTGTTTATACTTTAAAAAAGTTAACGCGTGATGATCTATCAATTATTTTAACGCGCGCTTGTGAGAATCAGCAAAACAGCAAAAACATTAAGATATCTATTGCCGATAATGCCCAGCAGCAATTATTAACCTTGGCGAATGGCGATGCACGACGTCTATTGAATGTCTTTGAAAACTGCGTTGATATTCTGTCAGGATCCAAAATCACTATTACTTTAGAAACTGTTGTGCAAGTAGCGGGCAATAAAATTGCTTTATACGATAAAGGTGGTGATGCCTTTTATGATTTGATCAGTGCTTTTCATAAATCTGTGCGCGGTAGCTCTCCTGATGCCGCACTTTATTGGTACGCGAGAATATTAGCAGGGGGCGGAGATGCACTTTACGTCGCCCGTCGGCTGTTAGCGATCGCCAGTGAAGACATTGGTAATGCCGACCCCAGAGCAATGCAACTCGCTATTAATGCTTGGGATACTTTTCAGCGTGTCGGACCTAGTGAAGGTGAGCGAGCTATAGCTCAAGCAACTGTATACATGGCTTTAGCACCGAAAAGTAATGCCGTATATATGGCTTTTAACCAGGCCAAAGAGCTTGCTAAAAATACTGCAGAGCTCGACGTCCCCTTTCATTTAAAAAATGCCACCAGTAGTATTACTAAAGAACTCGGTCATGGCAGCGAGTATAGGTACGCTCATAATGAAGATAATGGCTTTGCTGCAGGGGAAAATTATTTTCCTGAATCCTTGCAACATACCTTGCTTTATCAACCAACAGACCGTGGCTTGGAAAAACAGTTAAAAGATAAACAAAATTTTCTCAATGAATTAAATAACCAAAGTAATAATAAACGTTATGACTAATACCATTAGTACCTTTTCATTATATCTATTTGTAGCACTTGGCGGAGCGTGTGGGGCAAGTCTACGCTTTTATTTTTCGCAATTAATATTGAATTGGCTCGGAAAAGGTTTCCCTTTTGCGACATTGGCGGTTAATATTTCCGGTTCATTGATCATGGGCACCTTATATGGTCTTATTGAAAATGGTGTAATTGAAGTAAGTGTCTACCGAACCCTAATAGGTATCGGGTTTCTAGGAGCTTTCACCACATTTTCAACCTTTTCATTGGATACACTTTTGTTAATGCAACAAGGTGAATTCCTAAAAGGCATGATAAATATATTACTTAATGTCAGCTTATGTGTTTTTGCTGCTGGTATTGGGCTGTACTTAGTAACTTATGCGACTAAGTAAACAAAGCTAAAATAAATAAACAACCACTTAACTTGTAGATGTGAATAAAATGCTTGATCCAAAATTATTTAGAAATGATATCGAAGCCACTGCGGCACAATTAGCGAAACGTGGCTTTTCTTTAGATACTGCGTTATTAATCGATCTAGAAGAGCAACGAAAAGCTTTTCAGATCAAAACCCAAGAATTACAAAATCAACGCAATACCCGTTCAAAATCTATTGGCCAAGCTAAAGCGCGTGGAGAAGATATTCAGCCATTATTAGCTGAAGTGAGTCAATTAGGTGCTGATCTAGATGCTGCCAAAATTGAACAAGATGATGTGCTTGCTAAAATTGATGATATTCTTTCGGCGGTACCAAATTTAATCGATCATTCAGTCCCAGACGGGGCAAGTGAAGATGATAATGTTGAAATTAAACGCTGGGGAACACCTCGTGTCTTTGATTTCGAAGTTAAAGATCATGTTGATGTTGGTGCTGGTATTGGCAACGGTTTAGATTTTGAAAGTGGTGCTAAACTTGCGGGAACACGTTTTGCGGTTTTACGTGGCCAAATTGCTAAAATGCACCGTGCGCTTGCACAGTTAATGCTTGATGTTCATACCGAAGAGCATGGTTATCAAGAAATGTACGTGCCTTATTTAGTGAATCAAGATTCACTTTATGGCACAGGACAGTTACCTAAATTTGGTGAAGATTTATTTCACACTGATTTAAGTAATAAAAAATTCTCTTTGATCCCAACGGCTGAAGTCCCTTTAACAAATTTATTAAGAAATGAAATTGTAGAAGAGGCCGAGTTACCTATTAAGATGTGCGCGCATACCCCATGTTTTAGAAGTGAAGCCGGTTCAGGTGGTCGTGATATTCGCGGTCTAATTCGCCAGCATCAGTTTGATAAAGTTGAAATGGTGCAGATTGTTAAGCCAGAAGATTCATTTACCGCGTTAGAAGCCTTAACAGGTCATGCTGAAAAAATTCTTGAAAGATTAGAATTACCTTACCGTACCGTTATTTTATGTACGGGTGATATTGGTTTTAGTGCAACTAAAACATTCGATATCGAAGTATGGTTGCCTGCACAAAATACTTACCGTGAAATCTCTTCTTGTTCTAACATGGGCGACTTTCAAGCTCGCCGCATGCAAGCACGCTTTAGAAGCAGTGAAACGAAGAGACCTGAATTATTGCACACCTTAAATGGCTCTGGCTTAGCGGTTGGTCGTACATTAGTCGCTATTTTAGAAAATTACCAACAAGCTGACGGCAGTGTAAAAATTCCAACAGCATTACAACCTTACATGAATGGTTTAACACAGATAGGCTAACGCTACTTGTTAACCTTCCTCTATTAATAGCAATAAAAATCCAATACCTAGGTATTGGATTTTTTTGTTTTAATTTGAATTTTTAATCGGGTGATCGGGTCTATAAATATAACTATTTCGTTATTATATTATTTATAAAGGTGAGTTGTGTTGAAGAGTTTATTTATTCAAGCTGTGGTGTTTTTAGCTATCTTTCAAGCACTGACAATGTTCAGAGAATCAGACATGCTATCAACGGGAGAACAGATAACGCCACAAACTGTTTCATTAGAAACGCTCGATGATAAAACCATTGAACTTGCCAATTTTAAGAAAACTACCATTATTTATTTTTTTGCTCCTTGGTGTCAAATATGTCATATCAGTATCAGTAATCTTCAAGAGACATATGAAAATAACCAACAGATAAATGTTATCGCCATTGCATTAGATTATGTTGATAAAAAAGAGGTCTTTGATTTTTCTAGCCAGCATCAATTAACTTTCCCTATTGCTTTAGGTACAGAGCAAATCAAGCATCAATTCAAGATAGAAGGTTATCCAAGTTATTATGTCATTGATGATAAAAATACCGTTATTGCAAAATCAATGGGCTATTCTTCTGAAATTGGGCTGTTTCTTAGAACACTTTAACGCATATTACTTCTGATCTTTTCATTGTTTGTGTACACTGTGGCTATTCATAATAAAAATAGCAGATCCTGTCATGCAAATTACCTCTAACTTTGATAGTGGAAATATCCGCGTTATTGATGCAAGCCAAGCCGATAATATTCAACTTGAAATTGTTAAAGACAACCAATCTGATTTTTATCAGTGGTTTCATTTTAAACTTAATAATACCGATCGTTGTGAACATACCCTTCATTTAATGAATGCTGGAACTTCTGCTTACACAGAAGGATGGACAGATTATCAAGCAGTGGCTTCCTACGACCGTGAGCATTGGTTTCGTGTACCAACTGAATTTGATGGAGAAAAACTGAGTATTACTTTAACCCCAGAATATGATTCAGTTTACTTTGCTTATTTTGCTCCGTATAGCTACGAACGTCATCAAGACTTACTGCATCAAGCGCAATTAGATATTGATTGCCAGTTGCAAGTTTTAGGACAAACCC
The DNA here is from genome assembly GCF_014077405.1 of Colwellia sp. BRX10-9. Taxonomy (NCBI): domain Bacteria; kingdom Pseudomonadati; phylum Pseudomonadota; class Gammaproteobacteria; order Alteromonadales; family Colwelliaceae; genus Colwellia; species Colwellia sp. BRX10-9. Next base: position 31,479 of record NZ_JACGVV010000018.1, on the reverse strand, counting down.
TTGATGGACGCGATGTGTCAGTATTAAAAGTTGGAGAAGAAGGTCCCAACAAGAAAGTTATTTGGGTTACTGCTCGTCAACATCCTGGTGAAAGTATGGCTGAATGGTTTATGGAAGGTTTTATTGACCGTTTGCTCGATGAAGACGATGGCGTTGCTCGCTCACTCTTAGACAGTTCGGTGTTTTATTTAGTGCCTAATATGAATCCTGATGGTTCAGTTCGAGGACATTTAAGAACAAATGCTATCGGTACTAATTTAAATCGTGAGTGGTTAGAGCCTTCAATGGCACGTAGCCCAGAAGTATTCTTGGTGCGTGAGAAAATGTTAGCTACCGGTGTTGACATGTTTCTTGATATTCATGGCGATGAAGCTCTACCGTTTAACTTTGTTGCTGGCTGTGAAGGTGTCCCCGCATATGACGCTAAACATCAAGCCTTAGAAGAAAAATTCAAAGCCATTCTTCTAGCGGTAACTCCTGAGTTTCAAGATGACAAAGGATATGATAAAGATGAACCCGGCCAAGCTAACTTAACTGTGGGTGCTAATTGGGTGGGTAATAACTTCAAATGTTTGTCTTATACCGTAGAAATGCCTTTTAAAGATAATGACTTATTACCAGACCGCAGTGTCGGTTGGTCAGACACGCGTAGTAGCTTATTTGGTCGTGACTTTTTAACAGCTATTTATCATGTTGTTGATGATTTACGCTAAACCTATCTAAAATCAATAATTGAAGTTCGATGATCGTTTAAGTGCTATATCAAGTTGCACTTAAATGATTAGCGGCCCTCAACCGTCGAACAACAAATTAAATAATAATAATAATAAATCTGGAGTGTCATGTGGAAGCGATTGTAAATACCATTAACGGCTATATTTGGAGCCCGTACTTAATTTATCTCTGTTTAGGAACGGGGGTCTTTTTCTCTGTTTTAACGCGATTTGCGCAAGTACGTCATTTTAGAGAAATGTTTCGCCTATTGCTTTCGGGTAAAAGCTCAGAAAAGGGTATCTCATCTTTTCAAGCATTAGCGGTGTCTTTATCTGGACGTGTTGGTACTGGTAATATTGCAGGGGTTGCCGCTGCCATTGGTTTTGGTGGACCTGGCGCGGTATTTTGGATGTGGGTGGTTGCCTTTTTAGGCGCAGCAACGGCTTATATCGAATCAACTAATGCTCAAATTTATAAAGAAGAAGAGGACGGTCAGTACCGTGGTGGCCCAGCTTACTACATTGAAAAAGCCTTAGGTCAAAAATGGTATGCTTGGATATTTGCTTTATCAACTATTCTTGCCTGTGGTGTTTTATTACCTGTTGTGCAATCAAACGGCATCGGTGATGCTATGGTCAATGTGTTTGGTGCCGGTGGTTCAGTTAGCTCTTTTATGGGCGACTTACCTTTAACGAAAGTATATGCAGCAGTATTTATTGTTTTATTACTTGGTTTTATCATTTTTGGTGGTGTTAAGCGTATTGCTAACTTTACCCAAATTGTGGTGCCTTTTATGGCGCTTGCTTACATTATCATTGCGTGTACTATCATAGCATTGCATATTGATCAGCTACCTGGTGTCTTTATGCTAATTATTACCGATGCTTTTACGCCAATGGCGGGGTTTGGTGCAGCAATTGGTTGGGGTGTTAAACGCGGAGTTTATTCAAATGAAGCCGGACAAGGTACTGGACCACATGCTGCTGCTGCTGCAGAAGTTGAACATCCAGCGCAACAAGGATTAGTGCAAGCCTTCTCAGTTTATATTGACACCTTATTTGTTTGTTCTGCTACTGCGTTTATGATCTTAATCACACAGTCGTATAATGTTATGCCAGAAGGCGCGACTAGTTTTGTTGTTAGTAACTTAGCCAGTGACGTTGTTATTAGTGGTCCTGCTTTTACGCAAATTGCGGTCGATAGTGTTTTAACCGGTTTTGGTAAACCCTTTATTGCTATTGCTTTGTTTTTCTTTGCCTTTACAACGGTACTAGCTTATTACTTTATCGCGGAAAATAATGTTTCTTATATTAATAAAACAATTAAAATGCCGGCACTTAGATTCCTCCTTAAAGTGGTGCTAATGTCAGCAGTCTTTTACGGTACTGTTGCAGAACCTAGTGCTGCTTGGAGTCTTGGTGATATTGGTGTTGGGTTAATGGCTTGGTTGAATATTTTTGCACTTATCGCCATCTTCTTTATGGCTAAGCCCGCGATTAAAGCACTAAAAGATTATGAACGTCAGCAGAAATTAGGGGTGACAAAATTTACCTTTGACCCTAAAAAGCTTGGTATTGAAAAAGCTAAATTCTGGGAAGATCGTTTTAATAAAAACAAGTAATTTTATTTATAATTGATTTACTTTTATTAATTTGCAATAAAAGTAAAATTACTTTAAAAAACGTCCAATAGGACGTTTTTTTTTGCTTAAATTTAGGTAGAATATTAACACTAATTATTTTATGGAGCGTTATCTTCCTATGGCTGTAATTAATTGCCCAAACTGTAAGAAAAAGATATCTGACAAAGCGAAGTTTTGCTCTCATTGTGAAATCGATTTGACCAAAGTTGATGCCAGTCAAATAGCATCAATGAAAAAATTGAGCAAAATAGATCAATCCCAAAAACTGATGAATCACTCATTTATCGCTATGTTACTTTTTTGTGGTGGTTTTCTATTTTTGTATTGGCAAGACGCACAGCAGGGCACATGGCAATATTTTATAAGTATTGGTGCGGCAGTGGTTGGCTTTATTTGGTATATTGCAACTCGCATTCGTTTGCTGATGCTTAAATACCGAAATTAACATTAACTTTTCTCGTAAGAATTAAGAAACAAAGGCTGTAAATATAACAATGGATATTATTTCATTAGTAGACGATATGTCAGAAGAAATGTACTTGCGCTTAAAGTGTGCCGCTGAAACGGGCAAATGGCCAGAGGGAACTATAGTTGATACAGCACAAAAAACATCAGCGCTGCAAATTACCATGGCTTATCAATCAAGACATTTAAATTCAGATCAAATCTTAAGCGTTGGCGCAGATGGACTTATCGTAGATAAAACTAAACGCCAGTTGAAAAGCGAGTTCGCTGATCTTAAAAACAACCCAGACAATAATATTGCAAGGTTTTCCGATTTATGATTTTTTCTAAATTTTTCAAAGCAAAATGGCAAAGTAAAGAACACAATGTTCGGTTAACGGCAATCAGTGAAGATTTATTACTTAGCAATCCCGATGACTTAGTTATATTAACAAATCTTGCACAAACAGACCCTAACGAATTAGTGCGCCGCGCTGCTCTCATTAAAATGGCTGATTTTACTGTTTGGCATAGAAACAGTATCGACAACGATAATAAAAAAGTCCGTGAATATTGTATTAAGCAAGTAGAAAAGATTCTGCTTGGCCAGCACGAAATAACGATCAGTAATCAAGACAAATTAATCTTATTGAAAAGCAATGATAAGTTACCGTCCTTGGAACTATGGTTACAAAATGAAACACAAGCCGATGTTGTTATCGCTTTATTTGAAAAAATTAATAAACCATCGTTAACCCATTCAATTTTTACCCATAAGCAAGATGAAGTCGTACAAGCTTATTTACTCAAACAAGTATTGCCTCTTGATGTATTAGATAAATTACTTAAAAAATCATGTAATGAAAAAATAAAAACTAATATTGAGCAACAGTTACAACATTTACACGAGTTGGCAGAACAACCTGACAAAATTAAAAAAGGTGTTCAGTTAGTTTTAGCAAAGTTACTTGCTTTGAAAGAGGTCAATGATTATCTGCAACTCAAAGAAAAACAAGCTGAATTAGAAACGCAGTGGCAAAACTATTATCAAGACTTCTCTTGTCTCTCTTCGCCAGAAGCTGAAAACTTTACAGACAAGTATAAAATCATTAATAGCCAACTCATTAAACATTTTTCTCCGTTACATGAAGCCCATCAACAAGAAATCATTGCTGAAAAATTAGTGGCAGACAAACGTTTGGCTAATGAGCATTTTAATAGTGCCCTTAATGAAATGAGTAAAAAGCTTACCACAACAATTTTTGAAAGTGGTGACCTTGATGAAGCTGAGTATCAAGATAAACTTGAACAATTACGTGGAGAAATAACCTCTTCAATATTAAACAGTAAAGAACAACAACACTTTATTGCTTTAGTAAAAGCCCAAGCAAAAAAACTGGCTCAATTGCCTGAGATTGCACAATCGGTGAGTGATGCAACCCATCTAATTTCAAAAATATCACAAGTAGCTTTACCTAAAAACATTGAAGAATTGAACCTTCGTAAACCTCTGTTCGATCAGTGGCTACAAGAATGGAAAACTGTTGAGCTAAAAGCGGCAGGGGTATTACCACAATCTATTGTTGACGCCTTTAAAGAAATAAAACAACAATGGCAGCAAGGGCTAAAATCGTTAATTAAAGAACAAGGCTTACTCTTATCACAATGCCAGAAAAAAGTTGCTGACGTAAAGCGCTTAATAATGACGGGTAAGTACAATGCGGCTTTTGGTGTTTTCAAAAAAGCTAAAAAACATTTTGATGGTTTATCAGAAGAGCAAAAGTCACGAGTTCAACGTGACTTTGATGATATAGCAGATAAAATTGCCGAATTAAGTGATTTAGAGCAATCTATTGCTACGCCTAGAAAACAGCAGTTACTTGTGGATATTAAGTTACTCGTTGATCAGCCAATTGATAACCCCAATGAGCAAGCAGCAAAAGTTAAACAATTTCGTGTTACGTGGAATTCACTTGGACATGCTGAAGAATCAATTGAAAAAGAGTTAAATTACCAATTCAACGCACTTTGCGAACAAGCTTTTGCTCCATGTCGGTTATTTTATGCAGAACAAGAAAAGTTACGTGAACTACATCTTGAATCTCGCCAACAACTTATTAGTAAAGCGCAAAGCTTTGCCGACGACTTTTCTGCAAAACTCAATGAAGGCATTGATAATGAAGCCATCGATTGGAAGTTTACTGATGCAACACTCAATAAATTAATACAGCAATGGCAAAACGCGGGGCAGGTTGATAAAACTAAATTCAACTTACTTAGTCAATCGTTTACGGCGAGCTTACAACCCGTTAAAGCTGAATTAAGAAATTATCATCAACGTAACAGTGATAGCAAAAACCTATTGATTGCTCAAGTTACTCAAGCATTGAACGACGATGACGTTTTCTCTGCAATTGAGAGTGTTAAAAAACTGCAAACACAATGGCAAGCCATTGGCTACAGCGGTCAACGTGAAGAGAATCAGCTTTGGCAAAAATTTAGAAAAGTGAATGACCAGCTATTTTCAAAGCGTGATGAAGCTAAGTTGCTTGAACAATCGAACCGTGAAAATCAACAAATTGAATTATCACAACAATTACAAAGCTATCAGCAACAACTAGTCGCGGATATATCAGAAACAGCGTTATTAAGCTTACAAGTAAGTATTGAAGAATTACGTGTAAAAATTACCAGTCAACGTCCGGTAATAAGAAGTGCCGTAACCTTAGCTGAAAAATTACTTGCGCAAATATCTCAACAACTCATGCAAATGACAGAAAACAAAAAGGCCAAGACTTGGCAACTTGTTTTCGATTGCTTAGAAAGTTTAGCTACTAATAAACCGGAAACGGCAGCAGATTTTTCTGAAACACTGGTAGATTTACCCAATGTTTGGCAGAAACGTTTACAAGAGTGTTATCAAAACAGAAAACTGATTGACCGAAGTAACAAAACCCTTGAACTCGAAATTTTAGCAAGTAAAGAGTCACCTGCAGAATTTAAAGCCGAGCGGATGCAAGTACAGGTACAATTATTACAAAATCAAATGTTGTCAGGGCAATCTATCGATTTAACTAAATCGCTTATTGAATGGTTAAAATTAGGGGCGTTATCTGCAAATGATTTACCATTACTGGCCAGAGTTAAACCTATTTACTGTTAATGTAACATAAGTTTTATATGAGTTGAATGTGAGTTTATTTCATTAATTATACTTAACAATAGCCCAAAGCCACTGATTATTTAGTGGCTTTTCCTTTTCTGGTGTTTACTAAATATTGCCAGTTTTTTAAGGAGAGTAAAAACGGGCTACTATTATATTTAATGTTGATTTTATCCCGATCACCGGTAACGCGTAACTGTTTATTTAAAGGATAATCCTTGTAAATCGACGAGTATAAGTACCGGTGTTGTTCTAAGTTGTTGATTTTAAATGTTTTATATTCTTTGTTTGGGCTAGGGGTGATTTGGCAGTATAGGAGAGATAAATAAGGCTGCCATGTTTCTTAATCATAGCAACCAGAGCGTAATGGTTTAATGAGTCGTGAGTTCACCACGGAGATTTTCTTGTAAAAGACGACAAATTTCAGCTTGAGGTAATTCTTTACTGAGTAAGTAATGTAGTTTAGTTAATGTTGCTTCTAGCGTCATATCTCCACCACCGACAACACCACATTTACTTAATGCGACGCCCGTTGCATAACCTTCCATATTCACAGTCCCTTTTATACATTGGCTACAATTTACCACGACAATTCCTTGATGATAAGCTTGCGTTAAACAAGCAAGTAGCTGTTCATCTTGTGGCGCATTACCGACGCCATAACTGCGAATAATTAACGCTTTTACCGGTTGCTTGATAATATTGGCGACTAGTTCACTAGAAATCCCTGGGTACAAATGAACAACACCTATCGGTTGTGGTGTTATTTGTGCGACCGAGAATGGTTGGGTAACAGCAACGTTGAGTTTACCTTCAAGGAGCTTAATATTAATTCCAGCTTCGAGAAGTGGCGACATATTGGGGGAATCAAAAGCGTTAAAACCATCAGCGTAAGCTTTAATGCAACGGTTACCCCGGTATAATTTATTATTAAAATACAAGCCCACTTCATTAATGGGGTAGTTTGCCGCAATATAAAGTGAATTTAACAGATTTACTTGTCCGTCTGAGCGTAATTGGCTTAACGGAATTTGTGAGCCGGTAACAATGACAGGTTTAGATAAATTTTCAAACATAAACGAAAGCGCAGAGCTGGTATAAGCCATGGTATCTGTACCATGAAGAACAACAAAGCCATCGTAATTATCGTAATTAGCTTTTATATCATCGGCAATACGTTGCCAATCTTGCGGCGTCATATTTGATGAATCAATTAATGGTGAATATTCATTAATGGTAAAGTCAGGCATCTCTTGTCGATGAAAATCAGGCGTACCATTAATTGACTCGGTTAAATGTCCTTTTACCGGAACACAACCTTGGCCGCTGTTTTTCATGCCGATGGTACCGCCAGTGTAGGCGATATAAATGCGTTTTTTCATGCTGTTACCTTAGAATTATTACTATCTTGTCGTTTGGTCTGATAATCACGTGCGCTTGTTAAATATTGTTCTCTATTCACTTCCATGTGAATATAACAAAGCGATTTAGGTCACTGCGAACTAATTAATTTCACAGGTCATACATAAGGAGTAAACCCCTTGCGGATCATTAAGTATGTTGAGGTGAGATAGCTGTGCTTTCATTTCTAAAAATAATTTATCCGTATTGCTTAGAGTCATTATTTCAGTTTCAGGAAAGAAAGTCTTCGCTTGACCTAATAACCCTTGCAGGAAAAGATCTTTTGGCGTTTGTTCTATTTCAATCAATAAGGTTTCAAACGTTGCTAACTCGGCTAATTCTGCTGCTGCATTAATAGCGGTCGTTAAGTTGCCTAACTCATCAACAAGCCCTAACTCTTTCGCTTTTGCACCTGACCAGACACGTCCTTGGGCTATACTATCAACTTGCTCAAGGCTCATATTTCTATTTTCAGCGACAAGGCCAATGAAGTCTTGATAGCCTCTATTAATATTTAATTGAAATACTCTTGCCATGCCATCAGTCAGTGGGCGGGTTACACCAAATCCGGCTATATCAGTGGTACCAACGCCATCAGTGTAAACACCTAGTTTGCTTAATGAATTCTCAAAGGTCATGAAAAATCCATAAATACCAATTGAGCCGGTGATCGTTGCTGGAGAAGCTATTATTTTATCAGCAGGTGCCGATATCCAATAGCCCCCAGAAGCGGCATAAGTTCCCATTGAAGCAACAACAGGTTTTCCTGCTAACTTGATCAGTTCAATTTCTTGACGAATAATTTCAGAGGCATAAGCACTTCCACCCGGGCTATCGACACGAAGAACTACCGCTTTCACCTTATTGTTTAAACGCGCTTCTCTTAATAGTGATGCTGTACTATCCCCGCCAATGGTTCCTGGCTTTTGGCGACCATCTAAAATAGTCCCCTTAGCAACAATAACGGCGACTTTATCGGTATTTGGGTTAACCATTGGATACATAGGTTTAGTGGCAGACAAATAATGTTTGAAACTAATATGATTATAGCTATCACCGGCTGAATTTTTTCCAACAAGTTTAATCAAAGACAGCTTCATCTCTTGACGATTTTTTAACGCGTCAACCCAAAGATTATCTAAAGCATACTGCGCAATATTACCATCAGCTTGCTCAAGTTTTGCCACTAAAACATCAGCATTTTCATCAAAATTATCAATCGAAAATTTTCGGTTGCTTGCGACATCACTTTTATATTGTGACCATAAATCAGTTAACCATAATTTGTTGGCTTCTTTAGCCGCCGCTGACATATCGTCGCGCATGTATGGTTCTACAGCAGATTTATAGGTACCGACTCGAAATATATGTTGGCTAATAGAGAGCTTATCTAATGCAGATTTAAAATAAAGTTGATAACGGCCATAACCGTCAAGTAACAACCAACCACGAGGATTGAGCCATACTTCATCAGCAGAGCTTGCCAAGTAATATTGGTCTTGAGAATATTGATCGCCAACAGCAATTATTTTTTTACCAGCAGCTTTAAACGTCTCTAAAGCTTGGGCAATGTCTTGTAATTTACTTAAACCCGTGCTGTTAAGTCCTTGAAGCTGTAATACGATCATTTCTATACGGCTGTCATTTTTTGCTCTTTCAATGACATTCAATAAGTCGCTAAGTAAAACTTCTGGGTTTTTTTCTTTTTCTTCTAAGGCTTCTGATATTAAAGCATCCATCGGGTCAATCGCATTCTTTTGTTCAACGATATCTCCAGTAAGATTTAACACTAAGGCTGTATTGTTAGGAACAACGATCTTGTCATCATCGCTGCCAAGTGCCGCGATAAATAAAAATAAAACCAGAAAAAAAACAACATTAATAATTATTTTTCTAAATGAATTTAATAAACTAAAAAATTTTAAAGTAACTCGTTTTAAAGCACTTTGCTTTACAGGAGCATTAGGTAACGATGTGGGTTCTGTCATAATATCCGGCACAGTTAGTATGTAATTGTAATTACTGGCTATGCTACTTAATTATTGATCACTTATGTAGTCTGATTAGTAAATAAATGTGTTATTAGCGAACTTTTTTCATTATATGTTACGCCTTTGATTTTTTGTGCAGGTCTGTTGACCCGTATTGATTATTATCTATGTTGTTTATTAAACAAGATGTAGGGATCCGCGTGCACTTTGAAGGATAACGGGTATATAATCCTTAGTATTGAAACTACCCATGAGTCTTTATAATTAATGAATGCCAAAGAATTATTATTAAAACGACAATCTAATCCTAGGTTAATATCACCAGCCCCTGTTGCTAGCGATGTTGAATTTATATTGAACGCTGGAATGCGTGTTCCTGATCACGGTTGTTTATCACCATGGTTTTTTACCCTTGTTAAAGAACAAGGGTTAGATAAGTTAAGCCAGATATTTGAAGATGTCGCTAAAGTTCATCAGTTTACTGAAGCTAAAATACAAAAAGCCAAAAATATGCCGTATCGTGCACCGTTAATTATCGTTGTTAGCACGCGGTATCAAGCGCACGACAAAGTGCCTAAATTTGAACAAGCAATCGCAGCAGGTTGTTGTGCCCATGCTATGCAAATGGCTGCCTTTAGTTTAGGTTATGGCGCTGTGTGGCGAACGGGTGATTTTAGCTACGATTCATCAGTAAAACGTGGTTTAGGAATAGACCAAGACGATGATATTATAGGATTTATTTACATAGGCACCGCCGAAAACGATCGTCCTATTAAACCCGCTAAAAGCTTAACGTCTCATGTTTCATATTTGTAAAATAAAGGGGGGGAGCGATGAATATTGAAATTTTGGATGCGCCTGAGCAAGCACTAATAGATTTTTTAGATAAAAAAATTGCAGATTTCAATTGGGCTCACTGGGAAGTAAGCGAACGAAAGCCATTAGCTATTCAAATAAAGGACGAACTAGGTAACATTATTGCTGGTTCATCCGCACGCACCTTTGGTAATTGGCTGTTAATTAATACGCTGTGGGTTGACGAGTCACTTCGTGGTAAAAAAATGGGTGTTAAGATATTAGCACAACTTGAAACTGCAGCAGTGGCGAGGGGATGTACGTTAAGTATGCTTGATACTCTGAACTTTCAAGCAATGCCATTTTATGAAAAGCAAGGTTATCAAACAAAATGGGTACAAGAAAATTATCCAAAAACAGGCTGTAAATATTTTATGGTAAAAGAACTTACTGAGTAAACCAGATATTTCACCCATAAAAAAACCTCAATAATGAGGTTTTTTTATGGGATTATTATTCTTAGCCTAGAACGCAGCGTTGTTTGGCGTTCTTGGGAAAGGAATTACGTCACGAACGTTTTGCATACCGGTAGCATAAGCCACTAAACGCTCAAAACCTAAACCAAAACCTGAATGAGGAACAGTGCCGTAACGACGTAAATCGCGATACCAACTGTAATCATCTTGGTTTAAATTCATTTCGGCTAAACGCGCATCAAGTACATCAAGACGTTCTTCACGTTGGCTACCACCAATGATTTCGCCAATACCTGGTGCTAAAATATCCATAGCAGCAACGGTTTTGCCATCATCATTTAAGCGCATGTAAAATGATTTAATATCTTTAGGGTAATTTTGTAACACGACTGGGCCATTAAAATGTTCTTCGGCTAAGTAACGCTCGTGCTCTGAATTAAGATCAACACCCCAAGCCACTTTGTTTTCAAATTTCTTATCACAATTTTCTAATATTGTAATAGCGTCAGTGTAATCTAAACGGACAAAATCATTATTAATAACAGAATTCATACGGTCAATAACTGTTTTATCAATGCGTTGTTGGAAGAAATTCATGTCATCACTACGTTCATCAAGCACAGCTTGGAAGACATATTTCAGCATTTCTTCTGCGAGGTCAGCAGCATCAGACAAATCAGCGAAAGCGATTTCTGGTTCAATCATCCAAAATTCTGCAAGATGACGTGTTGTGTTAGAATTTTCAGCACGGAAGGTCGGTCCAAAAGTATAAACTTTTGAAAGGGCACATGCATAAGTCTCAACGTTCAATTGACCTGAAACGGTTAAGAAAGTTTCTTTACCAAAAAAATCTTTAGCGTAGTCAACATTACCTTTATCGGTGCGAGGTAAGTTTTCCATATCAAGCGTACTAACACGGAACATTTCGCCAGCGCCTTCACAATCTGAGCCAGTAATTAACGGCGTGCTGATCCAAAAGTAACCTTTACTGTGTAAAAAGCGATGTACCGCTTGAGCTAACGTATTACGAACACGAGCAACAGCTCCGCCCATATTAGTACGAGCACGAAGATGTGCTTGCTCTCGTAAAAATTCAATGCTGTGACGTTTTGCTGCCATAGGATAGGTATCAGGATCATCAACCAAACCAAGTATCTCTACTTTAGTTGCTTGAATTTCAAAAGATTGGCCTTGGCCCGGAGACTCAACCAAAATACCGGTGACTTTAACTGAAGCACCCGTAGTCAATTTTAATATTTCTGATTGATAATTATCGAGATCACTGGGTGCGATAGCTTGAATCGCATCAAAACATGATCCATCATGAACCGCTAGGAATGAAATACCTGCTTTAGAATCACGGCGAGTGCGGATCCATCCGTGTACTGTAACTGCTTCACTTACTGGGTACTTACCAGCAAGTACATCAGTGATTGAGATAACTGACATTATCAACCTCTTTTCTTTATTTAATTATTGTCATAGATTTTGTCGGTGCACAGACCCAGTGTAGAATACTGAATTTATTTGCACTAACTTTAAGGTGTGATATGTTACCTTTACTGCGGTGTTTAACAAGTAAAAGTTGCTGATCCGGTCTATATAAAAACAAAAAACAGTAATATTGACTTTAGAGGGTTTGAATCAATGATATTGGGATTAAAAAACAGGCGACATTCAACAGATTTTTGGGTTCTCTTAAGCCGAACTTTGGCATTAAGCGGATGGATATTATTCATTTTTGCTATTGTTATGTCTTATTATGCTGCACCAGAGCAAGATTATGGTTTATTGCGCTTTAGAAATATCGAAATAAGGCAATTTTGGTTAACGCCATTAACGGGCTATTTATATATCGTGCTTTGGGTAAGTGCACTTTGTAGTTACCTTTGTTTGGTTGTCGATCACTATCGCACTAGAAGAGAACAAGACAGTAAGCATTTTAATATCGTTCTGCTACTAACGATAACGGTTGCTTGGGTCATCTATATATTAGTGAAACTTAACTTGGCGTAAGATTATTAATAATTCTACGCCGTTTTACCTAACAGCAAATCTGTGTCGGTTAATCTTCAAAACACTGCTGCTCATCGAGTACCGTGCTTATCGCCTTAACAAGTTTCGCTAAAGCCCGTTCATCACTAATAAAGGGCGGCATAATATAAATAAGCTTGCCAAACGGTCTGATCCAGACACCCAATTCAACAAATCTTTTTTGTATCTTTGCCATATTAACCGCAACCCTTGTTTCTACCACACCTATACCGCCTAAGACGCGGGCATTTTTTACTCTTGAATGTTGATTTAACACTAATAAGTGTCGCGTTAAATAATCTTCAATAAAACTCACTTGCTGTTGCCATTCTCCTGTTGCCAAAAGCTCTAGACTTGCATTTGCAACCGCACAAGCCAGCGGATTAGCCATAAACGTTGGGCCGTGCATAAAACATCCGGCTTCTCCATCACTGATGGTCTTTGCGATTTCTTGCGTACACAAAGTTGCTGCCAGGGTCATATAACCGCCGGTCAGGGTTTTTCCTAAACACATAATGTCAGGACTTATATCCGCCCAATGACAAGCAAACAATTTTCCTGTACGGCCTAAACCCGTAGCAATTTCATCAACAATAAATAACACCTGATATTGCGTACATAAGGCGCGACAAGCTTTTAAATACTCAGGATGATAAAAGCGCATACCACCAGCACCTTGGACAATAGGTTCAATAATAAAGGCGGCAATATCATTATGGTGTTGTGCAAATAAGGCTTTTAAGGGCGCTAACTCAGCGTTATCCCAAGGTTGATAAAAATCACACTGTGGCGCAGGAGCGAAAATGTTTTTCATTAATACACTTTCAAAAATTTGGTGCATACCATTAACAGGATCGCATACCGACATTGCGGCAAAAGTATCACCATGATAACCATTTTTAACGGTCAATAATTTATGCTTCTCACTTTTGCCCTGACTGTGCCAATACTGTAATGACATTTTTATGGCAACTTCTACCGATACAGAGCCAGAGTCTGATAAAAAAACTTTTTGTAGCGGCTCTGGTGTGATCTCAATGAGCTTCTTACACAAGTTAATAGCGGGTTCATGCGTTAGGCCCCCAAACATAACATGTGCCATCTTTTGTGTTTGATCAACAAGCGCCTGATTTAACTTTGGATGATTGTATCCGTGTAAAACAGACCACCAGGACGACATACCATCAACAAGTTCTTCACCCGTAGCTAACTTTATATAAACGCCCTTGGCCGATTCAACTAAGTATGAGGGCAGAGGGTTTGACATCGATGTGTAGGGATGCCAAACATGTTTCTTATCAAAATCGATTAAATCTGTATGTTTTTTGTTCATATGTAAAGCTTGCAATGTTTTTTATGTTGACAATTAATGACTGGCGTATAGATTACCTGCTAATATTTAGCGATGCAATTTTCACATTTACATTTTACAGTAAAGGTTTCACATGTCACAAACGAATATACCTCGTCATGATTGGTCAATAGCAGAAGTGGAAGCATTGTTTGCTCGACCTTTTAGTGACCTTATGTTTCAAGCTCAAACCGTTCATCGTGAACACTTTAATCCTAATGAAGTACAAGTTAGTACCTTATTGTCAATCAAAACAGGTGCTTGTCCTGAAGATTGTAAATATTGCTCGCAAAGTGCACGCTATAATACTGATGTTCAAAAAGAACGTTTGATGGAAGTTGAAAAAGTATTAGAAGCAGCAAAGGTAGCGAAAGACCAAGGGTCAACGCGTTTTTGTATGGGGGCAGGTTGGAGAAATCCAAAAGCTCGTGATATGCCCTTTGTGTTAGAGATGGTCAAAGGTGTTAAAGCACTTGGCTTAGAAACCTGTATGACATTAGGCATGATTAACGGAGGTCAAGCCGATGAATTACAAGAAGCTGGGTTAGATTATTATAACCACAACTTAGATACTTCTCCTGAACATTATAACTCTATTATTACCACACGCAGCTATCAAGACCGATTAGATACACTGCAAAACGTCCGTGATTCGGGAATGAAAGTTTGTAGTGGTGGTATTGTTGGTTTAGGCGAAAATGCTCAAGACAGAGCGTCATTTTTAGCACAATTGGCTAACTTACCTAAACATCCTGAAAGTGTTCCAATTAATATGCTGGTAAAAATTGCCGGAACACCACTCGCAGATGTTGACGATTTAGAAGCTTTTGATTTTGTTCGTTGTATAGCGGTTGCACGTATTATGATGCCTAAAAGCCATGTGCGTTTATCAGCTGGGCGCGATGCAATGAACGAACAAATGCAAGCAATGTGTTTCTTAGCCGGTGCCAACTCAATATTCTACGGTTGTAAGTTGTTAACTACAGGCAACCCTGAAGCCAATAAAGATATGCAGTTATTTGCAAAATTGGGCATTAATACTGAAACAGTGGCCACCGATGATATTGAGACTGAGCAAAAAATAACGACTGCCGTTGTCAATCAGCAAAATAAAGAACTTTTTTACGACGCTGCGCTTTAACGTTTATTTACTGATCAAGAGCCAAGCTGAAATTTATGTCTTTTAACTTTATTGCTGAGCAAGTCGCTCAGCAAAAAGAAAAATCACAATATCGCCAACGCCAATGTATAAGCGAGCAAAATGGCCGAGAGGTGGTTGTTGCAGGAAAACGCTATTTAAATTTTTCTTCTAATGATTATCTCGGCTTAAATCATCACCCTTCAATAAATAAAGCCTGGCAAGAAGGTGTCGATAAATACGGCAGTTGCGCAAGTGCTTCCAGTTTAATAACCGGTTTTCATTATGCACACCAAGCTTTAGAAGATGAAGTTTGTCAGTGGTTAAATAAACCACGGTGCTTACTTTATAGCAGTGGTTTTGCAGCTAATTCCGGTGTATTACAAGCCTTGGGTAAAAAAGACTGCCAATTTTTTCTAGACAAGTTAAGTCACGCTTCTTTAATTGATGGTGCTTTGGCTAGTGAAGCTTCCGTGAAGCGATATTTACACAATAATCATCAGCAACTTGAACAATATTTAGCGAAAAGTCCTGTTGACAATAAACTGATTATTTCTGAAGGTATTTTTAGCATGGATGGCGATCGCGCAGACGTTAGCCAGTTAATTATGATTGCTCAGCAGCAACAAGCTATGCTTTACATGGATGATGCACACAGTATTGGAATTATTGGTCATGCCGGTCAGGGCAGTAGTAGCTTTGGTCAGGTCGATATAGTAATGGCAACTTTTGGCAAAGCTTTAGCCACTAGTGGTGCATTTATCGCTTGTGATGAAGATGTTTATGATTACTTAGTCAATTTTTCTCGTCATTATATTTATTCAACCGCGATTTCCCCCGCCGTTGCTTGGGCGACAAAAACCAGTATCAAGCTTGCTCAAAAAGAGTCTTGGCGTAGAGATAATATTTTTGAATTGAGCGCGCTTTTATCAAATAAACTTGATAGTCAAATAACAATAATTCCGTCATCCTCTTCTATTCACGCTATTGTTATTGGCAGCGAAAAAAGAACACTAGAAATATGTCAACATTTGAAAAACAGAGGTATTTGGCTAACCGCGATACGCCCACCAACGGTTGCTAAAAACAGCTCAAGGTTACGCGTTACCATTACAGCTAACCATAAAGAATGTGATATCAAATACTTAGCTAATTGTTTGAATGAGGTTTTACGTTAATGCCTGAAGTGTTAAACAGAATTAAAATAGCCAAGTCATTTGGCTTAGCGAGTCAGTCGTATGATATTTCATCTCGATTACAACGCTATACGGGTAAGCACTTAATGTCTTTATTACCCAACCGTTCAGATCTAACTGTCGTCGACTTAGGCTCAGGTACCGGTTTTTTTACTGACATTCTTGCCAGTAAATTTCAACAAACTATTGGCGTTGATATCTCCGCTAAAATGCTGTCTTTTGCTCAAGAAAACCGCAGTAAGGAAATCTGCTGGTTAGAAGCTGATGCGTATTACCTGCCTTTTAAAGCCAACACAATTGATGTTATTTATTCTAATTTGGTTATTCAGTGGTGTGATCCACTCGATGATATTATTGAAGAAATATTACGCGTGCTCAAACCAGGAGGATTGTTTATATTTTCCACCTTACTCGATGGCACATTACATGAGTTAAAATCATCTTGGGCACAAGTCGATGATGAACAGCACGTGATTGACTTTAAAACAGATGCAAACCTAAAAGCTATTTTTGATAAGGCCTCATGTAAATTACTTGAACAAAAAACTCAAGACTTAGTATTAGAATATCAAAATGTTATACATCTAGCGCGAGAGTTGAAAGGGCTAGGCGCAAACCATGTCCCTAAACAGCAAGGCAAGGGTTTAGCGGGTAAAGATAAATGGCAAAAGATGACTAATTGCTATCAAGACTTTCAAGAGCCTAGTGGTATTTATCCGGCGACTTATAAGGTGTATTCTGCAATTATGGTAAAATTAAATGCTTAAAATTTTTATTACTGCCACAGATACTGATGCTGGAAAAACCTATTTTGCGCAAATACTCACCGCAGCCTTAGTTAAAAAAGATTATCAAGTTGCTGTATTTAAACCTATATCTGCAGGGTGTGAGCTTAAGCATACAGCGCAGGGTGAAATACTGGTCAATGAAGATGCACAATTATTGTTGCAGCAAGCAAACTGTGGACAAGGTATTAGTGAAATTAACCCTATTGCATTTGAACCGGCAATAGCACCACACATCGCCGCTAATTTAATGAATGTTGACATTAAACTCGCTGATATAAATGCGGGTTACGAGCGAATTATTGCTAGGGCTTGCGATATTGTTATCACTGAAGGTGCAGGGGGATGGCGACTACCTTTAGGTAAAGGTAGGTTTTTATCTGAGTTCGTACAGCAGACAAAACAGCAGGTAATATTGGTGGTGAATATGAAACTAGGGTGTTTAAATCATGCGGTTCTCACCTATGAAGCGATAGTTGCCGATGGTCTTGATTGTATTGGTTGGGTAGCAAACTGCGTTGAGCCAATGAATTATCTCGCTGAAAATATAGCTGAACTCAAAACACTTATTCCAATTCCAATGATTGCTCAACTCGGTTTTGAAACAGATATCAATAAAGCCAGTTCAAACGTTAATGTATCGTCGATAACGGCACGGCTTTAGCGACTAGTTTTACTTTAAATTATAGATAGAACAAGCAATAAGTGAGTGCCTTATCTGATTTATTGCTTGGTTTATTAATAGATAATTATCAGGCTTTTATCCTTACGAAAAAAGTCTAACGATAAAAGACTATTATCAATTTAATGCACTCCCTTTAACAATCCTCACAACTAATCTTGCAGTGTTTATCACCATGAACCTTGTTAAGTCTTACTCTTTCTTATTTTTCCATAATTTATAAATAATAATTCAGGGAAAACTCTTATTTATTTAACTCACTGATACACGCGCTTGCGATAAAGCCGGAACGTGTTTTATAAGTTGAAGACTTACTGACTCGGTTATCAATTTGTTTAATCAACAACTCCGGTAAGGTGACATTGATTTTATGACTTTTCCCTAAATAGGGTGTTATATCGATATCAAGAATACACCAAATAACATTTGGATAGGCTGTTAGATGATTTTCAATCGTTGTAGCGTGTGGGATGGCTTCACCATATTCGGCCAATATAGAAAGATGTGCAGCGATGCTGTCATTAATATTGTTTAAAGAGACATCAATACTCTCACCATTACCTACACAACCGGGTAAGTCAGGGACGTATGTTTTGTAGTTTTCAACGCCAATTATTTTCTTTAATGCGATAGGGTATTTCATTGTTTTTGCCTCTTTAATTAACGCCCTTAAGTGTAACTCCGGCAACCCCGGATAGCAACAACATAACAACCCTGATAACTCCTTACTTAACTACTCAGTAACCCCGGTAACTCCTGCGATTACCACAAGGACAACTCCAGTAACTCCATATGTATTGCGAAGTGATTGGTCACTTAGCACTAGACACCGTAAAAATAAGGAAAGTGATAACGAGTTAAATTTTATCGTTATAGATAGTCAAGAATGCTTTAACGAAGCTAATACAGGGGGGTTGGGGTTACTTTGATTAAGTTGTTTGAGGGAGATTAACAAACAACAAAGGATTTTTAGCGACTCTTTCTAGCTGAATTATTCACATAAAGTAAGGTAGTAAAGGTATGGATAAACGTTTAATCAATAAAATATTTATTGATGAGATAAAGAGGTTTTATAGCAGGGAGTGTAGTTTTTGAACACAAAAAAAACGGCTAATTTTCATTAGCCGTTGTTATATTATTAACGTGGAGGTTACTTTTTACCGAGTAATAAAAATATTTGTTTAGCTACGTCGGTATTATCAACCTTGCCCTTTAAGACTTCACTGCTTTTACCTAGTGTATGTAAAGGAACATCAATTGCGGTGTGGCCGCCTGATGTCCAGCCAGTGTTTGTTCTAATATCTATAATGTTTTTAATTGCACTTGATATGATGTTATTCATGGTGGGCTCTTTAGTCTTTAGTTTTTCTTGTTCATCAAGTGATTTGTAAGTAGTAATTTCCTCAACTGCAAATATTTTCGCCGCTTCAATTTGTTCAACTTCGTTATTTGTTACATCGAAGTTAAGCAATTTACTTAATTCTTGTTGTGTTATTTGGCTGTTAGCTAACTGTTTAGCTATTGTGCTTGGCGAACTTTTCATTGTGCGTAAAACTTCAGGGTGCCACTCATACTTGCCACGTGCACCAACGGTTAAACCACCCGTACTATGATCAGCTGTTAATATAACTAACGTATCAGGGTTTTGTTTTACGTACTCTTCTAAGTACTCCATCGTTTTAGCTAAATCTGACATTTCAGCCATCGCCGTTGCTATATCATTAGAGTGACCAGCCCAATCTACTTGACTAGCTTCAACGAGCATAAAATAACCTTTACTATTTTCTAGTTGTTTAATTGCAACTTTAGTCATGGCGGATAAACGATATGGGTCACTATCATCTAAGGCTGACGGTAAACCAGTATCATCAAAAAGACCAATAACAGGCATATCTGCTTTAAGCGTGTTTAAGGCGTTGTAGTTATCAATATACTGAAATCCTGACGCTTTAAATTCTTCAATTAAATTTCTATCTTCACGTATAAAGTATTTCCAGCCCCCCCCAAAATAGACATCTGCTTTTATACCGTTATCTATATAGCTATCAGCAATAGCATTATAATTATTTCTGCTTTCATTATGTGTTAAATATCCAGCAGGGGTCGCATGATTTATTTGTGATGTTACGACAACACCTGTTTTTTTACCTTGTTTTCTGGCAAATTCAAGTACAGTTTCAACGCTGTTTTTATTCACGTCTAAAGCAATTGCGCCGTTGTAAGTTTTATAACCCGTGGCAAGTGCAGTAGCACCAGCGGCGGAATCAGTGACAACACCAGAAACACTTGCTGGATAAGTACTAGCTGAGCCAACAAGTAAGCGGTCAAATACTGTTTCTTCTACAATGTCAGTTGTTGGGTCGTCATTAAAGTATCGGTACGATGTTGTATAAGCGGGACCCATGCCATCAGCTATCACCATAATGATATTTTTTGGTGAAGGAATATTCTTAGCAGTCTCTGTATTTAAAAGCATTGCTGTTGAGTCATTATCAATCGTTTGACAGGCTGTTAATGCAAGTATAATGCTAACAGCAGATAGGAGTTTTTTCATTTTTATCTTCTTATATAAGTGTTAATAATTAATAAGGGTTGGTGATTATTTCAGATGACTCTTTAGTCTTCAGTAACAGGTCAATCCATACCATACGGTGATCGGAAGATGCTGCTCTGTTTTTTATTAACCTAAAAGTCTCTTTATTTTCTGTTGGCCAGTAAACGCCTGATTTTTCAATAACTAATCCATATTTCGATGGTAACGCGTAATCGGCTCTCATTCGCCATGAGGCCGTATGGTAATTTGCATGTTCGTTATTTTTACTGTGCTGTTTTCCCCCTTCACTTTGGGGTAATGCATCTTGAATTTTATCATTATTTAGTAAGCTTGATATGGCCGAATTTAACGCATCACCCTCAACATTAGACGCATTAAGATCACCCAAAATAACAAAAGGTTCAAGGGATTTTAAACCTCCTTTTTGACCCTTGTCATCGTAAATGTATGCTGATTTTTCCGGCGAAATGTAATCATCCCAAAAACGAATTTCATCATGATTACGTTTACCATTTCTATTTTCTGGACCATCAAATATCGGCGGTGTAGGGTGGCTTGCTAAAATATGAACGACTTGCCCATTAACCTCAACCGGAATATCCCAATGAGATTTAGAAGATAAACGCATGTTTTGCCAAGCTTCATCACTAAACCAAGATGTCGAGGTTTTAGGATCTAAAGGTTGAAGGGCGTTAGGCATATCTCGCCACTTAAAGTACTGGAAGGTACGAATAGCGTTACTATTAATCGGGTGCTTTGACAAGAGTACCAAACCAAAGTGACCTGAAAAATGTCCGTAACCAAAACCATCACCCGGCAAAACACCTTGTTTACCGTCGCCATCTAGATCATAGCCTGAATTGACACCCGTATTAACGGGTCCTTGATAAAAATAAGGAAAATCAATTTCTTTTTGTCCATTTTGGCTTTTGTTCAAATAACGTTTAATGAAAGTCTTTAGGGCGTGGTGGTGGTTATTGTTGCTATTATCTTGATTATCAAATTCATTCAGTAACAGAATGTCTGGGTTATTACGCTGAATAATTTCTGCAATATTTTTAATTTGTTGATGATCACTGTCTATGGCTATTTGCAGGGTGTTATTTGAAATATTAGGAGCCTCAGAACTCAGCGCAGACTGATAGTTTAAAGCCTCCATACTTACATTAAATGTTGCTATTTTAAGAGGCTGTGCTTGTGTTCTACTCATATAAGTTAGTGCTAATGTTAAGTAATAGGTTAAGTGTCGATGATTATATCAACGTTAGTGTAAACCGCAGCCACGTAAAATCATGTCAGTTAGAAAAGCGATGACATCTTCAACATCTTCATCTTCGTAATCCGCTCTATTCATAATCGTTAAAATTTGTGTTTCAAAATCGGCATAGTGTTGAGTTGCTGACCAAATAAGAAAAATTAAATGAGTAGGGTTAACATCGCGCATTTCTCCATTATCTATCCATTGCTGGAATAGTTGTGCTTTCTCTCTCACCCATTTTCTTTGATAGGTACGAGCAAAATCTTTCAAATGTTGTGCACCTTGAATAATCTCCATGGCATATATCTTTGAAGATTCAGGGTGTTTAAAAGACATCCTTACTTTTGCTTCAATAAATTTTTCAATAGCTGCTTTAGGACCGTCTTCAGGATTTATATCACCTATGCCTTCGTCCCACATTTGTAGGGTATGTTCTAGTACGGCATGGTATATATTTTCTTTATTCTTGAAATAATAAAGTATATTAGCCTTAGGTAGGCTTGCTCTATCGGCAATGGATTGTACCGTAGCGCCTTTATACCCTTGTAAAACAAATTCTGTACTAGCCGCTATTAAAATCTTGTGCTGGCTTAGTGCGCGAATATTCCCTGTTTTTTTTATTTCTTTGTTATTTTTCATTAAGTTGCTCAATATTTAAAATGCATAAATAAAACATTTTTAAGTTAAATTGTTATTATAATTTTACTTTAATACTATCTGTTGACCAAATAGTTAACTTTTATGGTTTGTTATACTTATCTTTATTTTATCATTGATTTAAATCACTAAATGCCATTTTTCAATGAAATTCTACTATAAATGTTTAGCCATTTATATGAAAGGGAACTTTAGTGCTTTAGTTGATGTTTTTAATTTCTCTATATAAAAACATTTAGTTAAATAATGAGTATTAATTGGCTTAAGGCCATGTATATATGGCTAATTGTTTATTATGGTCTGTTTTTTATCTAAATTGGCTCACTAAGCTTATAACTAAAAAGCCTTAAACCTGTTTATAGATAACAATATCTTATATAAAGGCCATCTTCGTTATTAATATAAATGATAGTCATAAGCTTACGATGCATCCCGTTGTTTATTAAAGCTTTTTAAAATACTTTTCTGGTTGATTTCTTTTTAATCACTAACAGATACTATTTGAATTTCAAAAACTCTGAAAATATGTAATGAAAGTGTAATAAAAATCTGGTCTAATTTCATCCGAAATTAAAAACAGAGCAACTGGTTAAGTTTTTTGGTTGCTAAAAAAAATAATTCGTAAACACTTAAAAACGTAATCAAGGAATAACCGATGAACACTCAACGTCTCTCACTTATTTCAAGTGCAGTTATTTTTGCACTTGGCTTATCGACTTCTGCTATGGCAAACGATACCTCCTCCGCTATTCGAGGTAGTATTGAAAATTCAGCGGGTGCTATTTCAGTTAACGCAAAAATTGAAATTATCCACGAACCTTCAGGCACAAAAACGCTTACCACTTCTAACGACGCTGGTAACTTTTCAAGTAAAGGTCTTCGCGTAGGCGGTCCTTACACGATTAAAATCACTGGTGAAAAAGGTGTTACTGTTTACAGAGATATCTTTTTAACACTAGGTGATACCTTTCGTTTAAATGCAAAACTTGAAGCTGCAGACGATGTTGAACGTATTTCTGTAACAGGTAGCAAGATTTTTTCTAATAATATTGGTAGCAACAGTTATTTTGGTGCTGATGATATTGTTAATGCTCCAAGTTTCGACCGTGATATCAAAGATATCGTTCGTAACAACCCTCTAGCCGTTTTATCTTCTAAAGATGGCGAGTTAAGTGTTGCCGGTACTAACCCAAGATTTAACAGCATCAGTGTTGACGGTATTAGCCAAAATGATGACTTTGGTCTGAATGCCAATGGTTACCCTACAACGCGTTCACCTATTTCTCTTGACGCGATTGAACAGGTAACTATCGATGTTACTCCTTTCAATGCAAAAGACAGCGGCTTCCAAGGCGCTAAGATTAACGCAGTAACAAAATCAGGTACCAACGAGTTATCAGGTTCATTCTTTTATGAAACTCAAAATGACGGCATGGCCGGCACACCTAAAAATGGTACAGACGAAGCACCATTAGATTTTGATGAAACAACTTTTGGTGCAACCCTTGGTGGCGCTATTATTGAAGATGAATTGTTTTTCTTCGCTTCATACGAATATTACGAAGCAACATCAACTGTTGAGTGGGGACCAGATGGCGCTAACGTACCTAACTCTGCTGATGCCAGCGTTGCTGATGTTTTAGAAGTACAAAGAATTGCTCGTGAAGTCTACGGCGTAGAGCCAGGCGAATGGGATTTATCTCCTAAAGTAGACGATGAAAAATTATTGTTGAAACTCGATTGGAACATTAACGATGATCATCGTTCAGCGTTTACTTACCAATATACTAAAGGTAACAGTACACGTAACCAGTCTACTTATGGTGGCGAATTACGTTTATCATCACATTGGTATGACAGAACTGAAGAATTAAACAACTACGCGTTTAAACTTTATTCTGATTGGAATGACGATTTTTCAACTCAACTTAGCCTAACTTACCTTGATAACCCAACAACTCAAGCTTCATTAGGTGATTATTCTGACACTGTTATTCAAGCTGATTCTGGTGATATCGCAATTGGTGCAGATCACTCTCGCCATTCTAACGATTTACATAAAAAGACTTTTATCATGGCTTTAGACGGTGATTACCTAGTGGGCGATCACAGTTTAACTTTTGGTTACCAGTTTAAGCGTTTAGACATTTTTAACTTGTTTTTACAAAACACCAAAGGCGATTACCGTTTTGGTAGTATTGAAGACTTTGAAAATAAAGTGGCAAACAGAGTTATCTACCAAAATGCAACGAGCTTAGATGCAAATGACGCAGCCGCTTCATTTGTTCGTGACGAGCATGCTTTTTACATTCAAGATGAATGGATGTTCAATGACGATATTACTATCGACATGGGTTTAAGATACGAAATGTTAGCGTCTAGCGACATACCTACCTATAACGAACAATCTCAAGCACGTACAGGTTATGACAATACTGACAACTTAGACGGTACGGGTATTTTCTTACCACGCTTTGGTATTAAGTGGGATGCAAGTGATGACCTTATCGTTCGCGGTGGTGTTGGTCGTTATTCTGGTGGTCAACCAACAGTTTGGGTATCTAACTCTTATTCAAACCCTGGCGTTGGAATCGGTAAAGTTTTTGAAAACGGTACCTTTGAAAATGTAGATATTAGCGGTCCACGTCAAGAAGATAAAGACACAGTAGCTAATTCAACCACATTTGCTGGCACAAACTTTGTTGATCCAAACTTTGATTTACCTTCTGATTGGCGCTACCAGATAGCTCTTGATTACCGCTTCGATATTCCGGTATTAGGTGAAGACTTTTTATTAACCACAGAATACTTATACAAAAAGTCAGAGAATACTGCTTTTTGGCAAGATGCAAGTTTGTTGGGTGATGAAGATGGCACGACAGCAGATGGCGGTCGTACTATTTATGATGATGCCGATGGTTCAATTACTGACTTAATGTTAACAAATGCCGGTAAAGATGGTCGTTCTAAAATCTTCAGCGTTGTTTTGAACAAAGATTGGGACAGTGGTGTTAGATTAACAACGTCATACACTAACCAAGATGTAACTGATGCACACACAAGTACAAGTGCTACAGCAGGCAGTAACTTTGGCTATAATACGGTGATTAACCGTAATGACGCTGTAGTAGGTCGTTCTGGTTTTGAAACAGAACACAGATTTGTTGTTAACTTAGGTTATGAAACTGAATTTGTTGCAGGTTACAAAACTAATATCAACTTGTTCTTCGAACGCCGTTCAGGCAAGCCAGTAACTTTCTATGCTGACGGTACTGACGTAGATGGAAGAAGTGGCCCAGGTAGCGACCCTTATGGTTTATTAAGCCCTGGTACTACTAACGATTCGTTCTTACCTTATATTCCTACACCAGGTGATACTAACGTTGTTTTCAGTTCAGCGGAAAATGAAGCTAACTTCTTTGAAGCGATTAACGACTTAGGTTTAGATAAATATGCCGGTGGTTACTTACCAAAAGGCGTAATAACTACTCCATGGGTAACAACACTTGATTTAAGCATTCGTCAAGAAATCCCAGGGTTTAAAGAAGGCCACAAGGGTATGGTTTACTTAACGGTTGATAATCTATTAAATCTTGTAGATAGCAGCAAAGGTAAAGTATACGGAAGCGACTTCGGTACTCAAGAGTTAGTTGAATTTACTGTTGACCCAGCAACAAGACAATATGTATATGGCCGTTCTATCTCACAAAATGATGATGGTAGTTACGCAGACAATAAATTTTATACGACTGATTCTGCATGGCGTATAAAAGTGGGTGTTAGCTACAAGTTCTAACCACACTGTAATCTATTGAAATATAAACCCTTTAGTTTACTAAAGGGTTTTTTTTTACAAAAAATTTAGCCATGTAAGTGATACCTTAAATGCATTACTTGACCACTTGGTCAGCTATGGTATTCTCACAGGTCTACATTACTCTTGAATTTTTACAATAATGAATAAAAATACCATAGAAATACCTGCAGAATTAAAAGTAGCCGCTAAAGAAGCTTATTTAAAAGCTTATGCGCCTTATAGTAAGTTTCATGTCGGTGCTGCGGCTTTAACCACTTCCGGTACGATTGTCCAAGGGTGTAATGTTGAAAATGCCTCTTACGGTTTAACTGTCTGTGCAGAACGAAATTGCATAAGCCATGCCGTGATAAAGGGTGAGCAAAGTTTTCAAATGATCGTTATATATACCGAGCAAGAAAAAATGACACCTCCGTGTGGCGCTTGCCGACAGGTTATTGCTGAATTTTTTGAACAATCAGCACCTGTGATAGCGTTTAATCACAAAGACAAACAACAAGTGTGGAGTGTCGCTGAGCTTTTACCTGATGCTTTTACGCCAAAATATTTATTGGACATTTAAGGATATCCATCAATGATATTACCCCAAGAAATTATTCGCACTAAGCGCGATGGTAAAATTCTCAATCAAAGCCAAATTCACGATTTTGTTAATGGTTTAGTTGATGGTAGCTTTTCTGACAGCCAAGTCGGTGCAATGGCGATGGCAATTTTTCAGCAAGGATTATCGGTTGAAGAAAAAGTAACGCTCACCACCGCCATGATGAACTCGGGTGATGTGCTCTCTTGGGAGGGCTATGATGCCCCTATCGTTGATAAACACTCTACGGGTGGCGTAGGTGATAAAGTCAGCTTTATGTTAGCTGCTATTGTTTCTGCGTGTGGCGCTTATGTGCCAATGATCTCAGGTAGAGGGTTAGGGCATACCGGAGGTACATCAGATAAATTAGAAAGTATTGCCGGTTTTAATGTAGAACCAACAATTAGCGAGTTTAAGCGTATTGTTAAAGACGTGGGCGTAGCCATTATTTCTCAAACAGATAATTTAGCGCCAGCAGATAAACGCCTTTATGGTATTCGTGATGTGACCGCGACGGTTGAATCTATTCCACTGATAACCGCTTCAATTTTATCTAAAAAACTTGCGGCAGGTCTTGATACTTTAGTGATGGATGTCAAAGTGGGTAATGGCGCGATGATGTCATCTCTTGAAGATGCTAAAGCGCTTGCCGATAGTATTTCTAGTGTCGCCAATGGTGCAGGGGTTAATACTCAAGCGATCATTACTGACATGAATCAGGTATTAGGCACCAGTGCCGGTAATGCCATTGAAATGTATGAAACCGCTAAATATCTGACGGGTAAACAACGCGAACCTCGTTTACATAAAGTCGTTAAAACATTAGCCTGTGCGATGCTTGTGAATTCGGGCTTAGCCAGCGATGAGCAAACCGCTTACCTTAAAATTGACAAAGCCCTTCATTCAGGTCAAGCAGCTGAAATATTTGAGCGGATGATAGCGGCGTTAGGCGGGCCAAAAGATTTTGTTGAAAACCCATGGGGCTCAATGAATAAAGCGGCCATTATTATGGAAGTTAAAGCCAGTCAACATGGCTATTTAGCTCAAATGAACACTCGAGATATTGGTATGTCAGTGGTGGGATTAGGCGGCGGAAGAACTGCGCCAAAACAAAAAGTTAATCACAGTGTTGGCTTCGATAGAATTTTACCGCTTGGGGTTCAGGTTAATAGTGGTGAAGTCATCGCTCGTGTACACGCCAAAGACGAAAATTCAGCGCTGTTAGCCGCAGAGCAATTTAAACAAGCGATCACTTATTCTGAAGAAAGTCCTGAATTACCACCGGTTATTTATTAAATAAGGCCGTTATAAACAATGCCGATATAGGTAATATCTTGCTAACTAATCACTTATTAAAAAAGTGATTAGTTTAAGCAAGTCGCATTAATTACAGCGTACCAAAGATTTTATCACCGGCATCGCCCAGACCCGGTAAAATATAACCTTGTTCGTTAAGTTTCTCATCTATCACACCAATCGTTAACGTGACATCCGGATGAGCATCCTCAAGCAATTTTATACCTTCAGGGGCAGCGACCAAAAATAGTGCAATGATTGTTTTACATCCCGATGCCTTTAATAGATCTATGGTTGCTAATGCTGTGCCGCCAGTCGCTAGCATAGGATCAATAATAATCGCTGTTCGACTTTCTATATCAGAGATAATATTCTCGTAATAACTTTCTGGCGCTAATGTGTCTTCATTACGTTGTATACCGACAACACTTATTTTTGCACATGGCAGTATTGACAGTGAGCCTTCAAGCATACCTAAACCGGCACGTAGAATGGGTACCAGTGTGGGTTGTTTATCAGCAAGAGTTGGCACTGAAATTTCGCCAGACCAACAAGTTAATGGGATATTTTTAATACTAAGGTGTTGAGTGGCCTCAACCGTTAATAACATTGATATCTCTTTGGTTAATTCTCGAAAGGCTTTAACTGAAATATTATTATCGCGTAGTAAACTGACTTTGTGTTTAACCAGAGGATGAGAGCTTTCAAAAACTGACATGGAATATTCCTTGTTTTTTAAAGGTATAGAGGAAATTTAGCTGAATATATTGTTAGCAATAAGTGCTTTAATCTAGATGTTTACCAGACCAACTGTTTAAAATGGGCTCTGCATAATGGCTCATAACGTTCATTGCCGCCAACTTCTACTTGTTGACCTACTTTTACAGGTACACCATTTTCATCTTGTCTGATAACAAAATTAGCTTTGCGGCCACAATGGCAAATTGTTTTTAATTCGACTAACTTATCGGCCCAAGCAAGAAGGGCAGCGCTGCCTGAAAAAGTTTCACCAAGAAAGTCAGTTCTTATTCCGTAGGCTAACACGGGAATATGTAAGAGATCGACAACATCCGTTAACTGCTTAACTTGTTCAGTTGACAAAAACTGTGCTTCATCAATCAGTACGCAATCTATTTTAGCGGCTTGATGTTTATCTTTTATTTCAGTAAACATATTGATGCTATCATCAAATAAGAAAGCATCTGCGTCTATACCTAAGCGCGAAGCGACTTTGCCTTTGGCGAATCTGTCATCAATTTGCGCCGTATAAATTGCGGTAGTTAAGCCGCGCTCTCGATAATTATAAGACGATTGCAGCAAATGAGTAGATTTACCCGCATTCATTGATGAATAATAAAAATACAGTTGTGCCATGAGTTACTTCTTTATCAAAGGAGATCAGTAGTTAGTTGCTGAGGTATTTTCTGTGCTGTGTCCTAGTGTGTCAAGTAAACTGTTAAGTAAGCTACTTGCACCAAAGCGAAAGTGGTTATTATCAGCCCACTCACTGCCTAAGATACTATCGGCTAAAGCAAGATAAACGGCTGCATCTTCTGCGTTTTTAACACCACCTGCGGGTTTAAAACCGACATTGATATTTTTGTTTTTTATCACTTCAAGCATTATTTTTGCGGCTTCTGGTGTTGCATTTACCGCAACTTTCCCCGTTGAGGTTTTGATAAAGTCAGCACCGGCATTAATAGCAATTTCACTGGCATGTTCAATCAACGCAGGTGATTTAAGCTCACCCGTTTCAATAATCACCTTCAACTTAGCAAATTCACCACAAGCTTGTTTACACACTTTGACCATATCAAAACCAATCGCTTCATTACCTTCCATTAGTGCTCGGTAAGGAAAAACTAAATCGACTTCGTCGGCGCCGTATGCGACAGCGGCTTGTGTTTCAGCTAATGCGATATCTATATCATCATTACCGTGCGGGAAGTTAGTGACGGTAGCAATTTTTATCTGTGGTGTTTGTTGCGCTTTTAACGTCTTTTTTGCCAAAGGCACAAAGCGAGGAAAAATACAGATAGCAGCAGTGACGCCACCGATAGAATTTGCTTGTTGACACAAGGCTATAATTTCTTCTTCTGTTTCGCTATCGGTTAAACTTGTCAAATCAATTAACGAAAGTGCGCGTTGAGCGATGGCTTTAAGGTCAGACATAACGTTTATTTTCCTATCAATTATTTATAAAGAAATGAATACGCCAGCAATAGCTGCGCTCATTAAATTAGCTAAGGTTGCCGCTAACATTGCGTGCATACCAAGTCGTGCGATATCACGTCGGCGACTAGGCGCCATTGAACCAATACCACCTAACAAAATTGCGATGGAAGATAAGTTAGCAAAGCCGCACAATGCAAAGGTGACGATGGCTTGGGTTACCGGAGAAAGTGTATCTTTAATTTCAACAAAATTAACATAAGCAAAAAATTCATTGACCACAACTTTTTGGCCGATAAAACTACCTGCTTGTAGCATTTCATTAACCGGTACACCAATAATGAAAGCGAAGGGAGCAAACACGTAGCCTAAAATAAGTTCGATGGTAATATTATCGTAGCCGAATAAACCACTAATACCGCCAACAATGGTATTGAGGAGAGCAATTAAAGCAATAAAAGCTAATAGCATCGCACCCACATTCACCGCTAGTTTTAATCCAGATGCCGCGCCAGATGCAGCAGCATCAATAACATTAGCAGGCTTTTCATCGCCTTCATCAAAGTCTATCGAGTCTTGAACAATTTTTTCAGGCTCTGTTTCAGGGCAAATAATTTTAGCCATCAGTAAGCCACCCGGTGCCGCCATAAACGACGCCGCTATTAGGTATTTAAGCTCTATGCCTAAACCCGCATAACCCGCCATAATAGAACCAGCAACAGAGGCTAAGCCACCAACCATAATGGCAAATAGTTCAGACTGAGTCATTTTAGCAATGTAAGGTCGAACAACTAAGGGGGCTTCTGTTTGACCAACAAAGATATTGGCAGTCGCTGATAGTGACTCGGGTTTACTGGTTTTTAACAGTTTTTGTAAACTACCACCAATAATTTTAATAACCCACTGCATAATGCCAAGATAATAAAGTACGGCGATTAATGAAGAAAAGAAAATAATATTAGGTAAAACACGTACAGCAAAGACAAAACCAACACCATTCTCGTACATAGCGTCTGTGCCTAAGCCACCAAAGAGGAAGTTAATACCGACCTTGGCACTATCAATAACACTTTGAACACTTGAAGTAATCGTGGCCAATACGTCTTTGCCAAAGGGGACATATAAAACAAACGCACCAAGTAATAGTTGCAGCAAAAATGCAAAACCTACCGTACGAAAATTAATGTCCTTTCTACTTTTAGAAATTCCATAGGCAATGGCTAATAAAACAAATATGCCTATTACCCCTCTAAATGCGGCAAAATCCATACATACCCCTTAATATTTTTTATTGTTATTGTTATTGTTATTGTTATTGTTATTGTTATTTTTGTAG